>DAIOEN010000007.1:0-74130 GCA_036746235.1 Vulcanimicrobiota bacterium | reverse complement strand
CAAGGGCTTTTTTAAATTCCACTTTAGCTTCTTCATAATTACCTTCCAGAAGATAAACTGCTCCTGTATTTACATAAAATTCGGGATTTTGTTTATTTAGCTCTAAAGCTTTTCGAAACCAGGTCATGGATTTTTCCAGACAACCTTTTCTGAAAAACAGCATGGCAAGTCTGGCAAAATTTTCAGATACAGTTATAACATCAAGGTCTTTTATACCTGCTTTTTCGTAATCCAGGGCTATAGTGTCAATATCATCAGGAATTGTATCTTTCTGTTTACTTAATAATTCCATTTTTATTGTACAGAGGTTGTGCATAAAAAGAGAATTTTGCGGTGAGAGATTTACTGCTATAGAGGCATATTCACGGGCTTTTTCCATATCTCCTGTAATATAAAAAATATAAGCAAGCCCGTTGTTATATTCTGCATTTTGATGATTGAGAAGAAGGGCAGAAGAAAAATAAACAGACGCTTCCTTTATTTTACCAAGTGCAAGAAAAGTCTTCCCTGTTTTATACTTATAAGTATCTTTATCCGGACAGAGTTCTTCTGCCTGTTTATAATCATTCAAAGCCATCTTATAACTGGCTTTTGAATAATGTTCATCTCCTGAACGGATAAATTTTTCTGCTTTTACATAATTATCTGAACACATCGGCAGTTCAACACCTTATCGATGATTCAAATATATTATAACAGATTTTTGTTACGAATTCTTTACTAAATTATGAATTTTTTGTAAATCTATGATTTTGGAAAGGTATAACCACAGTTTCCGCAGAACTTGGCTCTGTTACTCTGGAGAGAATTACATTTCGGGCATGATTTCTGAGTAACAGATGATACTTTCCCATAGAGACTTTCGAGTAAATTCTTTGCAGCACTTAATTTAGGATTTTTACTCAAAGCCAGTTTCAAATATTTTTCCGCATCTTCTTTAAAGTTTCTATCTACATAAATTTTCCCAATCTGATAATGGGCATCTGCATTTGCAGGATCAAGTTTAACAGCATCATGAAGCTTCTGTAACGCAGTATTGTAATCTTTATTCTTAACCAGTATGAGGCCACATCTGTAATAAGGTTCAGGCCATTTAGGATTAAAGGCTATAGCCTGTCCGTATTCTGCAAGTGCTTCTTTTAGCCTGTTCTGTTTTTCATATTCATAGCCTTTGCTGTAGTGCTCCTGGGCCAGTTGCTCCCTTGAAGGGCTGCCTCTGGTTGCTGTTCCCCTTACAGGTGCTTCATAAGTCGGAGCAGATACCGTGGAAGGAATCATTGTTTCCACAGGCTTATCCATTATAGTAGGCTCACTTTTATCAGAAAAAGAATTATCTGTCATAATATTAACAGGTTCAGTGGTAAAACTCTGAGACGGGGAAGTAATCTGAAAGGTTTCAACCCCCGGCATTTCCGTTACACCTGTATCTATCGAAAAAGAGGCATAATCTGCAGCACTTGATTTTGTAAATTTATGTTCATGACTTCTTTTTTTCTCCTGTTTGGGAGCAGGCTCCTGTGTTCTGCTTCCGAACCAGCTTGAAAAAGAACTGCCAAGCAATCCTTTACTTTTACTGCCACTGTCTGAAGGTCTTTCTTTTTTCCCTCTCCTGTTCCTTGCGGTAGAAGGTGATACCGGCTGAGCAATCTCAATAAAACACATAGGACATATGGTTATCATATCACCATATTCCTGTTTACATTTAGGACATTCCATATCTTATCCCGGTTTATAGCCGGGTATTCCCCCCTTTTTCTGTTTCGTAACGCGTAACGCGTGACGCGAGGATTTTTACATTAGTAATTATTTATTACTTAATTCTATATTAACAGTTATTTTTCCTTTATTCAATAGTGAAAAGTGAAAAGTGAAAAAACTAAAATTCACTTACTTACTCATTTTTCACTAATGGCCATGACCGTTTCGGTCACAACGACGTATGAGAATTTGTTCCTCCCGTCACGCTTTACGCGTTATGCGTTACGATTCTCATATAAATTTACTCAAAGAAAAAAATATGATATAATTCTTTTTCTAAGTAAATTATTCTATAGAAAGCTTGATTATGAACAAAAAAAATTGCGAAAAAATACTTGCTATCATATGTGCTTATAATGAAGAGAGGCATATAAGAGAAGTAATTGAAGGTACAAAGAAATATGTAGACAAAGTGCTTGTAGTTGATGATTGTTCAACAGACAGGACTTCCGAAGAAGTTAAAAAAACAGATGCCATATATATAAGACATGATAAAAATAAAGGTAAAGGCGGTGCTCTGAGAACCGGATTTTCTTATTTTATAGAAAACCGGTATGATGCTATAGTTACCATAGACGGTGACGGGCAGCATGATCCGCAGGAAATACCGGAATTACTCAGAGGTCTTGCTTTTTATGATATAATTATAGGCACAAGAAGTAAACTTGGTACAGGTATGCCTCTCATCAGAATCTTCACAAATTTCAGTTGTTCTCTGATTGTAAGTATTCTTGCTTTTACATGGATAAAGGATAGTCAATCAGGGTACAGAGTCATAAAACAAAAGGTTTTAAAGAATATGTCTCTTATTTCTAACAGATTTAATCTGGAAAGTGAACTTCTTATAAGGGCAGGAAGAAGAGGATATAAAATAGGGGCAGTTCCTGTGAAAACAATCTATGGAGACGAGAAAAGTAAGATGGATCCTATAAAAGATCCCCTGAGATTCGTAGGACTTGTATTTAAGAGTATATTATGGTGGTGACGAAAGAGAAAAAATTTCTATTTTTCTGTCCAGGAGAACAATAAAGCCTTTTTCTTTTATTTTTTGTATATCTGTACCGATTACGGTAGCTCTGAAGGCCCAGAGTGTTTCGTCCCATGTAGAATTGTATATGCCTATTCCTTTAAGTTCCATAGAATAATGTTCTATAATAGTATCGTTTATCTGCTCTACAGGTTTTATTATGATTATAGAATATAACCTTTTCTCTTTTGATCTCTTATCTATGTCTTCTTTTGTACCATAGGTAAGAGTTACAAGTTCTTTAAATAAATTAAGATTATCATTACTTAACATATCCATAATTAATAACCTCGTAATGCGTAATGCGAAGGTATTAAAGCCGTGACGCATAACGCATCACCCGTCACGACCACTTAAATTCTAATAAGTTATGAAATACACTATAAATTATAACATAATATACAATTATAAAATAGATTATATTGCTTTTATGGCATATTTTCTGTAATATATAATATAGTTAATAACCTTGTAATGTGTAATCCATGATGGGCAGGTATTAAACGCGTGATGCGTCACGACCAAATTCTAATACGTTCTAAAATACACTATATAAATATATCTGTTTCAGTAATAAAAAAGAAAGGGTGATTATCATGTTCAAATCGATTATATCTATTTCTTTATTTCTTTTCCTGTCTTTAATAAATTTTTCTTACGGAGCAGAAACTTTAAAAGGTAATCTATTCAATGATAAAGGTTCTGTGAAACTTGAGAGGAACGGACAGGTTATACATGTTCAGAATGGAAAGAGTGAAATAACAGGTTCGGGAGATATTATACAGACAGGTGACGAATCTCTGGCCCACCTGGAATTCTCTGATGGAAGCCTTATTCATATACAGGCAAATACAACATTTCAGATCAAAACCCTTGTAACAGAAGATAATAAAAATCATTCTATTTTTAAAATTATTCTTGGAACTATTTCAGTTTTTGTGAATAAAATTACCGGCAAAGAACAGGATTATGAAGTTGAAGCACCTACATCTGTGGCAAGTGTAAGAGGTACACAGTTCCAGATGAATGTTTATGTTGATGAAGATTATAAGGGAAAAGAAGAGGATAGAGAAAAAGTCCGGGAAGAAGATATAGAAAAAACCATTACTGTAGTGAGTGTTCACGAAGGAAAGGTAGAATTATCTTCAGAAGACAGAAAAAGGATATTAAATACCATAGGGGCAAACACATCGGTATTTGTTACTCCTGACAGGGAACTCCATCACATGGATGAATATATTAATCTGATAGACATGAGGCCCGATGAAATAAAAGGAAGGGTGAGAAATAAAATAAAAAATTACTTTATTCAAAAGATACCCAGGCCTGATGTACCGGGCTTACCATTTTAATAATCTAATTACCACTCCGGATAAAATAGTTGAGAGTTGAGAGCCGATAGTTTAAAGTTTTCAACCATCAACTCTCAACACTCAACTTTAAGCAAATTGCTCGCATGGCATTAAATTTTAAATGGGTAAGAACTTACCTGTCTCGGCATTAAAGGAAGGCTCCCATTCCTCCTGACTTCAATATCTTGGGCCGTAATAACCTTTACGGAAATTTATTATATAAGCCGGCTGATCTTTAATAGTGACTTTTACATCTCTCCATTTACCATCTCTCGTCAGATTTAAGGATTTATATGTTATATTATACATATAGGTCAGATCAAAGGCTATGCTCTTCATTAAATCGTAAATACTTTTAGTGTCCGGAGCAGCATAAAATCTACCACCTGTACCGTCACAGAGATCTATAAGGAGATATTGATCTGCCCATGGGCCTATGGCAACAATATATATCAGGCAATTATTATTACTTGCTTCTCTTAATACATCTTCAAGTTTATATTTACTGGCCGGCCCGGTTCCTTCGACATTCTCATCTACATTTGCCGTAAATAATATTACAACTTTTCTTTTCTCAGATTTCTTTAATATCCTTATAGTTTCCATTGTTGAGTCATATATGGCAGAGCCTCGTGAGTCTTTAACAGCAGATAATATTTTCCGGACATCTTTTTTATCACGTGAAAGCTCCGTCTTTTTTACTACAGAATCTGAAAATGCAACAACAGATGAATCACTGCCACGTTTTATAGAATCAAGGAATTTCTGTATTGATGGTGTAAGTTCCGGGAAATAATCTCTCATTTTCTGCCCTGTATCTATCATAACACCATAAGAAGTCGGCGTGCTGTCATTACATATATTCACATTAAAGGAATTCTGCTGAATGCCGTTCTCTTCAACTATAAAATTATCTTTCTGCATCTTTGGTACATATTTTCCTTCTTCATTCAATATGGTAGCATAAAAAGAATTTATAATCGGATGTTCTAACTTTATCTTTATCTGAGAATGTGATTTTGCACCTGTTCTGGAGTTTGCAACAACCTTCAGGGTATAATCTCCGCTGGCATATTCATTTGTATCCCAGACAATTTTATAAGGTGGTTTAACGGATTTACCTATAATCTTTTCATCCAGATAATATATAATATCAGAAATAGGTACCCTTGACTTGTTAATTATTTTACAGTTAAGCTCTTTTTTTCCTGTAACTATATCACCGGCACGAATATTCTGAAGAAATATTTGTAAAGAAATAGCAATAGAGATATTACTCTCTACAGAAGCGCTTTCCCCGAGTTCATTGTGTACTACGGCTTTTATGGTATAATCTCCATCTTTAACACCTTTAACAGGCCACGTATAATTATAATATTTTCCGTCTTTTGAATAACCCAGTAGTTTTTCACCAAGATAATAATCCACTCTTGTAACAGGAGAACCGGAACTATTTAATATATTTGAAGAAAACTCTAATTTATCATTCACAATCTCACCCTGTAATGGTTTTTTCAGTGTTATTTCAAGCTTTCTATCTACCATAACACTTTTTTCTGATGTAGAAGTATCTCCAAGTTTATTAAATACTCTGGCTTTTAACACATGACGTCCGTTAGTGACACCAATCGTATTCCATGTAATATCATACGGTTCTTTAGTCGCCTCCTGTATTAACTTATCATCCAGATAATATGCCACTTTTGTGACAGGAGAATTAATCTTATTTTCTATTTTTACTTCTATCTTTATCTGCGGTTTAGAAATATTACCTTCCTGAGGATTTACAAATTCTATCTTCAATGCTTTATCCAGGAATATTGATTTTATATCAGAAGATTCTTTACCTTCAGTATCACGTGCTATGACCATTATATTATGTTTTCCGCCGGAATAACTCATTGGTTTCCAGTTTAATTTATAAGGTGAATTCTCTACTATACCAATAGATTTATCATCTATAAAAAATTCTACCTCCTTGATTTTTGAATTAGAAGAACTATAAATTTTTGTTTCTATAGGATAGGTTTCTTCCACATCTTTAGGTGCAAAAGTCTGGTCATTTTCAGGATTTATTATACTTATGATAAGAGACTCGTAAGTATTGGCCAGGGCCATAATTGCCCATACGGTAGGACCTATTTCGGAAGGGCGCCTGGACTGTGTATTCTCTGATGGCCATGAGCCAAATACATTTTGATTCTCTGTTAAATATTTAATACCTTTAGAGAAATTCGTATTGGATAACTTTACACCTGACAGTTTTAGAGCATATAACACCTCTCCTGTCGAGAAGCAGTTGCTCTTTGAGTCTTCTAATTCACCCCATCCTCCGTCTTCATTTTGCATGGTATAAAGTTTCTTTATATCATTATCTATAATTCGTTTTGAATCAGGAGAAGGGTAGGAAGATAAACCTATAATCTGAAAAGCCATATCCTGTGTCGTAACAGGAACTGCTTTTTCAATCCATGCACTCGCTTTCTGTATACTCGGGCTGACAGTTTCATCTCCTGTCTTTTTAAAGATCTGAAGTAGTGTCAGAAGTGCATTTGTAGTGCACATTATATCTCCCTGCTGTACCGGTGGTTCCGAATTATCATTTTTCCAGTTTCCTGCAGGCATTTGTTTTGCCACAAGGAAATTAGAAATTCTCATAAGTTCGTCTAACCCTTCATCACCCATATATTTATTATAATTTGCCATAGCAATAGCAACAAACTGGAGAGCAGTAAGTGATTCTGCCTGAGGGAATGCCAGGGATCCATCTTTATTTATGCCGCTTTTCAATAGATCCATTACAGACATAGTTGCTTTCATATTATATTTATAGTCATTTTTATCCCCTGCAGCAAATCCAATAATTACATGAGGCTGGGCATGACAGGAATAACATTTATTTTTATCCTGCCATTCTAACATATTCTCTCCAAGCCAGTCCAGACCAAGCTGAACTGCCTGCCTTGGCGTTTTTATTTCTTTTCCTTCCGTTATTTTATGACCCAGGTATTTTCTATCTATCACCTGTAAATCAGTGTCACCGGGTTTTTTCCAGGCAAGTGTTACAAGCCCCTGATCACCCTGTTTATGATAGTAGTTTAATTTTATATTGTAACCACCTTTTACAAGTCTGAATTTATTTGTTATCCACTGTTCCATCGTGGAATCTACTCCGTTCCATTTCTGAATTAAACATTGATTATCTATATATAATTGAAAACCGTTGACTGCTTTTACACCTATTTCATAGTATCCGTTTTCCGGAACATAGAGTTTACCTTCCCAGTATATACAGTAGTTTTTACTGCCCATACCTGTAATCGGACTCTTTATACCCCAGTTAAAATCTATATTAAAATCTACTTTCTCCCGGAAAAAGTCTCTGCAATTCTTATCTAAAAAATAAAAACCTTTAAGTCCTGATTGATATTTTTCTTCTTCCTGTACTTCATTACGTTTTACTAATGGCTGGTATAATTCCAGATCCTGAATGACAACCGTTTTATCTTTATCTATGCCTGAGATAAATTTTATCTTTATATATTTTGCTTTTTGCGGTAAAAATGAAAAACTTTGTTCTGTCTTACCTGCCGAGCAAAGGTAACGGCCCATTGAGATAAAACCATCTACAGGGCTGTCAGGGGAAAGTAATATTTCAAACTCTCTTACCTCTGTCATATTTGCCCCCGGTTTATTTTCGGATGGAAAAAAGTGTAATCTTAAATTATCGACAATATAAGTTTTACTTTCAGGTAAATTAAAGGTTATTTCTACGGGCAGGTTTTCCGGATTAATCTGAAAAGCAACCGTTGAGTCTATATTAGAATTTTTTTCTCTGAAAGGAAGGTTTTCTATTATCTCTTTATTTTTTGCATAACTTACAGGCCTTACACCTGATTTTTCGCTCATTAAATTCCCTTTAAGAGGATTAATTTCAAGAGATTGAGTTTCAGAGCCTGATATTTCAACTTCTTTCATTGATGTTGACGTAGAATTGCCCCAGTTTGAGATTATTCTAATTTTGACAAATTTTACTGATAGTTCTTTTTTAAATTTCATCACCTGCGGTGCAGAAGTTTGTTTACACCGTAATGTCCCCATAGAAGTAAATTTATCAGATTTATCAGGAGATATACAAATTTCCACATCTTTTACTGCCGAAGTATCATTCTGGGGTGAATTATAGATTATTACCTGATCTATTTTATGTATATTGGAAGCAGGAAGAGCTATAATAATTTCATGAGGGAAAGGAGCACTGTCGGCTGATTGCCAGTTTTTGTTCCATATATCCCCATCCAATAAATTAAACACAGCATTATCATAAAAATTTTTCTGGCTTGAAAAACTTACTATATGCCCCCCCTGGGCATGACATGCTATATTGGCTCTACCTCTTTTACCTTCAAATTCTTCAGGAGAAAATATCTTTTCCACAGGAGCACTGAAGATCAAAGTCCTGACTCCTACTATAAGCAATAGTAATGAAGGTATAAGAGGATATACAGTGCTTATTCTGTTTAACTTCTCTTCGTCTGATGCTTTAGCAGTCTTTACTATTTGCCATATAATAATAAATATTACAAACGGAAAAAATAAAAATAATCCGAGAAAAGTAGGCCTGAGAAAAAAAGGCAGTGAACCCAGCAAAGAAGAGGCCTGTCCCTGAAGGGCCTGTTGAAGATTCTGTCCAAGAAATATAGGTATGGAAAAACCTGCCACGGTAAGAATCAACATGATTAATATTAACATTTTAATTATACCATTTATTTTATATGTTGCCGTAATCATTATAGTGTCAGCAAGAGCTATAAATATAAATAGTATGCTTATAAGCCTCGGGTTGCCCTGTCTGAATATAAAAGGTCCGCCTTCATTGTCTACTCCGTAAATAATAGTTCCTATTATTAAAAATACTATTGGAAATGTAATTGCTATTGTCCATTTTTCTGCAAAATTAGTAGCTTTCCAGAGGATGAATATAACAATTATCATAATTGCAGTTGCCGCTGTAATACCGGCCTTCCAGGAAAAATAACTGCTATAGAACCACCCGTCCATGACAGATTCCACACCTATCCCGAATATCATAATCAGGAGGAGAGTTTTTAATGCATAAATTATATATGTAATAACAAGGCTCTGTGTAAAATTAAAATAACCTTTTATTTTGTTAAGTATTTCTTTCATATGAATTATCCTTTCGTAATTCGTAACGCGTGACGCGTGACCCGTGACGCGTGGCAGATAATCTTTATCCAGAGACACGTGGTGCATGACGTGTGACAGATAATTTCATTTACAGTCTGAATTCCAGTGTGTTCATCCCCAGAACAATCAAATCTCTATCCATAAGTTTAAGTTTTTTTCCACGTATCTGCTGTCCTCTTATCTTTGTACCATTTGAGCTCATAAGATCTTCAATCCAGTATTCTTCACAGAATTTAAATATTTTCAAATGTTTTCTGGAGATAAACTCTCTTCCATGAGATTCATGTATGACCAGATCATTACAATCTTCTTCTCTTCCTATATATATTTCATCATGTTCCATTACAAGGCTTTTGCCTTTATCAGGGCCATCAATAATTATTATTTCAGGTTTTCTTACGATGAATGTCTGAGATTTTCCGCACGAAGAACAGTTCAGATCACCCAGGAAATTTTTATGGCCACAATAATGGCAGAGAATTACAGGCGGTGACAGTGTTACAGTAGGGACTTTTGTCTGTTTTGCCTTTTTAGGAACAGATTTTTTCACCCAAGCCGGTATGTTACGGGAAAAATCCAGATCCTTTGCCTCTATGGAAGCACATATTATTGTAGCGTTATCATCTGTTTCTCTTAAATTTGCCAGTTCTATCAGTTCACTCACTATTAGTTGCAGGTTATTATTATGTTTTTTCACAGTTCCCAGTATATCTGTTTCTTCTTCCAGAACATTTGACAATCCGTCACTGCAGAGCAGTATAAAATCATTTTCCTGAAGTGTAACAGGCTTACCTTTTCTTTTTTCGTTTATTTCAATTTCTACTTTCGGAGCAAATCCTATTGCTCTGGTTATAACGTTTTTTTGAGGATGGCTGTAAAACTGAGATGTATTAATTAAATGACTTTCATAAAGAGCCTGTACAAGAGAATGATCTGTAGTAAGTTTTTCTATTCTGTCTTTTCTAATCAAATAAGCTCTGCTATCACCTACATGAGCTATAAAAAGTTTACCATTTTTTATTAACGCTGCAACTACAGTTGACCCCATCTCACCTGCCCATTTGTCTCTTTTACCTGCATTATAGACAAGGAGATTTGACATTTCTATAGCTTCTTTTAACAGTATTTCCGGCTCAACAGCTTCTTCCGCAGAGGGGAATATTCCTTTTTCAGTTACGAGTCTGTTAATCAAATGCTTTGTAATTCCTCTGATAGTAAGGGCACTGGCCATTTCACCCTTATCGAGTCCTCCCATACCATCGGCAAGGAGCAGAATATGATATTCCCCACAGTTTGGCCCTTTATCTATATGAAGATTAAGAGCGATAAGATTATCTTCATTACCTTTTTCTCTGTTTCCAGAACCTATGTCAGTTTTAAGTCCCAAAAGCATAGGGCAACCTCATATTCGTGACGCGTGACGCGTGACGCGTGACGCGGGGAATCTTTATTGTATTTTAATAATTCGTGATGCGTAATGCGTAATGCGTAATGGGTTATTACCACTTCGCATCACGCTTTACGCATTACGAAATTATCAGCTATTAAACTAATTATAACTATAAAATTTCACACTTTTCAAAAAAATCCTCTTTTTTCTATAGAATTATTCACATAGCAGGACTTTTAGCGTAAACAGTGAATAGTGAGTATTGAGTGTGTGGATAGCCTCCACCCGTCACGCGTCACGCGTCACGCGTCACGCATCACGCCCCTGAGGTGTAAAACATTGCCAATATACTGTAACAAATGCGGTCATGAAAATAACGATAATGAAAGACTATGTAAAAACTGTGGAAGAGAAACAGTCAATCCCTATGATGGTTTAAAAATCGGCACCATGCTTGATAAACGTTATGAAATAAAAGGTAAAATCAAGAGTGGTGGTATGGGAGCAGTTTACGAAGCTGTTGATCATAGATTTGAAATGAGTATCTGCGCAGTAAAGGAAATGTTAACACCTGCAGTTTCCACTGAAGAAAACCAGTATATGGTCGATAGTTTCAGAAAAGAGGCGAAAATCCTTTATCATCTGAGGCATCACAATCTCCCTGTAGTAAAAGATTATTTTGTGGAAGGGGGCCGTTACTATCTTGTAATGGATTATATTGAAGGTAAAGACCTGGAAACAGTTATAAATTCTTACAGGGAAGGCGGTATACCCGAAGATATAGTAATAAAATGGTCTATAGAAATACTGGATGCACTGGATTATCTCCACAATCAATCACCACCGATTGTATATCGCGATTTAAAACCGGGTAATATTATGGTTCGTAAAGATGAAAAAATAATACTCATAGATTTCGGAATAGCAAGACCGGTAACACCGGGCAGTGAGAGCACAATGACAGTAATAGGCACACCTGCTTTTGCACCGGAAGAGGTTTTTCAGGGTAAACCTGAACCGAGAAGCGATATTTACTCTCTCGGCGCAACCATGCACTGTCTTCTTACAGGTGCCAGTCCCCAGGCTCCTCTTTCATTTAAACCTGTAAGAGACTTAAAACCGTCTGTGCCGGCAAACCTTGAAGCTATTGTTATGAAAGCTCTGTCCAGGGAAGCTAAAGATCGTTATACGAGTGCTAAAGAGATGAAATCTGAACTGGAAAATTTGTTCGGCAAACAACATGGACTTTCAGCTAAAAAAATTACAGAAAAACATTATAGTTCCGGAAAAAAATATGGTACATTTCTGATTGCTATAATCGCAGCGACACTTTTATCTATTCTTGTCTGGAAATCTCTGCCTTATATATTGAATAACAGAGGTCTGGCTTTGAGCGAAAAAAAACAATATGGAGAAGCAATAAAATATTACAATAAAGCTCTCGACTTTGATCCGAAATATATTCCTGCACTGGTTAACAGGGGAAATGCTCTGAAGCAAATAAAAATCTATGAAGAAGCAATTAGATGTTACGATAAAGCTATAGAACTTGACCCGAAATATATAGTTCCACTGGTTAACAAAGGATATGCCCTTTATGATAAAAACAAATATGATGAAGGTATAAAATGTTTTGATAAAGCCATAGAGCTTGAGCCGGAATCTGCCTATGCCCTGAATGGCAAAGGAATGGGATTGTATTATGAAGGCAAATACGAAGAAGCTATAAAGTGCTATGATAAAGCATTGAAGGGAGACAGTAAATATCTGGAAGCATGGGAAAATAAAGGTAACAGTTTATATATTCAGAAAAAATATGAAGAAGCCATCAAGTGCTATGATAAAGCTCTGGAAATAGATCCGTCATATATTCACGGTCTTATAAATAAAGGAAATATTTTATTTAAACTGGGAAAATATGAAGAAGCAATAGAATGTGACAATAAAGCTCTTGAAATAGATCTGAAATATTCAGATGGCTGGTACAGTAAAGGTGTTCACCTTTACAAACTGGGAAAAAATGAAGAAGCAATAGAGTGTTTTGATAAAGCCATAGAGCTGTCTCCTTCTGCCGAAGTCTGGTATAGCAAAGGGAAAACATTATTTGACACAGGAAAAAACGAAGATGCAGTCAAATGCTTCGATAAAGCTATTCAGATGGACAGTAAATATACCTATGCCTGGTTTGACAGGGGAAATGCTCTGCATAAACTCGGTAAATATAAAGAAGCACTGGAATGTTATGACAGGGCACTGGAACTTGACCCTAATTACAGTAAAATCTGGTTTTCAAAAGGACTTACTATGGAATATGAAGGAAACTATGAAGACGCACTGGAGTGTTATGAGAAAGCTTTAAGAATTGACCCTATGTACAGTGCCCCCTGGTATAATAAAGGCCTTGTTCTGGCAAAAAGAAAGAAATACAAAGAGGCTATTGAATGTTACGATAAAGCTTTGAAGATTGAACCATCATACCTTTATGCCTGGTTTAATAAAGGCAATGCTTTTTTTGGTCAGGGAAAATACACGGAAGCTATTAAATGTTATGATAAAGCCCTGGAGATTAATCCAGAATACGGTAACGCGTGGATATATAAAGGTGATTCTCTGTCAGAACAAAAAAAATACAGAGAAGCCATAAAATGTTATGATAAAGCGATAAAGATCGATGCCAATTACCTTATTGCCTGGTTCAACAGAGGGGTTGCTCTCTATGAAGAAAAGCAATATAAAGATGCTATAAAATGTTACGACAAAGTACTGGAGATTGATCGCGGATACAGTTATGCCTGGAATAACAAAGCAAATAGTCTCTACAAACTGAAAAATTACAAAGAAGCTCTTGACTGCGTTGAAAAAGCTATAAAATTGACACCTGATAATTATGCTGCATGGGACACAAAAGGGGAGATTTTACTGGCTCTCGGCAAATATAAAGAAGCTCTTGAATATTTTGATAAAGCGCTGAAACTGGCTCCCAAAAATATGGAAATAAAAAATCATAAAGAAAAAGCATCAGCATCAGTGACCAGTGACCAGTGACCAGTGACCAGTTACCAGTTACCAGTTACCAGTGACCAGTGACCAGTTACCAGTGACCAGTGACCAGTTACCAGTTACCAGAAACTATAAAAAGGAGATTAATTGAATATAGATTTAGAGAATTTACGAAAAACTATTCTGAATGATCCTCTTTACAGAGAACTTTTCCTCCTCGCAAAAGAACTTAACAGTAAAGTGTATATAGTTGGAGGAATAGTAAGGGATTACCTGACTGGCAGAGTTGATAAAAATACTGACATGGATTTTACATCTGATATGGCTCTTAAACTTGCCAGGAAATTCTCAAGAAGAACAGGCGGTTCTTTTGTAATGCTTGACGAGGAAGAGGAAACAGGAAGGGTTGTAATAAAAAAAGACAGAGATAGCGAACTTGTAATGGATTTCTCTCAAACAAGAGGAAATAATATAATCGATGACATATATAAAAGAGATTTTACTATAAACTCCATAGCCATATCGTTTAATGATTGCTTTTCCGGTCATAAATGTAATTTTATAGATCCATCGGGCGGCATAGATGATATCGAAAATAAGATTATAAAAGTGGTTTCAGAGAACTCATTAACAGACGACCCTCTGAGAATGGTCAGAGCATTCCGGTTTGCATCAAAACTAAATTTTAATATTTCTCCTGATACAATTGAGCTTATAGAAAGTCATAAAGAAAAAATAATAAGAGTTTCACGGGAAAGAATCGAAACAGAGCTTTTTAAAATGCTTGATTCCGATCAAAGTTCTAAATATGTGAAACAGATGTATGACAGCGGATTATTTATGGCTATAATACCGGAAGTAGCACATCAGGACTGGCATATATATGAAAAATTGGAGAAACTACTTTCAGGAGAATTTATACATATGTTTCCGAAATATTCAGAAGAGATAAACATTTATATGACAGGCCCATCCAGAAAATCCATGACAAAATTCGGGTTATTACTACAGGGAAAATATAATGTGATAGAAGCTATGTGCCGTAATCTTAAAATGAGCAATTATAAGACAGATACTACAACCAGACTTGTCACATATTACAGGGATCTAGTTCAGGAAAAAGATAAAACCGGTAATATCTTTATTCTGGATTTTTTTCGTAAAACAGGTAATGACGGTATAGCTATACTTTTCACAGCACTTTCTGCAGGAATAGTCTCGAAAGAGGAAGTCACTCATATATTGGACATTTATTATAATAAGATAAAACCTTTATGGGAAAGTCCCCGTCTGATAAAAGGACATGATTTGATTGAATTATTTAATCTGAAACCGGGGCCGGATTTTAAAAAAATACTTTATAAGATAGAAGAGCAGCAGGTTGAAGGAAACATTAAGACAAGAGAAGAAGCATTGAAATTTGTAGAGAATATTCTTCATGATGTATAGCACATGCCATTTCCACTCGCGTCACGCGTCACGCGTCACGATTTACAAAGCAGGTAACCATATATGTTCTACCACGATTTACTAATGAGTTTTTTTCAGGAAATAGGGGAAGAAAAAGGAATAGTATTTCAAAAAAATCTTCCTGCCGTAGAACCGGTTTATGGTGAACTGAAAAGTCCGATTCACTGGAGACTGGAAGAAATATTGAAGAAAGGAAATCTTACCCGTTTTTATAGCCACCAGGTAGATGCTATAAATGCCATAAGAGAAGGAAAACATATAGTTATATCTACCAGAACTGCAAGCGGAAAATCTCTCTGTTATAACCTCCCTGTGATTGAATCTATCATGGGTAACACATCCAATAAAGCCCTTTATATATTTCCCTCAAAAGCTCTGGCGCAGAATCAGGCTGCAAGGCTTGAAAAATACAACTATGCTTTCTATTACGGAGATTTTAATTACGGCATATATGACGGTGATACACATGAGGAAACAAGGAGAAAACTCAGAAAAAATGCCGGTATTATCATTACTACACCTGACATGGTGCATATTGGCATTTTACCAAATCATGAAAAATGGAAACACTTTTTTCAAAATCTTAAATTTGTTGTACTCGATGAATTGCATACATACAGGGGTATATTCGGCTCAAATATTGCTCACCTCTTAAGGCGTTTCAGAAGAATTTGCCACCATTACGGCAGTAATCCGCAATTTATATGTTCTTCCGCTACAATAGCCAATCCTGTTGAACTTGCAAAAGAACTTACCCTTCTGGATTTTGAACTTATAGGAGAAAGCGGTGCTCCTTCCGGAGAAAAAACCTTTCTCTTCTGGGAACCGGCCCAGGAAGAAGGGCCGGGGAGAAGTATAAATACGGAAGCAAGCCTTCTCCTGTACCATCTCATATCATCAAATGTAAGGACAATAGTATTTACCAGGACAAGGGTTCAGGCTGAAATAATAATGAAAACCACACAGGATTTGCTTTCAGGCAGTCATTCTTCTCTTGTAGACAGAATTACTTCCTACAGAGCAGGATATGTGCCTGAACTAAGAAGAAGAATAGAGAGGAAACTTATATCAGGAGAAATTCTCGGAGTAGTAACTACTAGTGCACTGGAGGTCGGAGTAGATATAGGTTCCCTTGATGCCTGTGTCATAGTTGGTTTTCCGGGAAGTATTATGAGTGCATGGCAGGAAGCAGGAAGAGTTGGAAGAAGAACAGGTTCGTCAATAGTAGTAATAATTTCATCCAATTCTCCTCGCGATCAGTATTATCTCCATCACGGAAATGATTTCTTCAATTCAAACTATGAAACATGTACTATAGATACTGATAATCCTTATATAATAGACGGTCATCTGAGATGTGCATCATACGAACTGCCACTTTCAGAGGATGACGAATATTATTTCGGCAGTTCTCTCTTACCTTTTATCAGGGCATACAGTGAGAAAAACTATTTATTTTATAAAGACCATAAGTTTCACTGGAATATAGATAACTATTATCCTGCAGAGGACCTTCATTTACGTTCTTCTTCCAATGAAAACTATGAAATAGTGAATAATTCCCCTCCATATAATACACTCGGATACATATATAAAAGAAATGTACATTTTTATTTTCATTCCCATGCCATATATATACATCAGGGTGAAACCTTCAGGGTTCTGGAACTTGATGATAAGAAGAAAAAAATCTATGTAGTGGGAGATGAAGCAGGATATTATACAAAACCGCAGATTATAACAGAAGTTCAAGTATTTCCTGTTAAAGAAAGTATATTTAAAGAAATTTATTGCGGAAAAATTAAGATTAAAGAAAAATGTACATCATACAGACAGATAGAATTAATTACAGGTAAGTATTTAAAAACAGTACCTCTCAATATTGAAGGCTCTGTCATGGAAACGACCGGTTTCTGGTTTACCCTGTCAGACTCCATACAGAAAACTCTCAGGAATGCAGGTCTTGAAATAAGCGGAGGACTTTACGGTACAGGTCATATTATCTCCTTTATTATCCCTGTATTTAATCTATGTGAGACAGGCGATATTGGAACTGCAGTAAATCCTTTTCATCCTGCAACAGGCAAACCGACCGTATTCATATATGACACATATCCGGGAGGCACAGGATATGCTTTAAAAGGAGCCAGATTATTTCCCCTTATTATAAATCAGGCTTTTGATCTGGTAATGAGATGTAAATGTGAAAACGGATGCCTCAAGTGTATTTATTCATCTACAAGTCCTTATCCTGAGAATTATCTGAATAAAACTGCCACACTGTTTATACTTGAAGGATTGAAAAAAGAACTCAGGACAGTGACCAGTGACCAGTGACCAGTGACCAGGTTATTATATATACAACGTAATGTTTATCTTTCACTTTTCACTTTTCACTTTTCAAGATTCACCAAAATCTCTTTCCATTTCTTCAAGCACTTTCTGTTTACATACAGGGCAATATGTATGGGATAATTCCATACCGGATTTTTTACAGACATATTTTTCCAGTGTCATCCAGTCACCGCTTCCATGAACTTTTCCTGTATCATCTCTTATTTGTTTACATACACTGCATACAGGTAATATTTTCTCATAGATTTTTATTTTTCTTCTGAGAGCCTGTTTCTCAAGTAAACCTGCTATCTTAAAATAAATTTCCTCATCTTCACATGGTTTCAACAGGTAATCATCTGCATCAAATCTGAGTGCTTCTATGGCAGATGTAATATCTCCGTAACCGGTCAGTATGATAACCATAATTTCACTGTCAATTTCTTTTGCTTTCCTGAGAACGTCAAGGCCTCCTGCCTGTTCCATAACGAGGTCAGTAATGACTAAATCTATATGCTCTTTTGATAAAATGTTAATACCTTCTTCGCCGCTGTTTGCAGTAATAACACTGTATCCTTTGTTCTTAATTGATAAAGCCATAGCTTTTAAAATCAGCCGATCATCATCAACTAACAGTATATTGTATTTATTCATGGTAATTCTCCTTTTTGTTATTTCCGTATTCCTTCTGCTTGATTGGCAGGGTTATAACAAATTCCGCTCCTCCACCTTTAGCATTTCTTGCCTCTATAGTACCTTTATGTTCTTCAATAATACCATGACATATAGTGAGCCCCACACCCATACCCATTACTTTTTTTCTTGTATAAAAGGGATCAAAAATCTTCTTCAATTCCTCTTCATTTATGCCGGGACCGGTATCCCTGATTTTAATTATAACATGCTTTTTTTCAAAATCTGTTTCTATGAATATTTTATTTTTATTCGATGAAATGCTCATTGCATCTATAGCATTATTGATGAGATTTACAAAAACCTGTCCTAATTGCTGGGGGGAACCTATAATAACAGGCATTTTTTCCGATAGATTAAGGGCAATTTTTACAAAATTTTTCTTTAAATAACTTTTCAAAAGTGAAATTGTATTTTCTATAATTTCATTTATATTTACCGGCTGTTTTTTCTCCTTTCCGGGACGATTGAGATCGAGAAGATTTTTAACTGTGTCTCTGATACTTGCAAAAGCGTCTCTCAGGATCTCAATATTATCTGAGAGATAATCATCATCTTTATATTTATGTTTGAGATTACTCAATAAAACCGTTATTGCCTGAAGAGGCGAATTTATTTCGTGGGCAATTGAAGCAGCCAGCTGGCCTGTGGCAGCAAGACGTTCACTTCTTATCAGTTGGTCCGTTGCTTTCGTAAGTGCTGCCGTACGTTCTGCTACGAGATATTCGAGGCGCTCTCTATATTTCTTAAGCTCCTCTTCTGCCTGTTTCCTTTCCAGGGCATGGACAAAAATTTCTCCCACCATTTTCAAAAGCTTTATGTCTTCTTCTTTCCATATTTTTTCACTTTTTTCAGAATAAAGGCCGAAACAGCCGGTCTGACTATTACTGAACCTGAGAGGAATAGTAAGTACGGATTTTATACCGGAAGATTGAAGCAATGCTTTTTCCATGCCAGTTTCCCCGTCAAAAGCCAGAACAGAAGATATATAAAGATGATCAAACTTTTTAAGTTTTTCCGTATCACTGAATATCGGTTCGAGAAACACCATATTTGCACCCGGTTTTACATCATTGTTACACCATTCATATATAAGTTCAAGTTTTTTGTAATCACTTGAATAAAGGCTTATAAAACATCGATCAACTCCCACAAATTCTCCTATGGACTGAAGGGCACAGATTATTTCTCTGTCAAGTTGAGGGAAAGGAAGATTTATAAAATAACTTGAAATAATTGTTGCCAGTTCTTCCATGGCAATTCTGTCATGGAGAGCTTCTTCCGCCTGTTTTCTCTCTGTAATATCCTGAACAAGTCCGTCATAAGAAAGGAGTTTACCCAGTTTATCATAATGAAGGACAGGTGTATTTCTTATCCATCTTACAGAGCCGTCTCTATGTATTATACGATGTTCTACCGGTTTTACATTTCCACCGGATAAAATCTGTACGGCATAATCTTTTACAATCTTTCTATCCTCTTCCGGTACCATCTGTAACCACAGATATGGATTGAGATTAAATTCCTCGGTTCTGTAACCCGTAATAGCAACACATGCAGGGCTGTGGATTGTTTTTACAGGATTATTATTATGTAAATGTACAGTATAGATATAATCTGTAATAGTATTACTAATATGCCTGTATCTCTCTTCACTTTCACGAAGTGAATTCTCTATATGAATTCTGTTGGTAATTTCTTCCTCAAGTTTTTTAATAACAGTTTTAAGCTCATGAGTACGTTTAACTACAAGTTCTTCAAGCTGATCTTTATATTTAGAGACTTCAAAATTTTTATTCCATCCTTTAACCAGGGAATCTGTAAGGCAATAAATTTCTTCTTTATTAAATGGTTTTCTTATGTAATAAATATTTTGTTTGAGGCTTTCTTTCAGTGTTGCAAGAGATGTGGTAGCATAAGCAGTAACAATAATTATAATAACATTGCTGTCAATATTCCTTATTTCCCGGGCAGTTTCCAGACCATCCATGCCGGGCATATTCATATCGAGTATACAGAGAGGTATTCTGTTTCCACTGTTCCATTCGATTTTAAAGTGTTCCAGTAAAGCTCTGCCGTTCTCAAAGGTTTCCAGGATAAAATCTTTCTCTAAGACAGAAGTTTTCCTTGTCAATACACTCGTATATAATTTTAAAATAGTTGTATCATCATCTGCTATCAGGATTTTTCTGTAATACATATCTGATTGCCTCCGCCATTTCTTTTCTAACAAAGGGTTTTAAAATAATTTTTTTTATACCTGATAACATAACCTTCGGTTCATTCAAATATTCGCTGAAACCTGTGCAGAGGATTACAGGTATGTCGGGACGGATAGATGTAATGGTCCGTGCGAGTTCTATTCCTGTCATTTTAGGCATAGTTTGATCCGTAATTACAAGATCGAACTTATGCGGATCTTCTCTAAAAATTGCAAGAGCTTTCATGCTGTCTGTATGTGATATAACTTTATAACCAAGTTTTCCGAGCAGTTGTTCTGCCAGAGAAGCAAGACCTTCCTCATCATCAATAAACAGAATATTTCCTTCACCGCCAGAGGAAGGTCTTTCATCTGCTTTCTGCTCCTGTATCTCTGTTTTTATTCTCGGGAAATAAACATGAAAAACGGTACCTCTATCCTGTTCACTGTAAACCTTTATAAATCCTCCATGACTTTTAACTATGCCATGGACTACGGAAAGGCCCAGACCGGTTCCTTCATTCTGACTTTTAGTGGTAAAATAAGGTTCGAACATATGTTCCATAGTAATTCTGTCCATGCCGTAACCTGTATCTTTTACAGAAAGCTTTACATAAGAACCGGCTTTGCATTCCTGAACCAATAATTCGCCTTCTCTTATGTCTATATTTTCCAGACTTATTTCCAGAAGTCCGCCTCTGTCTTTCATTGCATGGGAAGCATTGGTACAGAGATTTACTATAACCTGATGTATCTGTGTAATATCTGCTATGACAATGCTGGAATTAGTATGAATATTCTGTTTTATTTCTACCGTAGACGGAATCGTTGCTCTCATAAGTTTAAGTGCCTCTTTTATTACAATAACTATATTTACAGGCTTTTTTTCTATCTGTCTGTTTTCTCTGCTGAAGATAAGAATCTGTTTTATCAGTTCTTTTGCACGGTTTACTGCTTTAAGAATCTGCTTCAAGTGGCTCCGTAACTGGCTATTTTCTTCCATACCGTCCATGACAAGTTCCGTATACCCGAGAATACCTCCCAGTATATTATTAAAATCATGGGCAATACCACCGGCAAGGGTACCTATGGCATTCATTTTTTCTGCATGATAAAGCTGTTTTTTCAGTTTTTCTCTTTCTTCCTCACCTTTCTTTCTGTCTGTAATATCCAGAATAAAACCTAATATACCTCCTGTGGAACCATCAGATTTTTTAAAAACAGTCTTGGTAAAAACCACATCATGTATCGAAGAATCTCCGTAAACAACTTCACCTTCATAGACCTGAACTCCGCCGTTTCGCAATAAAATTCTGTCCATTTCATTATACTTATCAGCCAGATCCGGAGCGAAAATATCATAAACCTGTTTACCTTTTATGTTTTCTATTTTCAGTCCCGTAAATTTCTCAAAAGCCAGATTGGAACCGAGATAAACTCCGTTTATATCTTTGTAAAAAACAGGAGCAGGGATTGTATCAATAAGTATCTGCAAAAAGCTGAGCTGTTCATTCAGCAATTTTTCATAAGCAATTAAATCTTTTGTTCTTTCTCTTACCTTTTCCTCGAGCAATTCATTTTCTTTCCTTAAAAGATCTTCAGAATACTTTATCCTGCTCATGGCCTTAACCTGTGCTACAAGCTCCATGTCATCAACAGGCTTACAAAGGAAAGCGTCAGCTCCAACTTCCAGGGCCCTTATCCTCATTTTACTATCGGATCTTATGGCTGTAAGAACTATGATGGGAATATATTTTGTTTCATGTGAAGATTTCAGTATGGAACAGGTTTCAAATCCATCCATGCCGGGCATTATAATATCAAGCAGTATAGTATCAGGATTTTCCTCCATGGCTTTTCTGATACCTTCTTCTCCTGATAGAGCGGTTACTATATCATATCCAGGCAGCAGATTTTTTATCATGGCAGAAATAGTAATAAGATTGTCTTTTTTATCATCAATAATAAGTATTTTGGCCACTACACTCCAACTCCTTTAAGATACGCAATTAAGAACCTGTTTTTGATTAACACAGATTTACCGGCAATCTTTACAGAGCCATTTCTTTATCTTATCGAGTAAGTCTTCCTGTTCTACAGGTTTGGAAATATAATCATTACATCCTGCGTCAATTATTGCTTTTCTGTCTCCCTTCATGACCATTGCAGTAATGGCTATGACAGGAATATTTTTCATATCTTTCCTCAACTCCTTAACTGCAGTAAAACCATCCATACCGGGTAATGCCATATCCATAAGTATAAGATCCGGCTTTTCTGAAAGTGCTTTTGAAAGACCTTCTTCTCCGCTTGAAGCTTCAATCAGATTATATTTATTCCCTAACATTGCTTTAATGGTAATCGTATTATCAGGATTATCTTCTACAAGCATTATACAGGGTTTATGAGAAGAAATTTTTTCAGGAATTATTTCTGCCTCTATAATTTTTTTTATTCCCTGTCCCTCTGCAAGCAATTTTACCTTTTCAAGTAATTCCTCTCTGTTTATATCACCTTTTCTTATTAAGTGCTGAATTCTATTACTTTTCAATTTCCTTAAATCCTCATGTGTTAAATCCTTTGCAGTTAAAATAAGTACAGGGATTGAAGCAGTATGAGATGTATTTCTCATTTCATCAAGTACTTTAAAACCGTCCATATCAGGCATCATTAAATCCAGAATAATTCCGTCCGGCATCCTGTGTTTTATATAATCAATAGCAGCTCTGCCTCCTGCTGCAACAGAAACATTGAAGCCTTCTTTTTCAAGAACAGTTTTTATTTCTATGACTGCTCCACTGTTGTCTTCTACAATCAAAATCTCTTTCCCGAATTTTTTACGGTACGAAATATCTGAAAGACACTTCTTTATTTCCTTCAATAAAGTCTTCGATTGCAGTTCATCTTTCATTATAACAGAGGAAGCATAAGTATGTAACATGGCTTTTTCTTCTTTTGTAAGATCCTTTGCAGTAACAACGATTACCGGCAGAAATCCCGTCCTTTCACCGGTCCTTATAGCTTCTAAAACCAGAAAACCATCCATTTCAGGCATCATTAAATCCAGTATGATTATATCCGGCAATGTCTGTTCTATGAGTTCAAGACATTGTTCGCCGCTTTCCGCCTGACAGGTTTTAATATATTCTTTTTCTATTATATCACTTATAAGTTTTCTATCTACAGGATTATCATCAACAACCATAACAGATACCGGATACTTTACAAGTCTGTAAATTTCCTTCATAAGAAGTTCTCTTGCAACAGGCTTTCTGATATAACCTGATGCTCCGAGAGCACAGGCAGCCTGATGCTGTTCTGAAACAGATACAATTATTACGGGAATATCCCATGTTTTTTCCGATTTTTTCAGATGTTCCAGCACTTCAAAACCATCCATTTCAGGCATGAGAAGATCCAGAATAATTGCGAAGGGATGAAATTTTTCTGCGGATTCTACAGCTTCTTTTCCGGAAAAAGCCGGAATTACAGAATAACCTTCTTCGGTAAGATAGGAAGAAATCTTTTTAACAACAGAAGGGTCATCGTCTACTACAAGAATTTTTTCACCGCTCCCGTGAGGTGTAATCTTTGAAATATCATATGCAATATTAGCTTTACTCTTTATTTCTTCTTCCCATTTAAGTGGAAGTAAGACTGTAAAGGTAGAACCTTTCCCGGGAGTACTTTCGACATAAATATTGCCTTTCAGTAATTTTACAGTTTTATATGCGATAGACAGTCCGAGGCCTGTTCCTTCATAGCGTCTTGCCATTGTACCGTCTGTCTGTCTGAATTCATCGAAAATATAAGGAAGATCATTCTGCCCTATCCCGATGCCCGTATCTGTAATATGAATATAAAATTCTTCATCTTTCTTTTCTCCTGAAATAACGACAGATCCTTTGTCGGTAAATTTGATGGCATTACCTATAATATTCTGGAGAATTTTATAAAGAGCCTGCTCATCACTTTCAATAAGGGGAAGATTATCTGGAAAATCTCTTTTAAGAATAACGCCTTTCTCAAAAGCAAGTATTTCAAGACTTTCACAGATATTTTCCACAATATCTTTTACAGAAATGGAATTTACAGTCAATTCCACTTTCCCTGCTTCTATTTTTGACAGATCCAGAATATCATTTATCAGTGAGAGAAGGGATTTCCCGTTTCTCTGTATGATTTCAAGATAACTGAACTCTTCTTCTGAGAGTTTCCCCTTTGCCTGCATAATAAGAACTCTGGAAAGTCCTATAACAGAATTGAGAGGTGTTCTCAATTCATGACTCATATTGGAGACAAACTCACTTTTTACACGGTTTGCTTCTTCTATCTGACGATTCTGCATTTCCAGTTTCATATTCTGACAGTACAGTTCTTTTGATTGAGACATAAGTTCTTCTGCCTGAGACTGAAGTTCCCTGTTTTTATCCTTTAATTCTTCAGACATATTCTTTATATTTTCGTTTGCCATTAATACAGAAAAACCTGTATTTATAGCAGGCCATATGGAATTGATAATTTCCAGACTCTCTTTTGAAAATTCTGACAGGTTCCCCATAGAAATAAGAGCCATTATCTTTCCATCCGATATAACAGGCATGGAAATAATTTCCCTCATAAGTGCAGTTCCTGCAATTGTTTTGAATGTAAAAACAGTATCTGAAGGTATATTTTTTATATGAGAAATCTTCCCTGTAAGAAAGACTTCTCCGAATTGTCCGTCCGGTCTTTCCATATTAAATGAAGGAAGGTTGTCTTTATCAAGTCCTATAGAAAAGAAGTTTTCATAAGTGTCTCCTCTTTTCAGGTAAAAAACACCTGCCTGTGAAGATGTGATTTCCAGGAGCGTTTTCAAAAGAGCAGAAGCAAATTCTTTTATATTATATGTCTTTAACATTAGTTCTGTCAGTTCTGACAGACTCTTCCTCACATGAATCCTTGCCATCAAATTATCTGCCATATCATTAAAAGATTCTGCCAGAAAACCAAGCTCGTCATCTCTTTTAAATCTATTTCTTGCAGACAGGTCTCCCGTCTGTATCCTTGTTGATACTTCTGTCATTTCCTGTAAGGGTTTACAGAAGGTTTTTGCAATAAAAACAGCTATAAAAAAGACTGCTATGGAAGCAATAATTAAAATTATGATGAAATTTACAAACATATTGTTTATAGGCCTGTAAAGTTCCGCCAGATCCTGTTTTGCCACAAATCCCCACGACAGCTCAGGTATAAATGTATAAGCAGCGAGTACAGGAATACCCCGGTAATCTTCAGACTCTATTATTCCTGTTTTTCCGGCAGCAGCCAGAACTGCCGGAGTCGCTGTTATTTTTAATCTGCATGGACCATCGTCATACCATCTCAGTTTACTTATAGCAATACAATCTTTGTTTACTATAAGGGTTTCCCCTGTTTCGCCGAGTCCTGTTCTGTTAAGAAGCATAGGATATAAAAAACTCTCAAGGTTTAACCTGGCTGAAACAACGGCAATAATCCTTTTATCGGTGAGATTGTAAACAGGTCTTGACATTATCATAGCAGGATTTTTCCTAAATCTTGAAATATAAATATCTTTTATATGGAAGGATTTTTTATTCAGTGCTTCCTTAAAATAATCTTCTTTCGAAAGGTCCATACCTTCAAGATCCCTGTCCGACGATATTTCGATTATGCCATTACGGGCATTTACAACTGATACACTTTCAAAGACATCGTAGTCATCTACATATTGCTTCAACAGTAATCTTATACTTAAAAGTATTTTTTTCTCATTCTCATTAAGATCTTTTTTGTTAAATAATACTTCTGAATTTCTGATTCTATAAATTTCCGATATAGCCTTTGTATTTCCTCTTCGTTCTCCGAGCCAGACACTTAACTCTTCAACCTTCAAATCTCTTATGGCAGTGAGTTTACTGAATGTATTTGTTTTAATATATCTGACTCTCTGAATATATATAACAGCCATAACGGTCCAGAGAAGCAAGAAATTAACACTTAAAAACCAGAATATAAGTTTCATCGAAATAGATCTAAATTTCATATAACCTCCATCCATTAATTTCTAATCCATAATGAGTAACAGCCCCGTTTACTCACTTTACCCACTCAAGCATTCATTTTTACTGCTTCATAGAAACATATTTTCTTACAGAATTCCACTTCTCGTAAATCTTACACAAATTACTATATTGATTAAAACAACCTAAATCGTACAATCTTTCATATTTCCCTAAAACAAGAAAACCCGGTTTTGAAAGAGAATGATATAATTTTGTAATAATTACTTTTTGATATGACTCTTCGAAATATATAAGAACATTTCGGCATAGAACAAGATCAAAACCTGCAAATATGCATTCAGGAGGAACATAACTATTTCTGTCTGTAAGATCATATACGGAATAATTAACCATATCTTTTATCTCATTATTAATTCTATAGTTCGGATCTTCTTTCGTGAAATATTTCTTTACCAGTCCATACCGAATATTTTCGAGACATTCTCCGGAATAAATGCCTTCCTTAGCTTTTTCTATGGATATTTCGTCAATATCTGTAGCAAAAATAGATATATTCCAGTCTTTTATTTCTTCACCCAGTAATTCATTCAATATTATGGCTATAGAATAAGGTTCTTCACCTGATGCACATCCGGCAGACCAGATGCGGAGAAATTTATTCTCTTCTTTTATTTTTTCATATATAAGATAAGGCAGTATTTTTTCTGATATGACGTCAAAGGTAACGGGATCCCTGAAAAATTTACTTACACTGATGGAAAGTCCGTTAATTAAAGAGGTTATTTCATTATGATTTTCCTGTAAGTACGCTATATATTCGCAGTAATCTTTCGTTTTTGTGGTAGAGAGACGTTCATTCAGGCATCTTGTGAGGAAATCTCTGTTATAGCAGGTAATATCAAGATGTCTTTCTTTATTCAGAAAGGAAATAAGATGACCAATATTACCTCCCATACACCCCATCTCCTCTATTTACAATAAACCGTCTACTTCTCTGTTAAGACGTTCAAAAAAATCTACCATTACCCTGTGTCTTTCCAGAGCAATTCTCTTCCCTTCACAAGTGAGCATTTTATCTTTAATTTTATTTAATTTAACGTTAAATTCTCTCCATGCCGTATCATCTTCAGTATAAGGCAAAGTCTTACGGATATCAACATCTTTATTATGTAATTTCGCACCTGTTTCACCGGCGAAAAGAAAAGCCCTTCCTATACCTACGGCACCGATTGAATCAAGCTTATCTGCATCGAATAATATTCTGCCTTCCACAGAAGACGGAATCTTATTGCCTCTGAATCTATGAGTCGCTATGCAGTGAACGATTGCGTCTATTCTTTCAGAAGGTATGTTGTATTTTTTCAGCAATTCTTCCGCCATAGAGGCACCTTTTTCGGCATGACACACGAGTCCCTTCGATTTACTTTCACAATCTCTCCCTATATCATGGAGCAGGGCGGCTACAGACAGAATTTCCATATCTGCTCCTTCTTTTTCACCTATATGGATGGCAAGATTATAAACCCTTTCCGTATGAGACCAGTCATGACTGCCTCTGGCATTTAAGAAAAATTTCTTTGCTTCTTCTTTGATTTGATTGATTAATTCCATAATTAAAAAGTCCCTGTTTTTTAATCGTGACGCGTAACGCGTGACGGGTGGTTCGTGAAGTGTGATGCGTGGTGCGTATTTTCACCGGTACCGGGCGACCACAGGGGGTCGCCCCTACTTTTCACTTTTCCCCACTCACTATTTCAAAAACTTAATCTTATACTGGCTGAATATTTCCCCTCCCAGAACGGAAAAAAGTATGGCCCCCTGTATTATACCTGTCATGGAGCCAGGTAAATTCATTGACATCTGTATCTGATCCCCTCCTACCAGAAGAGCACCGAAGAGAAATGCTACAAGTGTCATTCCTATGGGGTTAAGTCTGGCAAGCCATGCAACAATTATGGCAGTATAGCCGTAGCCGGGAGAAAAACCATGCTGAAGCCTGTGAGTAAGGCCTGATACTTCCGCCATTCCTGCTATACCTGCTATACCTCCTGATAATATCATAATAAGGAGTATATTTTTGATTACATTTATGCCTCCGTAACGGGCAGCTCTTATATTTTCTCCTGTAACCCTTATTTCATAGCCCCATTTGCTTTTATTCATAACCAGATAAATGATGATTATTGAGACTATGGCAAAAATCAGACCGAGATGTATTCTCTTATATAAAAGAGGCAGACAGGCATTATCCGGGAACTGGGCTGTAAGAGGAAAACCTTTGCCTTCAGGATCTTTCCACGGGCCATAGACAAGGTAATCACAGAAATTTATAGCCACATAGTTTAACATAAGGGTAGTTATAATTTCATTTGCTCCTCCGTATGCTTTCAGTAATGCCGGTATAAGCCCCCAGAGGGCACCGAAAAGGAAGCCTGACAGGAACATAAGGAAACGAAGAAGAGGCCCCGGCAGGTCACTCATTGTAAGAGCAATCCATGTAGCTCCTATGGCTCCCATATAAAACTGCCCTTCGGCTCCTATGTTCCAGAGCAACATCCTGAAAGCTACTGCCACACCGAGTCCTATAAGTATAAGAGGAATTGTCTTGACAACTGTTTCGGAAAAAGCATAGTTGCTTCCAAAGGCACCATAAAACATTTCTGAATAAGCTTCCAGAGGATTTACTCCTGCACAGAAAAGAAAAATCGCCCCCAGCAGGAGGCCCGTTATTATCGAACCGGCAGGGACTGCATAAGAAAGCCATTTCGGCCTGGTTATACGTTTTTCAAATGTTAGCTGCATATGTTGACTCTGTTATAAGTTCTTATCGTAACGCGTGATGCGTGATGCGTATTTTCACCGGTATCGGGCGACCACAGGGGGTCGCCCCTACTCTTCACCCTTCACATATAAACTGTAATTTCCCGGAATAATATTTATTCTACATTTAGAAAAAAAATCCTATTACTATATTCAGTTACTTTCAGTTCCTGCCATCATAAGCCCTATAGCTTCTTTATTAAAGGTCTCTCTCTGAAGGATTCCCATTATTTTTCCTTCATATATGACTGCTATTCTGTCACTCAGGCTTATAAGTTCATCTAAATCTTCTGAGACAAGTAAAACGGCGGCACCTCTTTCCCTCTGCTTCAAAATTACTTTATGGACAAACTCCGTAGCACCTATATCAAGACCTCTTGAAGGATATACTGTTATAATGAGTTTCGGGTCTCCTTCCAGTTCTCTTGCAAGGAGTAATTTCTGAAGATTTCCTCCCGAAAGAAGCCTTACAGGAGCTTTTCTGTCCGGTATTTTTATCTCATAATCTGAAATCATCTTTTCCAGAAGACCTTCCATTGCGGTTCTTGAAATAAAAATCCCTTTCCCTACAGGCGGTTTTCTGTAATTTTTTAATATAATATTATCACAGGCATCCAGATTGGGCACAAGTCCGACGCCGAGCCTGTCAGCAGGAACATAACTTACGCCTCTGTCTATGAGCTCTCTTGCATGAGATTTCGTTATATATTCATCTGAGAGCTGAATGTTACCTGACGTGACTTTTCTCAGACCGGACAGCACTTCAGATAATTCACTCTGACCGTTCCCTGCAACTCCGGCAATACCGAGAATTTCGCCGGAATATATGGAAAAAGTCACATCTTTCAGAGCTTCCAGCCCTTTATCATTGAGAGAAGATATATGTTCCACTTTTAATATTTCTTTCTGTTCCTTTACTCCCTGCGGCCTTTCCATAAGTGAAAGCAAATCCCTTCCCACCATCATTTTAGCCAGTTCTTTTTTATCTATGGAAACGGTCTTGACAGTACTGACAAAAGCTCCTCCTCTTAAAATTGTTACCCTGTCAGATATGGCCATGACTTCGTCCAACTTATGACTTATAAATATAATGGAATGACCTTCTTCCGTCATTTTTTTCATAGTTTTAAATAATTCGGCGCTTTCCTGGGGAGTAAGCACTGCAGTAGGTTCATCCATAATTAAAATAGTGGCTCCTCTGTAAAGGACTTTTAATATTTCAACTCTCTGCTGCTCCCCTACCGATAACTGCCATATCTTTGCCTGAGGGTCTACAGGCATTCCGTATTTTTCAGAAAGTGCAGTTATTTCAGAGTTAAGTTTTTTCATATCAGGGAAAAATCCCAGGCTTTTATGTCCAAGGACTATATTTTCAGTTACATTATTTGTTTCAACAAGCATAAAATGCTGATGAACCATGCCTATCCCCAGTTCTATAGCTTCTCTGGGCGATCTTATTCGGACTTTTTTGCCTCTTATAAAGATTTCCCCTTCGTCAGGCTGATAAAGACCTGCAAGGATACTCATAAGAGTGCTTTTCCCCGCGCCGTTTTCCCCGAGAAGGGCATGTATTTCTCCGGTTTTTACATCAAAATTCACTTTATTATTGGCTATTATTCCGGGGAATCTTTTTGTTATGTCTTTCATTGAAACTGCTATGTTATTTTCTGCCATTTTTACATCCTCATTATACCCTGAAGACAGAGCTCATATTTATTTCCAGGTCATGTAATATGCCTGAGTTGCTCTTATATTCTAAGGAGTATGTTCACTTATATTCCGAAATTTTTTCTCTCAACCATGAATTAATAAGGCTTTGAGATGATATTTGTTTTACTCTGGCTATTGTAACTATTTTATTTAAAATTTCTTCATCTATAGTAACGAGACAGGTTTTTCTTTTCAAGTCAATGTCAAACTGTACTTCAGGCATGTTTTCCAGATATTCTCCCATATCATTGTGTTCAAAAAAATCGATTAAATTATTGATTTTTTCACTATTAATTGAAGCTTCGGTACTATTTTCTTTCATATAAATTTCTCTCTATTATATCATTCACGATTATTATAACATACATATCTGCAGGCTGAAAATAAAACCTTGACAAAAATTTCCTATCCTTTCATAATAATAGAATATAAGGAGGGAAAGGTATGGACACATTGAGACACAAATTAATTGCCTCAATACTTGATGGTGACAGGAGTCTTGCCAACGAAATCATTGACAATTTTGCATCAATTCATGGATATGAAGCATCTGTATCTCAGTTACTGGAACCGGTTCTCTGTGAAATAGGAGAAATGTGGCTAAAAGAAGACGGTGTTACACTGGCCCAGGGCTATGTGGCAGGAATAATTGCCGATGATGTTCTCTCAAAAGTTTTCGCAAATTCTCACTCAAAATCATCTGAACATAAAGGCCCTGTTGTTATAGGAAATATAGAAGACGATTATCATTCCCTGGGAAGAAAACTTGTAGTTTCTGCCCTTTTGATTTCAGGCTGGGAGGTTTATGACCTCGGCAATGATGTTTCTGCTGAAGAATTTGTAAATAAAGCCTGTGAGGTTAATGCAAGAGTTATTGCAGTTTCAGCAATGATGTACACAACTGCCATGAATATCAAAAAAGTACGTGATGAAATAGACAGAAGAGGTCTTACAGGACAGATTCAGCTTGCTGCAGGAGGAGCTGTATTTATACTGAAACCTGAACTGTTAGCAGAAGTGGGAGGTGACGGAACAGCAAGGAATGCTTTCAGAGTACCTGATCTTATGGATGAACTGTGGAAAAATTCTTTGAGAAAGGGAGATTAACGTGAACAGCCTGGAGAGAGTTACCTGTGCCATTAAAGGAGAAACTTCGGACAGGCCGGCAGTAAGTGTTACATTGAGCCTTTACGGAGCAAGACTTACAGAATGTCCTCTTGATAAATATTACACAGATGCTACGGCCTATGTGGAAGGCCAGAGTGCAGTAATAGAACTTTTTCATCCTGATATAATGTTTACCCCTTTCGTATTGACTGCCGAAGGGGAAGCCTTCGGAAGCAGGGTTAAATTTTTTAAAAATCAGCCTCCCAATATGTCAGAACCTTCGGTAAAATCTGCAGAAGAATTTTTAAAACTTCCTTTACCGGATATATCTTCTTCAAAGAGATTATTATATATCAGAGAGGCTACAGGAAGACTTGCCAGGAAATATGGCAGAGAAATGCCTCTGGCAGGTATTTTACTTGGCCCTGCCGATCTTCCGGCTCTTGTAATGGGTATAGATGCATGGCTTTACACACTCATGTTTGATAGAGACGGCGCCAGAAAAGTTCTGGAAAAAACAGGACAGTTTTTTATAAACTGGGCAAATGCTCTACTCAGTGACGGAGCAAATTTTGTTGTTATACCTGCCGTTTTTTCAAGTCCTTCCAATGTTGGCAGAAAGATCATTGAAGAGCTTGTAATGCCTGTGTACAGAGAAGTGTTTAAAGAAGTCAGAGGAGGAATAATTTTACATCACGGAGGAACACCTCTTACCCCTGTAATGGATTGTTATTTAAATCTTCCCAATGTAGCCGCTTTTGTTATAGATAACAGAGACAGTTTTTCAGAGGCAAGAACTAAAACCGGTAACGAAAGACTTTTACTGGGTAATATTGACGGAGCTACCCTTAATAAAAGAGAAGTGGGAGAAATCAGAGATAAATGTCTTAAAATACTGGAAGACAGAAGAGATGATCGCCATTTTATTCTGGCTACATCAGGGCCTGATGTGCCATATAATACGGCGGTGGAAAATATTCAGGCAATTATTTCGTCTGTAAGTGAGTGAGTAGTGAAGGGTGAAGAGTGAAGGGTGAAGGGTGAAGGGTGAATGGTGAAGGGTGAAGGGTGAAGGGTGAAGGGTGAAGGGTGAATGGTGAAGAGTGAAGGGTGAAGAGTGAAGGGTGAAGAGTGAAGGGTGAAGGGTGAAGAGTGAAGGGTGAAGGGTGAGTAGGGGCGTTTAATTAAACGCCCTGGGATTAAATACGCATCACGCATCACGCATCACGCATCACGCATTACGAGGCTACTAATTACAGATTTTTACGAAAGTAACTATATGAACATAACAATTATTTCCTGTTCAATATTTCGTCATGAAATAGAAGTGTATCTGAAAGAAAGAAATCTTAATGTTATATTTCTTGACAGTATGCTTCATATGAAACCTGAAAAGTTGAATTCTTCACTAAAAAAAATCATTAAAGAAGAAATCGACAGACACCATAAGATTTTACTTTTATATGGAGATTGTTCTCCTTCTATGAGAGATTTTGAAGCAAATGAACATATAACAAGGGTGGAAGGTATAAATTGCTGTGAAATACTCATTGGAAGAGAAAAATACAGAGAACTCAGAAAAGAGAGGGTCTTTTTTTTAATAAAAGAATGGCTTGTAAGATGGAAAGAAATATTTGAAAAACATCTTGGTCTGAAAGGTGATATAGCAAAAACCTTTATGAAAGAAATGCACAGTTATTTACTTTATCTCCATACAAATTTTGCGGAAATCCCCGTGGATACTCTGGATGAAATTTCTTCTTATACTGGCCTTGAATGGAAAATTTTAACAGTTTCTGCAGATAATATACGGAAGGAAATAGAGAGAGCAATAGAGAATCTGGACATATGAAAGCACTTCAATTAATGATCTTCGATATACTTGAACATATTTTAAGTTATGCCGGGACGCCCGGCGAACTTGGAAAATATCTTACCGAACAGATAAGAGAACTTGTCGGAGGAAGAGTCGTAATTCTGCTTCAATGCAGGAGAGAACATGGGCACAGAGTCATCAGTATATGTCCTGCTAGATGGCACTATCTCTCTGAAAGTCATGAAATTCACGAACTGGCTCTCTTCTGCCATACCATAAATAAGACAGAAATATGGAAACCGGAAGAGGTGCCATCTCATATTGGAAATATTCTTAATTCTATGGGTTTCGGACTCTCTCTTGCTGTACCTCTGAAGGTTGGAAATGACAGAACCGGTCTTTTACTGATTCTGGACTTCCTTGATTCATACAGGACATCTGAAATCATGCGTGTTATGAATTCTCTTTCTCCTATTGTGGCACTTATTATGAGAAATTCCATTCTCTATGAAACACAGGAAGAAATAATTGAAGAGAGAACTATTGAACTGAGAAAACTGGTAACTTCCCTTCATTACAGGATTTCTATGGAAGAACTGGTTTCTGCCATATCAGCTAATTTTATAAATCTTGAAGCAGGTGATATTAATAAAGGTATAAATGAATCTTTAAAGGCTGCAGGAGAATTTCTGGGCGTTGACAGAAGTTATATCTATCTTTTTTCCGATGATTTAAGTACCATCAATTACGGTTATGAATGGTGTGACAATGGCGTTACAGAAAGTTCTAAAAAACTTATCAATCTCTCTTTAGAACCTTTTTCCTGGTCAACAGATAAATTAAAAAATCTGGAATATATTAATGTTCTCAAAATCTCCGATCTTCCGCCTGAAGCAGAAGCTGAAAAAAATCTCTGGCAGTCACTTCATATTCAATCATTACTGGCATTCCCTCTTATACTAAATAAATCTTTGTTCGGTATGTTCGGCTTCAGTGCCGTAAAAAGAGAAAAAATATGGAATAATGAAGATATAACCCTTATAAAAATCACAAGTGAAATATTTATAAATGTTCTGAATCGTAAAAAATCGGAAGAAGAAAAAAAGAGGCTGGAGCAGCAGATCCGTCAGACTCAAAAAATGGAAGCCATAGGAACCCTTGCAGGAGGTATTGCCCATGATTTCAACAATATTCTCGGCATAATACAGGGTTATACGGAACTGACCGTAGATGACCTGTCCGAACGGGACATGTCTCTGGAGAATACGAACCAGATATTAAAAGCATGCTCCCGGGCACAGGAGCTTGTAAAGCAGATCCTTTCCTTCTGCCGCCAGAGCGAACAGGAAAGAAAACCTCTGAATCTTTCTCTTGTTATAAAAGAAGCCGTTAAACTGCTCAGGCCGTCATTACCTGCTACCATTGAAATAAAACAGAATATAAAAGGTAAAAACTTTATAATAATGGCAGATGTGACCCAGATGCATCAAATTTTAATGAATCTCTCTACAAATGCTGCCCATTCTATGAGAGAAAAAGGAGGAATCCTGGGGATAACGCTGGAAAATATCGAATTAGACAGGGTGACTTCAATACAATACCATGGATTGTCTCCTGGGAATTATGCAAAACTTTCCGTAAGTGATACAGGTCATGGCATGAACCGTTCTGTTATGGAAAGAATATTTGATCCTTATTTTACTACTAAAAAACCGGGAGAAGGTACAGGTATGGGACTTTCTGTAGTTCATGGTATAATAAAAAGTCATAACGGTGAAATTACCGTATACAGTGAACCGGGCAAGGGGACAGTCTTTCATGTATATCTTCCTCTCGTAGAAATTTATCAAAAAGAAGAAAGAGAAGAGTTGCAACCTTTATGTGGCGGTAAAGAAAGGATTCTTTTTGTTGATGATGAAAAAAATCTTGTTGATTTTTCAGTAAAGATGCTTGATCGTCTGGGATATAACGTTACTTCTGCAACAGACAGCAGAGAAGCACTGAAAATTTTCCTGAGAAACCCGGCATCTTTCGATATAGTAATAACGGATCAGACAATGCCTGTTATGACAGGTGTGGAACTGGTAGAAAAGATTATAAATATCAGGTATGACATTCCTGCCATCATCTGCACAGGTTTCAGCGAATCTATCGATTCTGAGAAAGCAGAATCTCTCGGTGTAAAACAGCTTCTAATGAAACCTTTTACAGTAAAAGATCTTTCACAGGCTATAAGAAAAGCACTTGGTCAGTGACCAGTGACCAATTATCAGTTTATATGAGAATCGTAACGCGTAACACGGACTAGAGGGACACTTTCTCATATTTCGTTGTGACCGAAACGGTCATGGCCGTTAACAGATTTTTCAGCTATATTATCAAATCGTGACGCGTAACGCGTAACGGGTGATTCGTAATGCGTATTTTCACCGGGTAATGGGCGAAAACAGTGGTTCACCTCTACTCACTTTTCACTCTTCACTTTTCACTTTTCACTTCTCACTGTTTCCCCGGCAATTCTCCTGCAACACCTTCTACAAGCCATTCCATTTCAACAAGATCTTTATCTGTATAGGTAAGGTTTTTACCTTTTGGAATCTTTACCTTTCCCTGTTGATCCTTTATGGGGCCGGAAAAAACGTCCAGTTTGCCATCAATAAAATCCTGTTTTTCTTTTTCTACAAGTGTTTTTATATCTTCAGGTACCATAGGGCCGAAAGGTGCCAGTCCTACTGTACCATCTTTCATGTCTCCCCAGTAGGAAGAGGTCTGCCATTTACCGTCATAAACTTCCTTTACTGTTTTTATATAAAAAGGGGTCCAGTTCCATACAGGTGCAGTAAGATGAGCTTTCGGTGCAAAAGATGCCATATCAGAATTATAGCCTATGGAATAAATGCCTTTTGACTCTGCCACCTGCTGTGCTGCAGATGAATCCTGGTGCTGTGCTATTATGTCAACACCTATGTCTACAAGACTCTCTGCCCCTTCCCTCTCCTTTGCAGGATCATACCAGGTATGAGTCCATACTACATGAACAGTTGCTTTCGGGTTTGCCTTTCTTACTCCAATGGTGAAAGCATTCAGACCTCTGATGACTTCCGGTATGGTATGGGCTGCCACATAGCCTATTTTATTGGTTTTAGTCATTTTACCTGCCATAAGGCCCGTAAGATACCTGGCCTGTTCGATTTTCCCGAAATATATACCTATATTTTTAGATGTTTCATAACCTGTGCACTCTTCGAATACCACATCGGGATATTTGGCGGCAACCCTCTGCATTACACCCATATAATGGGTTGTACCGAAGATAAGCTTATAGCCTTTTTCGCACAGTTCTGTAAAAACCCTTTCTGCATCAGCATTTTCCGGTACATTCTCTATATAGGTTGTTTCCACGAAAGGAAGTTCTTTTTCCATAGCCTGCCTTCCTTTATCATGGGTATAGGACCATCCCCCGTCTCCTATAGGACCTACATAGACGAAAGCGACTTTCAATTTTTCCGTTTTCCCTCCATCCGGTGTATTTCCTTCCTGCTTCTGGCAGGAACAGAGGAAAAACATGGTCAAACATAATAAGAAAAAAATTCCCAACTTTTTCATATAAAACCTCCTTTTACATTGAGCAGTTATCAGTGAGCAGTTATCAGTGAATAATGACGTTCACTAATCTGTTACCTATAATCTTATTTAGCATCGTGTAACTGGTAACTGGTCACTGGTCACTGGTCACTGGTCACTATAACACTCTCCACTACAGCGGCAAGCCTTTGGATTTCTACCGTTAATTTCTCTATAACATACGGATCATCCTGTGAAAGGTCTTTTGCTCCTGCTTCGATTTCACAGGCCAGACTATGTAGAGAATTTGCACATATATTCGCACTTGTTCCTTTTATATTATGGGCTCCGGCTCTCATATCACTTCTATTTCCTTTACAAAAAGCTTTTCTCAATTTTTCTTTTTCTTCTCTGATAATTTCTAAAGATTCCTCCAGAATCTCTCTGCAAAATTCCCTGTCATTATCAACTCTATATAAAAGCTTTTCAAGATCCAGAATAGTTTTATCAATCACAGTTTTTTCAGCATAAGTTTCTCTTTTCCTGTCTGTCTTTATAACAAGATGTTTTTCTATTATATCTAAAAGGGTCTGCATCTGTATTGGTTTCGATATATAGTCATCCATACCTGCTTCAATACAGAGTTCTCTGTCTCCTTTCATTGCATGGGCAGTCATGGCTATAATCGGAATTCTTTCCTCAGGAGATTGCAACTGGCGGATAAATCTGGTAGTTTCGAAACCATCCATTTCCGGCATCTGTACATCCATTAAAATCATATTGTAATCAGTCTCACGAAGTGCCTTTATAGCTTCTCTCCCGTTGCCTGCAGCACAGGCATTATAACCTCTTCTTTTCAATATACGAAGGACTACTTTCTGGTTGACTGTATTATCATCCACTACAAGAATACGAATATTCTCTTTATCTTTTTCTTCTACCTTACAGGTTCCTTTAGATTTTTCTGTAAATGTATCTTCATTACAAATTTTCTGACCTGTCAGAGAAAGAATTACGTCATAAAGTAAATCCCTTTTAACAGGTTTTATAAGACAGTTTGAAAATCCTTTTTTTGCTAAATATTCCATATCTACTGTAATAGATGAACTCAGGAGGACAAGTTTTGTTTTTGATAAAATTGTATCGCTCTTTATTTTTTCTCTGAGACTTTCACCGTCCATTTTCGGCATATAAGCATCAATAAAACATATAGAGAAAGGTTCATTAAATGAAACAGCCTGATAGAGTTTTCCCATGGCTTCTGTTCCCGATGAAGCTTCTTGAACAGCCAATCCCCATAGTGTCAAATATTCTTTTAAAACAGCCATAGATGTAGAATTATCATCTACTATAAGAACGGGGCAACCTTTGATACATTCAGGTATTACAATTGTGTCTTCCTTTCCCTGCTTTTCCAGAACGGCTGTAAACCAGAATTCGGAACCTTTCCCTTCAATACTTTCAAAACCAATATGGCCTCCCATCATTTCAGATAATTTTTTTGAAATAATCAGTCCGAGCCCTGTCCCCCCATATCTGCGTGTCATAGAAGCATCTATCTGAGAAAAGGATTTAAAGAGACGCTCTCTGCGATGTTCAGCTATACCTGTACCCGTATCAATTATAGAGAACTTCACTGTAACAGAAGAATTTTCTTCACTTTCTTCAGTAATCTCAATTTTTATTTCACCTTCGTCAGTAAATTTAATGGCATTGGTTATGAGGTTAATAAGTATCTGTCTCAATCTTCCAGGGTCTCCCCTGAGAAATACAGGTACATCATGTCTTATAAGGCAATTTATTTCAAGATTCTTTTCATAGGCTCTCATGGCAAGAATATCCATAGTATCTTCAAGGATCTCCCTGAGATTAAAATCCATAAACTCAAGTTCCATCTTATCTGCTTCAATTTTCGAGAAATCCAGGATATCATTGATAACAGTAAGAAGAATTTCACCGCTTTTATAAATAGTTCTGGCATAATCAAGCTGTTCAGGTGTGAGATTACAATCCAGCAAAAGACCTGTCATGGAGATTATACCGTTAAGAGGAGTACGTATTTCATGACTCATATTGGCAAGGAATTCGCTTTTTAATTTATTTGCCGATTCTGCCGATTCTTTTGCTTTTATCAGCTGTTCATTTGCTATTGACAGTTGTTTTGTTCGCTTATTTACCATATCTTCCAGGTCTGTATATAATTCTGCATTTTCTATGGCAATTACCAGAAGTTTTCCCAGGGTCTGTAACATTTCCAGATCAAGCTGTGTGAGGCGGGGATATCTTATAGTATCCTCTGTTTTATTTCCTGCAAAAAGAATATAGTTTCCTTCCGAATTAGCAATAAAATTAACACAAATAAAATATCTGACATGAAATTTATCTTCATAAGATACTTTATTATAGATTTTCCTATTCATGCCGTTGATAACTATACCTTTTTTCTTTTCAATATCAAAAGAAAAGAAGGGATCTGAGAGATAGATCTTTTCTGTTTCACTGTATCCATAATAATCAACAACAACAAATGTACCATCAAACTTTTTATATATAATAACCCTGTCATAGCCAAGTTCTTCCGCGAGAAATTTAACAGTAACAGAAAAAATACTTTTCTTATCTTTTATAGAAATAATTTTTTGATAAAGAAGTTGAAAGAGATTTAAAGCACGCTGTTTTGTATTTGCCATACCCCTTTCCTCTATAACAGTTGCTTCCAACCTTGTAATCTCACAGGTCAAATTTTCAATCTCGTGAATATATCTTTTATTTTCTTCTTTTAACCTCTTTATTTCTTCCAGATATTCTTCCATTTTATTCAATTCCAAGAATTACTCCTGTATAATTATGGAAATAATTTTCTCCCCCTACAGGAGCATATTCACCGAAGGTAAAGAAACCAATAATATCCTTATCCCCAAGGATGTCAAGCAAATTATTTACATCAGGTTCCGTTTCTCCGTACAGATGAGAAGCTCTGCCGGAACAATCAAAATAAAAATAAGCAGTTTCGTCAGGTTTTTTTAGAGATGAAAGAAGTTTTGCAGCCATCTTTTGAGTTCCTTCTTTTACCATGTCCCTGTCTCTCCTGGTCATATATATCCTGGTTCCTTCAGGGAGAGGGGTTTTTAATCTTATACCGTTTTCTTCAAAGCCCAGTATGGCTCTTATAATAATATCCTGTGAATATCCTTTACCTTCAAATAACTGACCAAAACCAAAAAGATTTAAATTCTGCCCGAAATTAGAAAAACGTCTTTCTCCCCAGTGTTTTTTAAGGAATTCAAGAACGGGTTCATTATCAATCTCATACAATATATTTCCCGTAGCTTTTGTAATAGTTTTGGGAAGCCCTATTGGTTTCGAACCATGACTTACTTCTATGGCATAGTTGAAATCCCCTGTGACTATTACACCTGCTACGGAATCATTATGAACCTCATTATTACAGAATTGATAAGTGAGAGAACTGATATGATAGTCGTTACCTGCCGTGCCTCCCACGCAATCAATATGATAGCCGAGCTCATCTTTAATAGCAGGAAGAAAGGGGCCTGAAGAGAGAAAAAGTCCGTCAGGCAGAAGAATTAAAAGCTTTTTATCTTCTTCCTTTAATCCCAGGGATTTAACTTTATTTCCTATATGTCTCCCAATTTTTTCTACATCTTTTGATAAACCTGTAACAATAAATGGAGTAAATTTAACGGTATTACTCTTAATACCCATAAGTCCGACTGAACGGCTTGCTTCATCACATCCTGAACCGGTTATTACTCCTGAACCGGTACATCCGCATAGAGGGATAGAAGGGCTGACTGAATATATACCTTTTATAATTTCCGGTATATTATGACCTATAGTAGTAAACAGAAAAAGGCAATCAGGAATATCTCCATGAAGTTTCTCTATGACTTCTTCCATAGCAAGTTTACCTGCGTAAAAAGAATCTTCAATAAGGCAATAAGAAACAGCTTTTCTCAATGACATAATCCTCCTTTTTCAGTGAGCAGTTATCAGTGACCAGTGACCAGTTATCAGTTATCAGTGACCAGTGACCAGTTACCAGTTATCAGTGACCAGTTACCAGTTGTATCCGCATTCACTTCTCACTTTTCACGACTCACGACTCACAACTCACAACTCACGACTCACAACTCACGACTCACGACTTTCAACTGATTAACGTTTCTGCAAGCTTCAGAAGTGTTTCATCCAGAGGTTTTTTACTGGATAAAACAGTGTTGAAGTCCACAAGGGTAACATTATTGCCCTCCATACCTGTCATATAACCGGATTTCCCTTCCAATAATGCTTCTACGGCTTTTGAGGCCATTCTTGTGGCAAGCAATCTGTCAAATACACTGGGGCTACCTCCTCTTTGAATATGTCCCAGAACCATAATTCTTGTGTCAAATCCGCCCATAAGGCTCAGAACCTTGCCGAAATCATAGGCAGAACCCACACCTTCTGCAACTATTATAATACTCCTTGTTTTACCCTCTTCATATCTCTTTCTTATCATCTGAATAATATTTTCAAGATTATAGGGAACCTCAGGTATTAAAACTGCTTCTGCCCCTGAAGCTATGGCAGAGCGTACTGCAAGATAACCGGAATTTCTGCCCATAACCTCAATAATAAAGGTTCTATCATGAGAACTTGCAGTATCATTTATCATATCTATACAGTTTATTATATTATTCAGAGCCGTATCTGCACCAATGGAAATATCTGTTCCGTATATATCATTATCTATTGAACCGGGAAGTCCTATAACTTTTATATTATAATCCCTGTGTAAAATATTAGCTCCTGTTAAAGAACCGTCACCACCGATAACTATAAGACCGTCAATTTCATGTCTGGCAAGTGAAGAAACAGCTTTCTTCTGGCCTTCTTCTGTTTTAAATTCCATACATCTGGCACTTTTAAGAAAGGTTCCTCCCCTTTGAATGGTATTGGCTACATCGGCTGTAGTTAATTTCGCTATTTTTCCTTCTATGAGACCGGTATAGCCATGTTCTATACCATATACTTCAATATTATATGTAAGACCTGTTCTTACTACGGATCTTATACCGGCATTCATTCCGGGACAATCACCGCCGCTTGTCATTACAGCAATTCTTTTCAATAACATCAACCCCCGATATTAGTTCGTGATGCGTGATGCGTGATGCGTGATGCGTGCCGGATAATCCCTGCACCTCATACATCATACTTACGTATTACGAGGTTATATAAATTATATACTTGATTTGAATAATTCGACTAATTTGAAAAAATCCTTTTAAAAAATGAATACAGGATTTTTTAGTTATGTAAAGAATTTTATGTAAGGAGTGAGGAGAGTGAAGAGTGAAAAGTGAGTAGAGGCAAAACACTGTGTTCGCCCATTATACGGTGAAAATAGACATCATGCATCACGAACCACCCGTCACGGGTCACGATTTCATATGTTTCAGAGAATTAAATTTATAATAAAACAATTACTATACGACCTTCGGACAGGTTTACTGTTCCGTCCCCTTGTTATAGCAGCATTCTATGTTATTCTGGAAATAATACTTGTAACACTGGAACAGCATAGTTTAATAAATTTATCATGGGCCAGGTGGCTTCCATGTGGATTTGAAGGTGAACCGGCAACTGCCCAGACAGTACTGGGAACCATAGCAGGTTCTATAATTACTGTTACATCAATTGTCTATTCTATGCTGGCTATGGCACTTTCTTTATCATCTGTACAGTTTTCTCCCAGAATCCTGACTTCTTTTATGGAAGATACAACATGTCAGAATGTTCTCGGTGTATTCATTGGAACCTTTACCTATTGCCTCCTGTTACTGCGTACAATCCATGGAGAACCAGATCTGTTTGTTCCTCAACTAAGTGTTTCAACAGCCATATTAATGGCACTGATCTGTATGGGATGTCTCATATATTTCATAGATCATATGTCAAAATATATACAGATAAATTATATATATGAACATATTGCCAGAGAAACAGAACTGGTAATAGACAGTGTTTTTCCTGAGAAAGCCCGTGGAGAAGAAAACCGGGAATATACACAGATACCTCCTGAAGATATAGTACCTGTGTTAAGTAATAAATCAGGCTATATTCAATTAATTGACGATGAAAGATTGACCTGGACGGCAAAAGAATACGGGATAAAAATTTTCTGCAAAATTCCTGTAGGTGATTTTACCGTTCTTGGAACCCCTCTTCTTTACATATCACCACGGGAAAAAGTAACGGAAGAGATTAAAGACATATGTATTTCCGCATTTGACACAGGTGTAGTAAGGACTTTCCAGCAGGATATAAGCCTTGGCATAAGACAGATGGTAGATATTGCCCTTAAAGCCATATCACCGGCCATAAATGACCCTACCACTGCAGTAACATGTATTGACCATCTCGGAAGAATCCTCATTCGTATGGCACAGAAGAACATCAGTCCATGGGAAATAAAAGATCCCCTTACAGGAGAATTACTGGTATCTCTCAGGAGAATAAGTTTTAAAGAGATACTGGATCTTTCTTTTACCCAGCTAAGACAGTATGGGAAAACAGACATGGCAGTTTCTCTGAGACTTATGAAAATTATAAAAGACACATCTATGATTACCTCAAATAAAGCATATCATAACGCTCTTTATGACCATGCCTGTCTTATAGAAGAAGGAACAGGAGATCATTTTTCTGACCGGGAAAAAGTAGAATTGCTTGAAATAAAAGAAGAAATAAAAAAAATCACATGTGATAAGTAGTGAAAAAATACAATCATAAATACAGAAAAACACCTCTTAATATTCTCTATTTTCAAAATATGTGATATAATTATTTATCAGTAATAATTGCCGCTTTCTTAATGGTAAGTTAGCATAGCGAGAGGATAATAATTCTTGGAACAATACGAATTAAGTGATCTGAATTCTGAAACACCTATTCATACAATCTATACCCCTAACGGGCAGAGAGAGTCCGGTAGTGATATTTCCGTATCGCTCAGAGAAAATGAGCATCATATCAAAAAATCGGAACATTCTTCAAAACCAATCATAGAACTTAAAAATATATACAAAACTTATAAAATGGGCGGAACTGAAGTACATGCCTGTGAAGGTATAAATCTCAGTATCTGCAGGGGTGAATTTATAGTAATCATGGGGCCTTCCGGCAGCGGAAAATCAACTATGATGAATATCATAGGCTGTCTGGACAGACCTACCAGCGGAAGCTATAATCTGGACGGAAAAGAAGTATCACTTCTTTCCGATGATGAACTGGCAGTTGTGAGAAATCAAAAAATAGGTTTCATCTTTCAAAAATTTCACCTTCTACCCGGATCAAGTGCAGGGGAAAATGTAGAACTTCCTATGATATATGCAGGCGTAAACTCTGCAGAAAGACGACATATGTCGGTAGAATCTCTTACTAAAGTCGGTCTCGGTGAACGTATAAACCATAATCCGAATGAACTATCGGGAGGGCAGATGCAGCGTGTTGCCATAGCCAGATCTTTAGTGAACAAACCTGCCATACTGTTAGCAGATGAACCTACGGGAAATCTTGACAGTAAATCAGGAGCAGAGATTATGGCATTATTTCAGGAACTCCATTCACAGGGAAGAACTGTAGTACTTATTACTCATAATCCTGAGGTTGCCAGATATGGCACAAGAGTTGTCGAATTAAAAGACGGAGAGATTATTTCAGACAGACAGATCCATGAAAGTGAAAGGGTTATTCTTAACGGAGAAAACAATGGTGCCAGAATCACAGGAACTGTTACAATAAAAGGAAGAATGAATTTTTTTCAGAGCTTCAAGGTTGCCTGGAATGCTCTCAGAGTAAATAAAGTAAGATCCCTTCTCACAATGCTCGGAATTATAATAGGAGTGGCGGCAGTAATAGTTATGACATCCATAGGGGAAGGAACTAAATACAATGTTATGGAGCAGATTTACTCCCTTGGTACAAATGTAATTTTTGTCCGCCCCGGTACAAGAGATAATGTAATAAGAGGTTCTATTGAATCAGAAGCAAGAAGGCTTACCCTTGACGACGCAGAGGCTCTGAAAAAAGGTTTTATAATAAAAGGAGTGGCCCCTCAAATTTCCCGTAATGCAGTGACCCGTTATAGGTCCAATAATCTTACAGCTACAATGATTGGCACTACGACTGATTATTTTTATGTAAGAAATTTTCCTCTTGAAAAAGGCAGATATTTTACACAGGAAGAAATTGAATCAAGATCTCCCGTATGTGTAATAGGTTCTTATATAGCGGGTCAGTTATTCGAAGAAGGAGAAAATCCTATAGGTAAACTGGTGAAATTGAGTGCCAGTTCAAGTACAAGCAATAACAAAACTGTTTTAAAAGGAGGTTTAAGACTTACGGTAATAGGGGTTTTACAGTCAAAAGGTAAAACATTCGGAGAAGACAACGACAGACAGGTTGTAGTACCGATAGATACAGTTCTTTACCGGCTTTTTAATACAAAATATATAGGTATTATTTATGTTGAAGCACCTTCTGCCGGGCAGGTTAAAGATACGGTTGACGAGATAAAAAGACTTCTTGTTCCCCTTCATAATAATGATCCGAATAATCTTAACATTAACAGCCAGGAAGATATTCTGGCAAGGGCTTCGGCTACAACAGGAGCATTGACTTTTATGCTTGCCGGTATAGCTTTCGTTTCACTTCTCGTAGGAGGTATCGGTATTATGAATATAATGCTTGTGTCTGTTACTGAACGCACAAGAGAAATAGGACTTCGCAAAGCTATAGGAGCAAGGAAAAATGATATATTATTTCAATTTCTTATAGAGGCCCTTGTACTGGGTATAACAGGAGGTATTATAGGTATCCTGCTGGGACTCGGATTATCCAATGTCTATACCTATATAGCTGCAAGCAGTGCTCTTAAGATGTTGAGTAAAACCTTTATATCCGTTAATTCCATCATACTTTCTTTCACTTTTTCCGCAATGGTTGGCATATTTTTCGGCCTTTATCCTGCAAGGAAAGCTGCATCCCTCGATCCTATAGATGCTCTGAGATATGAGTAAAATCAAGGAAAAACAGAGAGCAGGGGAAGATCTTTACAATTTTTTACAAAAAGGTAAAACTTATGTAATACCTTTACTTTATAATTCGAGAAGGTTTTAAATACTTATATAGAAATATAATAGACTGAAAAAGGGGGGGTTTTATAAAACCCCTGAATTCATGAGTGGATAAATTTATGAAAACATATATGACAGGCAGAGATAACAGAATAATATACAGATTGATATGTTCTATTTATATTATAATTTTTCTTACATTTAACCCTCTTCCATCTTTCGGTAAAGACATATTAAAACTGAATCTTTCCGATTGTATAAAAATGGCAATAGACACAAATCCCTCTATAATTAAAGCAAGGGCAAACATAGATGTGGCAAAGGCAAACAGAACTCAGGCTTTATCCGGTTTCTACCCTACCATAAAGATGAATTCCCAATATAACAGGACCAACGCAAGTTCAACTTCCATATCGGGTTCAGGAGGCACTGTAGTCTCTACACCTGACAGTCAGAGTTCTTACACCAATTTTACTTTATCACAGCGTATTTTTGACAGTTTCAAAACATGGAAGAATTATAAATACAGTGATGCCCAGCTTGAGAATGCCGAATACGCTCTTCAGGAATCGTGTAATAATCTTGCTTTGAATGTAACTCAGTATTATTTCAATGTTATTTCGGCAGCAAATCTTGTTAAATTAAATGAAACCCTTGTCCAGCAATCCAGCAGTCATCTTGAACAGACAGAGGCAAACTACAGAGCAGGCATTGCTCCTAAAGCCGACACCTATTCTGCACAGGTAAATTTCACAGAGGCAAAGGTCAATCTTCTCGATGCTCAAAATAATCTGAGGATCAAAATGGCCAATCTAAAAAATTTAATAGGTTTAAAAAGAAATATAGATGCCGAGGTTATAGAAGAACATTTTGAGCTGAACTATAAGCCTGAGTTGCAGGAATCAATAACAAATGCTCTGGAGAAAAGGCCGGAACTGAAAGAAATGATTTCACAGATTCAGGCACAGACCGTACAGATTGAAATTCTTACACTTAATGTAATGCCACAGCTTACCGTAGATGTGGGATTAAATCTGGACGCAGCCAGAGACCCTTCCCGTACCAATAACTATTATACAGTACAGGCCAATTTCACCCTTCCTCTCTTCGATGGTTTTAGCAGTTCATCAAAGATAGATGCAGCAAAAGCAAGTAAGACCAGTCTGGAGGCCGGTAAACTGGACACGGAAAAATCCATAAGCCTGGAAGTGGAAACATCCTATTATAATCTTGAGACAGCTTTTGCAAAGATAGAATTAACAACACAGCAGGTAGAAGAAGCAAATAAAAATCTTCAGGTCGCAGAAGGACGATATAAGGCAGGAGTTTCACCCTTTCAAGAACTTCTTGATGCACAGGTAACCTTCAGCAGATCTATGACAGAATTAATTATTGCAAAATATAATTATCAAATAGCACTGTTCACATTTAAAAAAGCTATAGGAGATGAACTATTGTAACATCTATTTATACGAGAATCGTAACGCGTAACACGTGACGGAAGGAACAAATTCTCATACTTCAGTGAATAGTAATTTAAATAACGTTTTTTTCATTTTTCACTTTTCACTTTTCACTTTTCACTCTAAATATTCTACGATAAATTTCTTTTTCCATTGTATATAAAATCACCTGTCATTTTTAAACACAATCCTTATTCACTTTTTTAAATTTCTCCCTTGCTTTTTTCACCTTTTTCAGTCATAATAAGTTAGAATTTTATATGAAAATGATGAAGTCTTATGCTTCACTATCCGTTAATTTTCATATTTGGTTGCGACCGCTCCGGTCATGCCTGTTAGTGAGTAGTGAATGGTAAATAGTGAGTAGAATTGAAAAATATACAGGAGAAAATTGTTTATGAACAAATCTAAAACACTTATTATATTTATTATAATACTTATAATATGTTCTGCCGGTTTTTATGTGTATAAAACAAAACAGAAAAAAGGGGATAAGAAAAAAGATTACCATACAGTTAAGGTTACGAAAGATAATCTTGAGGTGATTATAACTGCCACAGGAGTAGTTAAAGCAATAGTGCAGATAGATATAAAATCAGAAATAGGAGGAAAGGTTATAAAATTACCTCATGAAGAAGGAGAAACTGTTGCGGCAGGTGATTTGCTTGCAATTATTGATGATACCCAGTTAAAACAATCATCCCTTCAGACAGATGCAGATTACAGGAACAATCTCTCGAAGCTTAAACAGGCAGAAACATCCGTAGAATTTCAGAGAAAACACAGCGATCTTACAATAGCAGGAAAAAAAGAAGAGCTTACCAGAGCGGAACTTGTTTACAAAAATGCTATGGAAGAATTGATGGAACAGAAAGAAATCACAAAATCAGCCATAGAACAGGCTGCTTCTTCTCTTGAAGTGGCAAAGAAACAGCTTGAGAAAACTCAGGCCGGTTCGAGAAAACAGGAAATAGCAGCAAAACTTGAACAGGTAGAGCAGGCAGAAGTCACTATGGAAAATGCCAGAAAAGATTATGAACGGCAGAAAGAGCTTTACAAAAATGAGTTTGTTGCCCAGAAAACTGTTGATGATGCGGAGAAAACATACCTTCTTGCAAAATCTCAATATGAAGCGGCACAGGTAGCTTATGATATGGCTGTTGAAGGAAACAGACCTGAAGATATAGAGATAAGTCAGGCACAGGTTGAACAGGCTGAGAAAAATCTAAAGTACCAGATAACAAAAGGCAAACAGGATATTGCCGTTAAAGAAAGATCTCTCCATATAGCGGACACAGATCTGAAGGGGGCAAGGATAAATCTGGAACAGGCCAGAACCGAAGGACTTCAGGTAAGCATGAAAGAAAACGATCTTGCATCTACCGGTGCTCTCCTGGATAAATCAAAAGCTTCAAAAGACCAGTCAATAGATCAACTGTCCAAAACAAAAATACTCTCACCTGTTAATGCTCTGATTATCAGTAGAACAGTAGAAGTAGGTGATGTAGTTGCATCTCAGACTATGTCCAGCGCAGCAGGAACTACTTTAATGACTATTGCCGACCTGGGTGAAATTTATGCAGAAACGACTATTGACGAATCTGATATAGGAAAAATCAAACTCAACCTTCCTGTTACCATAATGGCTGCAGCCTATCAGGACTTAAATATACCCGGTTATATAACACATATAACCCCTCAGGCTTCACAGGTTGAACAGATACCGACATTTAAAATAAGAATTAAAATATTACTGGATAAAATTAAAGAACAGGATTTACCACAGGGAAAGAAGCGCTATGAGTTACTTTACCCCGGTATGTCTGTAGATGCAGATATTTATGTAGACAAAAAAGACTCGGTTCTACAACTTCCTATGGAAGCAGTATGGGAGAAAAAAGGGAAAAAATATGTTACCCTTCTTAAAGGCCAGAATACTTTTGAAGATGTGGAAGTTACGACAGGACTCAAGAATAATGTTATGGTAGAAATAATAAAAGGGTTGAAAGAAGGGGATGAAATCAAGCTTCCTGAAATTAAAGGAGGAAGCCAGACTCCAGGGCCGGGAGGTCCGGGCGGAGGTCCGATAGGTCCGGGCGGAGGTCCGATAGGTCCGGGCGGAGGCAGAGGAGGGAGACAGGGCTTCTAAAAAGTTAAATATAAATAAAATTCGTTAAGTATCTTATAGTATCACTATGACCGTAAACATTGACTCTATGTTCTATTTATGCTATAATTGTCACAGAACAATAAAATAAAATACATTATTTGTGAATCACAATGAAAAACATAAAAAAAGCATTCAGTTTAATAGAAGTTATATGGGGAGTACTTATCCTTTCTATTATTATTGTCAGTGTAACAGGTATTTTTACCAGCATACTGGTTTCCACCAAAAAAAGCGAAAAGCTTGTTGTTGCTACAAATCTTGCTCAAAAACAACTGGAATATATAAAACTTATGGGGTTTTCAGATATTCCAACTTCTCTCCCGATGGATTTAGACGGTCGTAATAATGGTGTTACAGCGACCGGAACATCGGGACATTATTTTCCTGCCTTTCCGGTACCTCCTGATCCTCTCAGGGAAGTCGTAGACGGAGTTACCTATTACTACAGAATACAGGTAAAAGATCTGAGTGGTGTTTCAGGGAAGGGTCTGGTAGTCATAACAGTTACAGTATACTGGGATCAAACAGATGATAACAGTGGTAAAAACTTTGTTACTCTTGAGTTATATAAAGCACAATGAGGAACTCTATATGAATAAGAAATTTAAGAATTACGGTCATACTGTAATGGAACTGGTTATGGCCATTTTAATTTTCAGCCTTTTTCTTGCATGTACTTTTGCCGTATTCAGCTACGGATTAAAAAACTGGAAACTCGTTGAGACAAAAGGTGATGTCCAGAATCAGGCAGAAGTTGCCATGGGCAGAATCCTGAGTGAAATCACTGCTACAGATATTACAACTCTTATAACAGGTAATAGTCCTGTACATTATGTAGTTTTTGAAAGTGCTGTAAATTCTTCTACAGGTGATGTAGAAAAAGAAAATGCTGCAATCGTATGGAAGGGATATGTATTATATTACACATCTCCTTCCGATGCAGGTAAACCTGATAAAAAACTTTTAAGAAAATTTATACCACACGAGAATAGAACAACTCCAAAACAGATTGATATTACAAAAATGTCTTTATATCTTACAGATACGCCTCCATCCCCCGGTTCAGGTGAAGAACTGAGAACTGTTGCCAGAAACATTTACGATATGGATATAAGCGTTAATCCCAACAAATATATAGTAGATCTCTCCATTGTTGCGAGGAAGAAATTTTCCGAAAAAAGGCTGGCTTATGATAAAGATTTTTCCGATAATGTGGCTCAGGAAAGTGTAACATTAAAAGCTTCTGTTATGCCAAGAAACAGTCACGATTAATATCAAGGAGGAATTACCATGAAACATCATGAAGAAAACCGTGGTATGGCTCTTATTACCATATTATTAATGATGGTCATACTTGTTATGTTAACAGTGACTCTTATAACGGTAAATACAAATAATCTCTTATATACATTGAATTATAATAACAGAGTATCGGCACTTATGGCAGCAGAATCAGGAGTGGCCTATGCCATATATGAGTTACAGAAGGTTTCCAACTGGCATCCGCCAATTGCAGATGGTAACACATGTAACGGTAAATTTACCATATACTTCAAGCCAGGAACTACTGTAAATGATTATTATTCTATAAATAATCTTGATAAGGGAGGATCTGACCCGAATGGCTACAGAGGTTTTACCGTACCTCCCAATTCTGTAGACTTGATAGTTACAGGCCAGGCAGGTAATTCAGTAAGAAGAATAAGAGTAACACTGGGACGGGAAAATATAAGCGAAGGAGGCAGATGCAGCGGAATAGTAGATATAGATGCAGCCAATTTTATAATAAAGCGTGCCACAACAGCAAAAGACACGAACGAGGGAGGATCTTTCCATTCAAATTTCAAAAATCCTATTGATCCGAATGCGCCGTCAATAAAAACCGTTAATGCTACATTTACAAAGGCCTTCGGAGGAGTAATAAGTGGTTGCAGTGGGATAAGTATAGCTCCTGCTTATTATGATTCCGGCAGTGGAACTCAGTTGAGGGAATATGTTGACCCCAAACCTATACCTGATATTGATATAAAGAAGCTTGTAACAGATAAATCAGGGTTAAACACAACTCCAGGTGGCACTTACAGAATTACTCAGAAAAAGACAGGTGGAACATTTGAATTATTAGACGTAAACGGTAATTCTGTAACCATTCCCGGAACTTCCATAGATCAGGCGACAGGGGAGCTTGTATTTACTCAGAGTATCTATTTCAGTAATGATGTAAAATTTGAATTTCCTATGAAAGATAATCATTATGCCACTGCAGGGTTAAGACTTGAGAAAACTGGCGGTGTTTATCCATCACTTTATATAAACGGTAGCAGTAAAAATGCCGATAGTTTTCAGGTCTTTGGAAGGTTACAGGGAAATGGCTCCATATATAATACAGGAAAGACAAAGTTTATAATGCAGACAGACCTCGTGGCAAGTGAAGAAACAGGGACAGAGTTATTAAGTGAGGGAGATATAAATATAAGTTTACCTGCAAGCAGGTTAAGTAATATAAATCTGAATCTCACCGGTGCCGTATTAACTCATGGTAATTTAAACGCCATAGTCCTTGATCCCAATGCTTCAGATCCATATTCACTGGCTTCCAATCCTTCTGCAGCTATGTCTGGAGATAAATGGCCCAATAACTGGGTGGAACAGGCTTATAACAATGTAACTCCTGTACCTGCTGCCACTCCAAATACTATTACCATACCTTCAACAGGGCTGTCCATAACTGGTTCGGGAAGCTGGCCTGTAATGTTTGTTCCTGACGGAGATACAACTATACCATCCAGCGGCGGAGGATATGATAAATCAGGAATACCTACGAAAACTTCTGCTACCCTTACTATCAACGGAGATGGAACTTACACGTTTACAGGAGCAAAACATATTCATGTTTATGTTAATAACAAATTATGTTCCTGGGATACAATGAACGACTGGTTTGATGTTGACCCTGTAAAGGGTACTACTATAGGACCGGGGATACAGGTAAATTTACATGAAAACCACTGGTCTACAGGCAGTTGGATAATAGACAATGGTTATTTTACCGATGGAAGCGCCCTGAATACTTATATGTATAATACATTAGTAAAATACGAACAATCCCTTGGAGGTAAGCCTTCAACAACACCTGTTCCGGTTCAACAGATTTCCGGTGACATATATTCCCCTGATATACTCATAACAGGAGCTCTTGTTGTTACAGATCCGAATAATCTGGACGGGACAGGGCCTGTCAATAGTGATGCCGGAAATATAAAAGTAAAGCTCATCAGTCCAAAGGATAAAGGAGATTTTTCTATAATTCATTCCAGAAATTACGAAAAGCTTCTTGCTTCATCTGAAATAAGGACAAAAATAGTAGTTAATACGTGGGAAGAATTACGTTAAAAAAAGTGAGAATCGTGAAGAGTGAAGAGTGAAAGGTGAATAGAGGAATACGTTCTCATTATTCGTTGTGACCACCCGGTCATGGCTGTTAGTGAGTGGTGAACGGGTTTTATCTCACTATTCACTACTCACTATTTATAGTTTTTTAGATACTTTTCACCTGTTTCGGTAATTAGAGTTAAAAAATCACTTTGAATCTCCTGATCCTTTCGGCATATCCCTTGAGAGATATGCTTTCCAGTTCCAGGAATCTTATCTGTGATTTTTTTAATATATTGTATGTATATTCTGACACAAGGATTTCTCCGGGAGCAGCACAGGAGCATAGTCTGGCAGACAGATTTGTAGCATCTCCTATGGCGGCATATTGGAGGTATTCATCATCACCTATATTCCCAACAAAAGTTGTACCTGTATTTATACCAATCCCTATATCTATTGTAATCTTTCCTGATTTTCTCCATCTGTTATTAAGTTCTCTTACCGCTTTTTGCATATCTATTGCCGCAAGGACCGACATAAGGGCATGGTCTTCTCTCGGCACAGGTGCTCCCCATATGGCCATAAGGGCATCTCCTATATATTTTTCCAGGGTTCCGTCTGTATTAAAGACTATTTTTACCATAGGCGGGAAATATTCGTTAAGCATATTGGCTACTTCTACGGGATTTTTCTTCCCCGAAAGTTCCGTGTAATTTCTTATGTCACTGAAAAGAATTGTCACACACATCTCTTCTCCACCCTTGCCAACATATGCAGGTTCTCTGATAAGAGTATCAATGGTATTGGGAGAAAAAAATCGCTCAAAACGGCTCCTTACTTTTGCATCATCTTCTATTTTCTGATGAAGGAGGGAATTTTCCACCGCTACGGCAGCCTGAGCGGTAAAGGCGGTGACGAATTTCAAATCTTCTTCCGTAAATCTGTCAACAGGCCTCTGGGCATCTGCATATAATACACCTAAAAGATTATCCTGTGTTTTCAGAGGAACACAGACACATGTTCTTATACCATGAACCTTTACGCTCATGGCACTTTTAAATTGTTCATCCTTCAGGGCATCTTTAACCAGTAATCCCTCTTCTTCCAGTAATACCTTATTTATTATACTCATACTCAATACCGGTTCTTCTTCTCCCTGAAGATCATAACGTTTTCTGAAAATTTTATATTTAAAAACCGGTTCCAGATGTGCTGTTCTTATGGCATTACCGGAAATATCCCTGTCAAGTATCCATATGGCTGCCCTGTCAAGATCCATTATTTCAAATAAAATAGACAGTATTTCTTCTATTTTCACTTCTATCCTTTCCGGTTTACTCAGAGCAGTACTGGCTGAAAGTAAAATCTCCAGTTTTTTTCTGTCTCTCAGATGTTCTTCTCTGTCTGAAAGTTTCAATGTTGAAAGCCATTTGGTTTTATCGTTACTCAGAAAATCTTTTATATTTGATGCCATACTGACAGAGACCTTTCTGTCAATAATATGGGTTTCACTGAGTTCAGTTTTTTTCTCCTCTATTTTTTTATCATCTTCATCAATAAGATAGAGCTGAATCCTGTCTCCATGTTTCAGGATTGCTCTTGTTATACGTTTACCGTTAACATAGGTACCTGCAGTACTGTTTAAATCGGTAATATATAATACCCCTTCGATTAAATCTATAGTGGCATGATGGCGCGATACTTTGGCATCATTAACTATTATATTGTTGTTTTTATTTCTCCCTATACCTGCAGGCGAGGAAGAGAGAGAAAAAGTGTTACCCTTTAAAGGCCCTTCATATCCTGTTAATTTATATACAGGTCTGTTATACTGATCATGTTCTTCCGAAAATAAAAACATCTAATATTCACCTTCATTAAAAATTTTGAGTTTATCATAATTTTCATATAAACGTCTGCCTTATTCAGCTAAAATCCAAGAAATTTATTTGACACTCCTATTAAAAATCTTATTATTCCTCCTATAGCTACTATAACGGCTATTATCCATAAAAGAGTTATTACAGATAAAATAGTAGCAATAACCGGTCGTTCTTTTTTATATAAATAAAGGGAATAAAAGCCCAGAGGCAACCATCCTACTAAAATTACAGGAATAAGTATTACAGCAGGTATTAATGCCGGTTTATCCCATACAGGATTACCTGTTACATCAAAATAATAGACTATTACAGTCGAACTTACCAGACATAAAATAACTGTTATTATAACGGGTAATGTTGAAAATGACTGGTTCATAAGTTTATCCTACAATTATAGTCATATAAATTACTCTGTTCGTGACGCGTAACGCGTTACACATGACCGGTTTAATCCAATGGGCATCACACATTACGCTTTACGCATTACGAGGTTATTATTTATTAATAGTTATTAAATAACTATAATTTATTTATCTATAATATTCAACTTTTAAAAAATTAAATCCTGCTTATTGTATTACGATTATAAAAAGCATATAATAATCAGTGAACAGTGAACAGTGAACAGTGAACAGTAACCAGTAATCTGCAATTTGTACATAACTTATTACAGATAACTAATAACTGGTCACTGGTCACTGATAACTGGTCACTGTAAAAGGAGCAGTTATGTCTGAAAAATCTCTTTCCTCAAAGGTTCTTTCTGTTGCCCTGAAGTGGGAAGGCAAAGAATTTAATCCCGGCCAGAACGAGCAGTGTGCTTATTTTGTAAGAAAAATTTTTTCTCTCGCAGGTATAGAACTTGGCGTTACAGGAAAACCTTCCGATAATTATTTCCCTACTGATGAAAGTTATGCAAATTCCCTTGCAGGAGATGATATCGGGACAAAAATCGACAGAGTCTCAGAGCTTATGCCGGGGGATTTAGTTTTCTTCAAGAATACTTATGGTAACTGGCCTGATGGAACTATAACTCATACAGGTATTTACTGTGGCAACGGAGAATTCATTCACAGGTCTACCATTGACGGCCCCGTAGAAAAACAATCCCTTGCTACCTACCACAATGGAGGGAAATTCCTTGAAGGCAGGAGAATAAAGTTTGATAACTTTTTATAAATTTTCTTCACCTTTTATTGAAAATATTTGCTTCCACGATAGAAATATAGTATAATGTAAAATAACTTACTGGTTAAGAGGGGATGTTAAGTATAATGTTACCTTGTCGTAAATGTGGACACCAGAATTCTATCCTTCAACCCTTCTGTAATGAATGCGGTAACAGAATGGGGAATCTTGGCCTGCGGCAGGAACTGGCTGAAATGGATGTGAAACTCGGTAAAATAAAAGAAGCAATTCAGGAATTTAAAGATCTGGCAGAAGAATATATATCTGTTGAAAAATACGAAGACGTTAAGAATATCATTAAAAACCTTGTACGTATAGCTCCTGATGATGTAGATTCCTATCGTATAATGGGAGATATGCATTTTAAACAGGGTTCCTTTGACCATGCCGAAAAATATTATAGAGATGTTTTGAAGCGTGAAATTTCAAATATAACAGCTCTTATCAAACTTGGTGATACCCTTTCTAAAAAAGGTGATCAGGCTTCCGCTATTATAGCCTACAGAAAGGTAATCAAGATCGATCCCAATACACCTGAACCTTATGAATTTCTTGTTGGAATAGATTCTGTAAAGGAAAACAAGAAAGAAGCTATAAGCTTTTATGATAAACTTGTAGAAATATACAGTAAAAGAGCCAATCAAGAAAAAGTCCAGAAATATTCGGAGCTCTCTTCCGAACTGTCAGGTAAAAAAAATACTTCTAAATTTATACCGGTAAAGGAAGAACCTGTTAAGACTGATGACGACACCCCCCCTCCGGAAGATATGGAAATAATAGGTCTTCATTTGCCTGCTATAGAACTTTCATTCAGTGAAGACGAAGTAGATCCTTTTGCACCTTCTCTTGCCAGTCCTACCCATGTCAAAGCTTCACCTGAGAAAATACCGGAAGTAAAAGAAAAAAAAGATCCTTACGTGGATCAGATTCCTGACAGAATAGATATGTATATATATATAGTCAAAGAACATGAAGATTATAATAAACGTTATCTTGCCATATCAAATCTAAAACCTTCAGACGGAGACAGAGTAATAGAAGTGCTGGCTGAAGCCCTTAAAGATCAGAACAGGACAGTAAGAACTCAGGCTGCTATTACCCTCGGGAAAACCGGAGATAAAAGAGCACTCTATGTAATTATGGAAGCTCTGGAAAAAGATGAAGACCCTGCCATCAGAGAAACCTGTGCATCAATTATGGGAGACCTTATGGATCCGAGAGCTATAGATCTATTGATAAAAGCTCTGAAAGATAAAGATAGCTTTGTCTGTGGTGCTGCTCTTAAAGGATTGACACAGTTTAACGATCCCAGAATAATGGATGCCATAATAGAATATTCCGAATCATGTGACAGCTCTCAATGGCCTGATATAGTTCAGTTCCTTGCAACTAACGGTGATAAGAAAATAGTGAAAACCCTTTATAAAATATGTGATAAAACTACAGATATCGATCTCAAGGTAAATATAATGTCTATTTTAGCAGAAGAAAAATACAGAGAATCTTCAACAGTTGATCTGCTCATAGGAACATTAAGAGATAGTAACAGTAAATTAAAAATAAGTGCTATAAAAGCCCTTGGAGATATGGGAGATAAAAAAGCTATAAAACATTTATGTGATTACCTGACAGAAAAAGATCAGGAAATCTGCAGAACTGCAGATGAAGCTCTTGCAAAACTGGGTTATAAGAAAACAGCTCTTACAAAACTAAAAGCTATCTTCTTTAAAAAATATTAAAATTTTTATAAAAATAAAAAATTACTACAATATTTTATTACCTTCTGCGTTTATATAATATCATAAACACAGGAGGCGAATAAAATGAAACTACTGGTTACAAGTTTACTCATTCTATCACTCATTTTCTCTCTTGCTTATTTTACCTGTACAGTGGCACAGGAAGGGCCATGTGGGCCGAAGCATAACAAATCTGATAATATGCCGTCTGGCCCTCCCGGTCCACCGGAAGGCCGGGGGTGTCCGCCGTCTGGTCATCCCAATCCGCCGGAAGGCCGGAACTGTCCGCCAGCGGAATTAACAGATGTACAGCTCCAGGAATTAATGACTTTTTGCAAAGAGTACTTTCCGACTTTTTACAAATCCCTCGAAGGTCTTAAAAATTCCAATCCCCTTATGTACAAAAAAGCTACAGGTGAAAAATTTGCTTTCATGTTACATTTAAAGGAACTCAGAGACGAGGAACTCCTTAAAGTTATAACAGGGAAAATAGAGCTGGAAGATAAATCCAGAGAACTGGTACGAAAATACAAAGAAAATGAAGGAAACGATACTGCACAGGCATCTATCGAAAAGGAACTGGAGAAAATCCTCTCTGATATTTTTACTCTCAGACAGAAAGAAAATCAGTTACAGGTAGAGAAAATGGAAAAAGAAATCAAACACATGAAAGAGATTATTTCTGAGAGAGAAAAGAATAAAAACATTATAATAAAAGATGGACTGAATAAGCTGACAGGTAAATCAGAATATCTTGAATGGTAAAAAAGCTGTGACGCGTCGCACCCGGCGCGTCACTTCACCGCTATAAATTGACATCTTGCCTGAATACTATCACTGTTATTACCTGTCAATTTTACAGGCTTCTCTCCTGACGGATTTATCTTGAATAAACTTATGGTTCCCTCTTCAAGAGCCTGAAAAACTATATATTTTCCGTCATATGTCCAGGACGGATAGATACTCTCTTTAAAACCTGTATTGATTTTCTTCTGTACCCCCTGTGACAGAATATATAAACTCCATAAACCATCACTGTTTCCGCAGAAAGCAATCTTTTTTCCGTCAGGTGATATGGAAGGAAAAGATTTCTCAAACCCGCTCTGTGTTAATACTTTAAGATTTTTACCGTCTATGTCCATACTATATAGTTCATTGCTGCCGTTTCTTTCTCCTGAGAAAAGGATTTTTTTTCTATCAGGATAGAGAACAGGGTGAATGGCCAGAGTAAAATCAGTTGTAAGAAGGGAAACTTTTTTTGTATCAAGAGTCATTCTATATATGGCAGGTTTCATGTCCCGGAAGGACTGAAATATAATATTATTCTTATCTATAAAACCTGGCATAATATCATTACTTCCGCTATTTGTTATTCTTTTTTCACCTGTGCCGTCAGAATTTATTGTATAAATACTCCATATTCCGTCCTTATTTCCTGAATATATTATGTTCATTCCGTCAGGAGATATTGAAGGGAAAGCTTTTTCGTATTTTTCTTTTGTTACTTTATGAAGATTGGAACCATCAGGGTTAATGGTATATATATTCATAATATCATCGGCATCCGATACAAATATTATTTTTTCTTTTAATTTAACATTGATAAAAGGAGCAGGAGAAACATGCACTGTCGGTGTCATAGAAGATTTAACCTGCGGTGTCGGAGTTGCCGGGACAGGGGAAATCTGCGGGACAGTCGGTGAAGGAGTAAAAGCAGGGAGAGGAGCAAAACTGATATCTTCCCTCTTTAAAATTCCGTTTTTCCCGGCACTTATTATGAAATGTACAGAACCTGTTTCTTCATGTTCCCATATTAATTGATCCTGACAAGAAACATATTTATCACGGGATATTACATTTCCATTTATATCGAATATAGTTTTTACTATAATCTTTTTTCCGTCTTTAAAATCTTTTTCTATCTGCATATAACCTTTTTCTGACGGTTCCGTATATATATCCATAGAGGAAAGCTTATCTTTTAATAAATTCATTTCTTTGAAGATATCTGATGCAGTAAGTTCTTCTCCCGTACCGGCATAAGTATAAATAATGGTAAATAAAAATAAAGCAATAGTAAATAATATAACATATAAAGTTTTTTTCATAAATACCCCTCTGTTTTTTACTGTAAAAATACAAAAAATTATATAATACCTGAAAGAGAATTACAAGTATTTTATAGTGTATTTCGTAAGTTATTGGAATTTAATTAGAGTGAAAAGTGAAAAGTGAAAAAAACAGGATATTACTCACTGTTCACCATTCACTTTTCACTTTTTATTTACTTTGCTTTCGGCGGTACAGGTGGCATTGCCGGAGGAATAGCTTTTTTCACCTGTGTTATCTGTGCAGGCTGAGCTGTAACCTGCGGATTGCTCTGTGTCTTATCAGTAATACTCTGTTTCATCTTCTGCCGGAAAGCTTCTACCTGGGGATCACGAACCTGTGTGCTTTCAAGTTTATGAAGCTGTTCAGTCAACTTATCAGAAAGGAACATGCCTATAAGACCTTCTATAAGATTTCCGCTGCCTCCCTGGCCTGTTCCGCTTCCTCCGAAGATTATCTTTGGCACAACATCTACATGGGCAGTCTCGATAGCTTCTGCAAACCTGTTCATTACCTGCTGCATGACCTGGAATTGAGGTCCTCCGTAGGCTCTCACCTGTTCTTCCGTTGCCATGGCCTGTGCTATACCTATACGGGCCACCTTTTCAGCTTCAGCTTCTGCCATTATACGAATCCTTTCAGCTTCAGCTTCTGCAAGGGCCTTTATCTGGTTGGCCTGCTGGAGTGCTTTCTGATATTCTGCTTTACCCTGGTTTGTCTGGACTGTAATACTCAATTCGGACTCTGTCATTACCTGCTGCTGACCTGCACGGGCCTGGGCTTCACGGAGTTCCCTTTCTTTCTGAGAAGCTTTTTCCTGCTGGGAATAGGTCTCTACCTGTTCTTCTGCAATCTGTCTGTCACGAAGCTGAGCAAGTATATTCTCTATCTTGTTATCGCCGGGAGATGATGCGGGTGTGCCTATAAGCACTTCTTCCAGTTCCAGATTATAATGGCCGAATTTTTCTTTCATTTCTTCACTTGAAATCTGCTGTATGGAACTTCTATCCTGAAGTAACTGAATAAGGGTACGGGTCTGTCCTATATTCTTAAAATAGGCTCCCACCATCGGGTCAAGAGTCTGTTCTACAAGTTTCTTTATATCTCCGAATCTCTGTATTACAAGAGGAGCTTTCCTGTAATCTATGTGGACCACTACGGAAAGAGGCAGAGTCGGCTCAAAAGCATCTTTTGTAATGAGAGAAATTTCTGCCAGGTTTTCATCGAATTTATGAGAGCCTGTTTCACGTCTGTTCCACTTTAAAATAATATTGGTAGTAGGTACAGTAATTACCTTTCCTGCATAGGTGTTAAAAGCATACTTACCGGGCATTAAAGGAACATTCCATACACCTCTGTTTCCTTTCGATGCAAGTTCTCCATGTTTATAATCGGCTCCCGAAAGATCCTCACCTGTCGAACCTGTATAGGAAACTACAACACCAACCCATCCCACTTCAATAGTAGTTTTCGGTATCATTTCCACTGTGGCAAAAAGTCTATTTATATAATATGTGCCTTCTACCAGTGTCTGATACTGTCTTCCTCTCATACCTCCTGCAATTAAAAATTTGTCAGGGTCCTGGAAATTATTATGATAAGTTTCAGTATCTTCCGGCTCCTGTCCTACAACAGGAGCAATCAATTCACCCTGAGGCATGGAAGGGCCGTCATGAACCGTTACAATGCCGACCATATCATCGGAATCCTTTATAACTACCGGTCTGTATCCATCTCTTTCCAGTATTACTAAAGACATATTTTTTACGACTTCTTCTTCTTCACGGCTCAGAGGAAGATAATAAACCTTTTCCTCTGTAAAGACCATAAACTGTGCAAGATTTATTGCATAGGTTCCTTCACGGAGTATCTGCCTCTGAGGGCCACGCTGTCCTCCGCTCCGTAGAAAACTTTCCACATCCTGGAAATCCTTTGCCTGTAAATTGCAGGCCAGAGTCTGAGTGGCGCTTAAAGGCTGGCCGTCTCTTGCAAATACATAACCTATCTTTCCCTGGGGGATTGTTACAAGTTGAGCTGTATGAACAAAGTCACGGAAAGGCATAAGAGGGTGAATGCCTCCGCGCAATACATGGGGTTGAAAACCTGCCTCTCCGGACATTGCAATAAAACCGCTCTTGATAGAGCCGCCTATACGTCTTTCCAGAATTCCTATCTGATTATTCGGTATTATACGTATAAAATAAGTTGTTATAATCTTTACTACAGCATATAGTAAGATGATTGAACCGAAAATAATAAATATAATTAATCCTCCCATAATACATCTCCTTTAAAAAATAAACTTTTACCGGTCAGCTAGCGCTAGCGGACGAAATATGCCTGAATAAAACAAAAACCGGTAACTGATAGGATACCAAAAATCCTCTTCACCTCCTCATTCTGACTATCAGTCACATGGGCTCGATGAAAAATCTGGAATATCCATAATAAAAAAATACTTCGATAAAGTAGGATATAAATCCTTCTTATTGAATAAAAGACTAACAGCCATGACCGAGCTGGTCACAACGAAGAATGAGAATTTGTTTCTCCCGTCAAGCGTTACGTGTTATTTGTTACGATTCTCATATGAAAATATGACATAAGAAAGGCTGATGGTTTCATGTCCGTAATCTGTACAGAATGCAACATGGAAAACGATGATAATTTACAATATTGTGCCGGGTGCGGCAAAAACCTGGGAAAAAAGACTCAAAAGGAAAATACCCTTACCACCGGTATATTACTGGACAACAGGTATGAAATAAAGGAACGTATAAAATCAGGCGGTATGGGCTCCGTATATAAAGCCTTTGATAAACGGCTCAGAAGAATCTGTGCTGTCAAAGAAATGCTCTCTTTTCATACTAAAGAAAAGGAACAGGAATATGCTGTAAAAAGATTTGAAGAAGAAGCATTTATACTGTCAAATCTAAAACATGATAATCTTCCTGTAGTTTATGACTATTTTATTGACTCGGAGAAATATTATCTTATTATGGATTTAATTGAAGGAGAAGATCTCGAAACGTTACTTAAAAGAGACGGCAATCCCGGATTGCCTGAAGATACTGTTTTGCAATGGGCAAAAGATATATTAAATGTCCTTGTATATCTTCATGGCAGGAATCCCCCCATAGTTTACCGTGATATAAAACCTTCCAATATTATGATCAGATCTGACGGTCGTGTTATGTTAATAGATTTCGGGATAGCCAGAACATTACAGGAGGAAGACGGAGAGAACAGAACAATTATAGGTACTGCCAGCTATGCTCCTTTAGAACAGTATCAGGGCAGGGTTGAGCCAGGGAGTGATCTTTATGCACTTGGAGCAACGATTAACCACCTGCTGAGCGGGAAAGACCCAGTACCTCTGGCACATGGAGAATCTATAGCTCCCAATATTTCTGACAGTTTAAAACAGGTTCTCATAAAAGCATTGCAGGAAAAAGTAGAAGATCGCTTCAGCAGTTCAAAAGAAATGTTGAGTGCTTTAACTTCTATGGATATAATTCATTTGCAGAAACCTGTAATAAGTCCTGTGCCATCTCTAAAACAGTCAGTTAAATATATATTTTCACAGAAATGGGGTACAGCCGGTACAGGGGCCGGACAGTTTTATTCACCTAAAGGCATCAATACAGACTTACAGGGATATATTTATGTACTGGATCCGGACAATAGAAGTGTACAGAAATTCGATTCCGATGGTAATTTGCAACTCAGATTACCTCTGGATGATTATGCCTCCGTAGAACTTGATCTTTCTCCCGGTATAGCAGTAGATTCCAGTTCTATGATTTATATTGTAGATACAGGTAATGATATGGTTAAAAAATTTGATTCATCAGGTAAGTTTCTATTAAAATGGGGTGGGTTCGGCACAGATAACCGGCAGTTTTGCCGTCCCTGCGGTATTGCAATAGATACTTTAAACAGGATTTATATAGCAGATACCAGAAACCATCGAGTTCAGATCTTTGATTGTCATGGGAATTTTATTATGAAATTCGGCCTTTACGGAACTGAAGATTATGAATGTTATTATCCTAAAGGAATAGCAGTAGACAGAGACAGTAATATTTATATAACCCATGCCAAAAAAAATCGTATACAGAAGTTTGATAATCAGGGTAATTTCATAATGAAATTTGGCTATAAAGGCTCAGGAGACGGGCAATTCGAAGATCCGAATGACCTGTATGTAGATTCTTCAGAAAATATCTATGTAGCAGATACATTAAATAATCGTATTCAGAAATTTGACAGAAACGGTAATTTTATTATGAAAACCGGTAAATACGGGGCAGGGGACGGAAATTTTAAAAATCCTAACGGTATTGCAGTGGACTGGCAGGGAAATATTTATGTTGCAGATACAGGCAATAAGAGGATAGAAAAATTTTCCCCTCTCTAAAGTCATTGTAATATACATTATCTATTTACTTTTTTTTATTTTCCGTGATAATATATAGTAATAAAAGTTAAATTTCTACTAAGGGAGATTGGTCAAAATGATAGGTACAATAACATCTAAAATAACTCAATACGTAAGTCCAGGGCAAAATAAAGAAGCAGGAGAAAAAAAGACTGCTCCTCCCGAACAAAAACCTGTTGAAACTCCACAGGTTCCTGCAAGTGATTCTTTTTCTACAGATAATAAAATTGCAAAACCTTCCAGTGATCCTGCAGGTTCAAAAGAGTTTGTAGGAGTTCAGTCCAGTCTGGCACAGGAAGTAACAGGTTCTCAATCCGGTGGTGCAGCCCGGGAATATTCTGCTGAGCTGAAAACTGAAGGAACTACTGCTGAAAAGGAAGCAGCACCTGTGGACAGGAACAAATCTATTGATATAATCGGGAATACGCCGGAAGCCCAGGCAAGACGGGTAGAACTCCTTAGAAATACTCCTCAGGTAAATAAAACAAATGGAAAAGATGGAGAAGGTATGTGCGGCGGTGCTTCTCTTTCAAGTGCCATGGTACTGGATAGCGGAAAAAGTCCTGAAGCAGCGAAAAAAAATGCCGAAGCAATAAGAAGTGTATATGCTGAAAGATGTAAAGGTAAAAAACTTACACCTGAACAGGATGAAGCTCTCAAACATTTAGCAGACGGGAAACTGAGTGTTAAAGATTCAGAACAGCTTCAAAAAGTAATGTACGGTATTACTCAGAATGTCCACGGACAGGGTGACGGCGGAGTTAATGTAGAAGGCATGGCAGAAACAGTAAACATGCTCCGTGCAAAAGGAGGATTTGCCGGCAAATCTGATGTTACATTCCATCTTAATGAAGGCGGAACATCCCGAACAGGAGGTAAACACTGGACTACCACTGTAGATAACACCCATGTAGACACATGGCCTACCAATTATAGCACTGACAAACCGAATAATGGGCCTCACTATGCTGTAGTTACAGGTAAGAATCAGGGTATCGGCCATGGAAATAACGGATGGGTCGGAGAAGTAAATGTACCGGGAGATGGCAATACAAAAATGTCTTTTGACCCGACCAACGGCAGCAACGACAGAGGCTTAAAGAACCCTGTAACGGTAGAATTTGATACAAAGAGCTATAACGGGAAAAGCTTACAGGAAATATTTGAATTTGATGCAACAGGAAAAGATATTGAAAAAGCAATGGATAAGCAAAAAAGCAGGGAAATTTACGATACGAGAATGGAACAGGCCGGAAACGAATGGAAAAAGATGGAAAAAGAAGATTTCAATAAATTTATAGAGGTTACTACAGGCCCCCGTAAAGAGGAATATGACGAATATCTGAAATGGAAACACAGTAGAAACAATCCTTAGTACCACACCGGGTAAATTAGTAACCATGTTATCAGCTTCTGCCCTGCAGGCTCTTGCGAAGAAAAATAATTTGCCTTATATAACTTGTTTTACAGACAATAAATTAACCCTTATTTAATTTTTAATTCTATATAAAAAACGAATTTTTCTTCTCCATATCCTGCAGGGCAGAAGCTTTTTACGGATAGCCTGTTACCTGTTACGGTAATAACAGTCATGACCGGGTGGTTACAACGAAGAATGAGAACTTATCTCTTTTCACCCTTCACTCTTCACCCTTCACGATTCTCATATAAACTATAATTTGTAATTCATTTGTAACTTGCTTGTAATTACCTGCAGTGTTACTATAAGAAAATAAAAAGTATTTTTTAACTGCACATTAGAGAATTATAGTTAGTTTCATACCAATCCATAATTAATGAGTGAGTTGTGAATAGTGAGCGATATTACCATATTCTACTCACTACTCACTTAAATTCTAATAAGGAATAGAAATTTATTAATAGTCTCTTTCCTCGCGTCACGCGTTACGCGTTACGCGTCACTATTTAATATATTTGAGACATTTATTTAATTTTCATTCCTAAGTACCGCTCCAAATAAATTGGTATCCAATATTAGTAGCTGTTGTCATCCCTGCGAAAGCGGGGATCCATAAGCCTTTTCTCTGGATTCCCGCTTTCGCGGGAATGACAGATTAGAAACTTTTTGGGCACTATTTTACCTGTCTCGGTACTAAGTACCGCTCCAAATAAATTGGTATCCAATATTAGTAGCTGTTGTCATCCCCGCGAAAGCGGGGATCCATAAGCCTTTTCTCTGGATTCCCGCTTTCGCGGGAATGACAGATTAGAAACTTTTTGGGCACTATTTTACCTGTCTCGGTACTAAGAGCCTATCCGAAAAGTAATATTTTTTACATCCTTTCCACTGCCAGGTTCTGGAGAAAAATATATACCGTATTAACGGCCAGTTGTAAATTAAACAGAGGCAAGATAGTAAATGTCTGTAAAAATAGATTTCCTTTCAGGAGGATTATAGATTTTTCGGAAGAGCCTGGCAGTGGAAAGGTATGGAGCGACTTTTCGGATAGGCTCTAAGTTATCAAACATACTATAACATGAATAGTTTTTATAAAAATGGGAGGTTTAATTATGAATAATGAAATAAGACCTGATACAGGCAGCAATAAAATTTATCATGCCCACAGAGGGAGAGCAAAAGAAATAAGCAAAGAAATTCCACAGCCTGTGCCGCCTCCCCCCCCGAAGCCACCGGCGCCGAAATTAGCATCAGATTCTGCTGAACAGTCAGGCGATCCTGTAACAGAAGAAGCAGTGGAAAATATTTTAGAAGACTGTCAGGAAGGAGCAATCGCTTCAGACAGTATTACCGTTATGAACGATAATAATGCTTTGAAAAATTTTGCCAGAAAATCTTTATCCCATAACATATATACAGATGTTTATAAAGAAAAATCCTTATCTAAAAGATCCGGCATATCTCAACAGGAAGAAGAAAAATACAGAAAATTTGGAGATATCATAAAAAAGGGGCTTGATACTGCTGCTATTGAATCCGCAAAAAGCATAGATAAAACAGGAGCTATAAGTAATGTTGAAAGTACCACACCTGTAGGATATACCTATACCGATAAAAATGATCGCCACATTCCATCACTCGATGAAGTTTTTGACCTGGCCAGAAAATATCCCGGTAAAAAGATTATCCTTGATTGCAAAACCTCAAAGCCAGAAATAGCAGAAAGAATGGCACAACAGTTAACAGAATTATTTAAAAGATATCCTGACATGAAAGATCGCGTAATCCTTATGAGCCCGGAGAAATCCTGCCTCGATGCCATGAGGAAATTTATGCCCCCTGATTTTAATAATTACTGGCTTGATAATATGAATCTGAACAGCGGCGATTCCATTTCTTCTGACAAGAAAAATCCTCTTTATAATTCAAACGGATGTGATTATATAGCAATAGCGAAACCTGTCGATCCGAGAGCATGTTATGATTTCAATGATGTTATTGAGCAGATCAGGGAAGCACGCAGGAAAATAGATACCGATCGTGCTTATAAAAATAAAAAACTCTATGTATGGACATTAAACAGTAAAGATGAGATAAAAAGAGCCATAGAAGCAGGAGCAGACGGTGTTCTTACAGATAATTCCGATATGGCAAAACAGGCACTGGAAGAATACAAAAGAGAACATGGAGGAAAATTACCACGGGGCAATTTCGAAATCATAGCTCACAGAGGCGGGCCAAATTCAAAAGAAACACCGGAAAATACTCTGCCGAGGATGGAAATGGGCTTTCAGAAAAGTGATGCTATAGAAATTGACATCAGTTCATGTAAAGACGGTCTTATTGCATGGCATGACGGGGAGCCGGGCGATGTCACAGGACTCGGCAGGAATCTTGGACTGGAAACAGATAATGACTGGAGACCGACGTACCCGGACCTTTTCACTAAATACAGAGGTAAAGATATTTCCGAACTTACTATTGCAGAAGTAAGAGCAAACTACGGATACAGCCTGAAAAAAAATCAATGGCTTAATTTACTGGCAAAAGGACTTGTAGACACACTGATTATAACAGTAGACGGCGTAATAAAAGTCGGGAAAGACATATGGAATGGCATAAAATCAATAGGTACCGGTATATGGGACGGAGCAAAAAATATACTTAAAGGGAACATATTCCAGGGTATAAAATCAATAGGAGAAGGCCTGTGGAATGGTGTAAAATCAATTGGCAATGCCATAGTTGACGGAGTAAAAACTGTCGGCAAAGCAGTCGGAACGGCAGTAAAAGCTGTAGGAAAAGCAGTGGCAAATGTGGCAGAAAAAGCCTGGGAAGGAGTAAAGAGTATTTTTAAAGGCTGGTAGGCGAATGGTAAGAGCTTAAACAAAATGTGAGTAAAAATATTTCCGAAAAAATAGTTTTAAATTTTCCATGACGGCCGGTTCCTTATAAATATCTTCCAGGGAGTTTAATATGGTTTCGGTACAATCCGCATCATCTTCAGGGAATGAACCTTTTTTCCCGCAGGCAGGACAACCTCCGTTACAGACATTCCATACGGGGCAGCAGATACATTTCTCAGAAGGATTTCTGTACCGGATAGCTTTTAATAGATGATGGGTTTCCCATAAATGAACGAGATCATCACTGAATATATTTCCAAGCTTTTCTCTGACACGGCAGTAATATATATCACCTGTTACTCCGTTTACTTCAACAATTTCTGTTTTCCTGCAGTTACACATATCTGTGGCAAGTCCCCATAGACCTTTTAACATATTCGGCACATAAACAGGTAAAACATGAGCCAGAGGATCACAGAAAAAGAGAAGCCTCCTGTAGTGTCTTTTCCGTCCATGTTTTAATATATTCACAAAGGTTTCGATAAAACCGGCATTATAACTGATATTATAACATGCATTACCTTCATATACGGGACGGGAAAATTTAACTCCTGCCACACCAAGTTCCTGAGCCAGATTAAGTAGTAAAGGAGCTTCGTCAATATTAATACCCGGTAACAGAACCATATGCAATAAAATCCAGAAACCTGCTTTTTTCAGGTTTTTAATACCGCTGATAACCTGATTCCATATACCTTTACCACGTATTTTTTCATATGTATGTTCACATGAACCGTCAAGACTTACCTGTATAAAAGTGAGACCGGATTTTTTAAGGGATTTTGCTCTTTTACCATCAATAAGAGTGCCATTTGTAGCCACTCTGGTTAAAAATCCCATATGGACAGCCATAAATACAATATCTTCAAGATCATCCCTTACAAGAGGTTCGCCGCCACCTATGGTCAGATTATGTATGCCATATTCTCCATAAAATTCTCCGAATTTTTTGAATTTTTTTAATATTCCTTCAATCATGGCAGGAGTGGGCTCAGAAAAAACATCATATTTCTTCTGATAGCAATGGATACAATGAAGATTACATCTTTCTGTAATATTAATATGAAAACCATGCCGGGATATATGAAACACCTGCCCATAAGTACAGTACAAGATGATGTTACATTAATATTATATCATATAACAGCGAACCTTTGCAGGGGCAGCGAATCGCCCCTGCAGGTGAATACATAAACAAAATTGAAATAGAAAAACAGGTAAGTCCTTTTGAAATAAATATCTATATTGTTTTATAGAGTAAGTACAAAAAGTAATGTCGGAAAAAGATTAAGTAGCTATTTACCTATTGCGAGTATTTAGAGAAACTTTAGGACAAAACTCTTTAGAACTACTCTAAAGGAATTATTTGTAGTCTTTTATGCAAACTTTCAGTCTTAGTACCGCTCCAAATAAATTGGTATCCAATATTAGTAGCTGTTGTCATCCCCGCGAAGGCGGGGATCCATAAGCCTTTTCTCTGGATTCCCGCTTTCGCGGGAATGACAGATTAGAAACTTTTTGGGCACTATTTTACCTGTCTCGGTACTTAGTTTACATAAAATATATTCTTGAAATGTTTATTGATGCCCGGCGGGTAAGGTCTAGAGCAAGAGGAAAAGGAGAGCCTGTTGGATAATATGATCAGGCCTCTGACATATGAGGAATTGTTGATAATTTTTCATTTTAATCACATAGTTAAATATTTGTAAAAGAGTTTTCAATTTTCATTACCATCCTAATATATATGCAAAAATTAATGGTGCAACTATTGTTGCATCAGATTCTATAATATATTTAGGGGTATTTGCATGAAGCTTTCCCCATGTAATTTTTTCATTCGGCACAGCACCCGAGTAAGAGCCATAAGATGTAGTGCTGTCACTGATCTGGCAGAAATAAGACCAGAAAGGCACGTCATGCCATTCAAGATCCTGATACATCATGGGAACAACACATATGGGAAAATCTCCTGCAATACCTCCTCCAAGCTGAAAAAAACCGACTCCCCCTTCATCGGAGTTTTTCCTGTACCAATCAGCCAGATGCACCATATACTCTATTCCGCTTTTTACGGTATTTGCTTTTAATTCACCCTTGATTACATAAGATGCAAAAATATTTCCCATTGTCGAATCTTCCCATCCTCCGACTATAATAGGGATATTCCTCTCTGCGGCAGCAATCATCCAGCTGTCTTTCGGATCTATTTCATAATATTCCTTTAAAACACCGCTATTAAGCATTCGGTACATATATTCATGGGGGAAAAACCTCTTGCCCTTTATATCTGCATCTTTCCATAATCTGAAGATATGTTTCTGTATTCTCCTGAAAGCTTCTTCTTCCGGTATACATGTATCGGTAACTCTATTCAATCCCTGTTCCAGAAGTTCCATTTCTTCCCATGGTGTAAGATTCCGGTAATTCGGAACTCTTTTGTAATGGCTGTGAGCTACAAGGTTCATTATATCCTCTTCCAGGTTTGCCCCTGTGCAGGATATAATATGTACCTTATCCTGCCTGATCATCTCTGCCAGAGATACACCCAGCTCGGCTGTACTCATGGCTCCGGCAAGGGTAATCATCATTTTGCCTCCTTCCATCAGGTGTTTTTCATACCCTCTGGCAGCATCTACAAGTGAGGCAGCATTAAAATGTCTGTAATGGTGGGTAATAAAATCTGATACGGGACCTTTAGTCTTTTTCCTGAGATCCGGAAGGATTACTCCCAGTTCTACACTCTTCATAGTATCAGCAAGTGCAATCATCAAATTTCCTCCTTTTTATATTAAATTTTCAGTCTTTTACAGCAACTGCTGTAATGTATTTGTCGGCATTATCCATGTTTTTTCATAATCAAACTTATAAAAATACCAGCAGAAAAGATAGTGTTTTTTTACGGCAGGTAGTTTCACTTTTAGTGGAAATTGTAATTGATTTTATAAATCTATTAATTAGTGAAAAGTGAGTAGTGAAAACCAAGTAAAATCCAAATTTTTTCACTTTTCACTTTAAATATTCTGTGATAAATTTCTTTTTCCATTACACGTAAATCACCTGTCATTTTTAAACGCAATCTATTTCAGTCATAACAATCTCTTTCCTTAAGATAGGTAGATATCCGAAATTAGCCTCTACGAAAGGTCATTTGTATAATAGAATATTACTTCCTGTGTTGAAGAATTACACATTGTCATTTATTATAGCGAAAAAAATTATAACTCAGAAGATTTAACATGTCAATGAGGAGTTTACATCTTTGATTCGTAATATGGATTTAAGGAATAAAAATCAACTTTAAATTCACCATTTTTATTATAAATTTTCAATTTAAATAAATTAAGCTTTATAAATAATGCGTAGAAATAAAGCAATTTTCTATGAAATTTTCAAATTACGAATCAAAAAAGCTATAATATAAGTCATTGACATGTTAAACCTTCTGAGTTATAATTTTTTTTCGAAATAATAAAATACCATTTTTGAATTCTTAAATTAGAGGCAGCTATAAAAGTAAAATCCACTGGTTCTAAAGTCAGGAATAAATTTCAAAAACTGCAGAGCAGATTTATAGATCTGCCGGTAGATATTACTTTAAATATCCCTTCGTAGCGACTCATAGAAAGGATAGGAGGCCTGATAAAATGAAATTAAAAAGTAAAACCTATGCAGGTATTCCACAGGAGTACGGATCATTTGAAAAGGCCGGGATTATCCTTACATCAATCCCCTATGACGGTACAAGCACCTGGCTTAAAGGCGCAAATAAAGGATTTAATGCCTTTCTATATGCCTCTGAAAATATGGAACTCTATGATATAGAAACAGAATCTGAACCATATAGAGAAGGAATATTTCTCCCAAAACCTCTGAACGTTAAAAAAGATACTCCTGAAGAAATGGTAAAGAGAGTTTACTCTGAAACAAAAAAATTACTCCGCTATGACAGATTCTTAACTTTTTTTGGAGGAGAACATTCTATAAGTATTGGCATTTTAAGGGCCTATGCAGAAAAATTTAAAAATATGACAGTTCTTCAGTTAGATGCCCACAGTGACTTAAGACAGGAATATGAAGGAACAAAATACAATCATGCCTGTGCTATGGCAGAGGCTCAGAGATATACAAATCTTATACAGGCAGGTATAAGGAGCATGGATATATGCGAAGTTCCTTATTTACAGAAGGATAAAGTCTATTTTGCTCATAATATTATGGATAACAGCTTATGGATGGAAGATTCCATAAAAAAAATGACCCCTGATGTTTATATTACCCTCGATTTAGATGTCTTTGATTCCTCTATTATGCCCAGTACAGGCACACCGGAACCGGGAGGTTTGAACTGGTATCAGGTAATTACATATTTGAAAGCGGTATTTAAGGAGAAAAATGTCATAGGCTTTGATATAGTAGAACTGGCACCGGCTACACACAATCAGGCTCCTGATTTTCTTGCCGCCAAATTATATTACAAAATGCTTGCCTATAAATTCAGTTAAGGAAAAAAACAGTAATAAGTCCCCATCTGGCGCCTCTGCCTGCCCCTTACAGGGCAACCACGGGGGGGCTATATTATCGGATACCAATTTATTTGGAAACGAATTTTTCTTCTCCAGATCCTGCCGGGCAGAAGCTTTTTACGGATAGCCTTTTACATGTTACGGTAATAACAGCCACAACCAAATAATTACAACAAGAATGAGAACTTATCACTCTTCAATCTTCACGATTCTCATATAAACCATAATTTGTATATGAAATAGCTTATTTTCTCATATAAGAATATATAAAAATATATAATCTTTCTACAAA
>DAIOEN010000006.1:0-80950 GCA_036746235.1 Vulcanimicrobiota bacterium | reverse complement strand
GAGCCTGTCAGGCAGAAGCTGATAAAATGGTTACTAATTTACCTGGTGCGGTAATCAGGGACTGTAAGAAAATAACTCTGTCAAATTATGGTTATTGTCCTCCCGTCACGCGTCACGCTTTACGCGTCACGATTGCAAATATGATAAGGTTATTTTTTACAACCCCTTATTACCGCATATTATAATATAATAACCTTTTCTATGACTTTTTTCAGTTCTTCTACAGAGTAAGGTTTTTGAATAAAACCTGCCAGTTCTTTTTCTGTAAAATGGTTTATGGCAGCCTGTTCATTATATCCACTGGTAAGTATAACCTTTACATCAGGTTTAATACTTTTTAATTGTTTAAATACTTCTGATCCGTCCATATATGGCATGGTCATATCCAGAATAACAAGAGAAATTTTATCTTTATTATTATTGAAGAGTTCAACAGTTTTTCTGCTGTCATTTTCTGTTAACACATTAAAATCAAGTTTTTTTAACATTGCTTCCGCTACTGATAATACTGTCTGTTCATCATCTATAACCATAACAGTGTCTTTTATGTGGCTATTTCTATCTCTGTCTGTACAGGTAATTTCAAATTTTTCCGAAACAGGTAAGAAAACAGTAAAAGTCGAACCGTAACCTGGCTGGCTTGATACTGTTATAGTTCCATGGTGGCCCCTTACTATACCGATTACTGCAGCAAGTCCCAGACCTCTTCCTGTGAATTTTGTCGTAAAGAACGGATCGAATATTTTATTCTGAATCTCCTCTGTTATTCCACTGCCTGTATCTTTTATTTCCAGATATACATAGTCTTTTTTCTGTAAATTTTTCGCCATAATATCTGAAACACATATCCTGTCGTAGTTTATTATGCCTGTCCTTATTGTAATATCTCCATTATTATCTCCTATGGCTTCAGAAGCATTTATAATCAGATTCATAATCACCTGCTGTATCTGTGCAATATCTCCTTCTATAATGGGAAGATCTTCAGGTAAATTATATGTTAATAAACATTTTTTTGAAACAGAAACTTCCACCAGTTTAGACATATTTTTTACGACTTCAGAAAGATTGACTGGTCTGATAAGAAATTTTCCCATACCTGAATAAGCAAGCATTTGTTTTGTGAGATCGGCAGCACGACGGGATGATATTACTAGTTGTTGAATATATTCTTTTACAGGAGAATCTTTTGCTGTTTCCATAAGGGCCAGATCTGCATAGCCAAGTATTCCTGTGAGGATATTGTTGAAATCATGAGCTATACCTCCTGCCAGTATACCAAGACTTTCAAGCTTTTGAGTCTGCAGTAATTGTACTTCCAGTTTTCTTCTTTCTTCTTCAGCATTTTTTTGCTCTGTAATATCTACGACAATGCCTCTGAGACCTGCAGGTTTGCCTTCTATTATGATTGGAGATGAATATGATATAACGGGAAATCTTGTACCGTCTTTTTTCAGGACTGTATATTCACATCCGCCCGGTCTGCCCGTTGTCAGTACTTCTTTCATATTATTCGTTGCTTTTTCTCTGTCTTCCGGTGCAATTATTTGAAGAACATTAAATCCTTTCCTTACATCTTCCGGAGTATAACCGGTAACTTCATAGGCATAACGGTTTACAAAGATAAAATTCCCTTTGAGATCAAGTTCGAAAACTGTCTGAGGCAGCAAATCAGTCAATTCTCTGTATCTCTGTTCACTTTCCATGAGTGCTTTTTCTGCTTTTTTTCTATCTGTAATATTACGGGCTATACCCAGGTAACCGGTATAGTTTTCATTTATATCGAATACTGGTACTCCGCTTGTTTCTATAATAATTTCATCGCCATTTTTATGTAATACCAGATTTTCAAGATTTTTAAAGGATTTTTTTTCTTCTGCTATGGGAGTAAAGATTTCTCCTATCCTTTTTCCTTCTTCTTCCGGTCTGTGTTCCAGAGGAGTTGTACCCAGTATTTCTTCCTGTTTATAACCAATTAAATCGGCTATATTTGGACTTATATAGATATATTCGTTTTTTTTATTTGTCTGCCATATGCAATCACTTGTGGATTCTACAAGATAACGAAAACGATCCCTGCTTTCTTTGAGATTTTTTTCCGCTTCCATCTGTTTTATGTGGCTTAAACCTTTATCTACAATAAAGTTTACAAAATCTATATAATAGGCCATGGTATTCTTTACCTGTTCTCTTGTAAAAACCGGTATTTTTTTTATTTCTGTCATATATTCATCCAGAGAAAAATTAAATTTTTTTGCCTGGTAAATAAAAAAATCCTCTTCAGGTTTTTCATCTTCATAAAAAAATTGGCCCAGAAGTAATGTGGCCAGATGTTTTTCCATAATTATAACAGGTAATGCGAGGTTTGAGAAACCTTTTTTACATTTATAATCAATAAATTTCTTTTCCTGAAGATATTGTCTTATATTATCATGACTTTCTTTGCATTCTTCCCAGGAAAGAGGATTCGCAGTATGAAATTTTTTACATATTTCCTGCCATCCTGTACCGGCTAGAATATTATTATATATATCGACAATAAATACAGGAACAGGTGAAACCTTATAGAAAAGTTCCATTAAATGCTGAAGTTTTTGTATATCAATAATATCTGATAGTTTATATTCCATAATTACTTACAACTCTTCTGGGTATAAGACCTGCCTTTATAATTAAACATTCAAAATCTTCGTTCTTCATAATCTCTCTGGTTTCTCCGCCGGCAGATTTAACAATCTTTTCTTCTATTGATGTACTTCCCAGATCATCGGCACCCATATGCAGAGCTATTTCTATAAATTCCTGCCCCATATACATCCAGAGTGCTTTTATATGGTCAAAATTATCGAGCATAAGACGGGAGACTGCTATTACTTTCAGTATGTCATAAATATCAGTTTTTTCTTTTACCATATGTTCAAGTTCTGTATTATAAGGATGAAAGGTGAGAGGAACAAAAGCCATAAATCCTCCTGTTTTATCCTGAAGGGCCCTTAATTTTATCATATGGTCTATTCTGTCTGCATATGATTCAATATGACCGTATAACATAGTGGCATTGGTGCGTATACCTTCTCTGTGTGCTTTTTCTGATACTTCCAGCCACCTGTCGCCTGAAATTTTTTGAGGAGCTATGATTTCCCTTATTTTACCATTGAATATTTCAGCTCCTCCGCCTGGAATAGAACCGAGTCCTGCTTTTTTCAGTCTCTTAAATACATTGTTTAAAGTAATTCCTTCTTTCCTGGATATATAGTCATATTCTACACATGTAAGAGCCTGTATGTGAAATTTTTCATTTATTTTCTTTATGCCAGAAAATATGTCTTCAAGATATGTGAGATTTATATGCCTGTTTACCCCTCCGACTATATGTATTTCTTCTACACCTGAGTCTCTATATTTTTCTACTTTTTTTAAGATGTCATCGACTGTCATAATATAGGAACCTTCTTCTCCGTCATCTTTTGAAAAAGCACATATGGGACATTTCATTTCACAGATATTTGTATGGTTTATATTCAGATTATTTCCGTAAAAAGCAAAATCTCCGACCTTTTTTCTTCTTACGAAATCCGCAAGAAGGCCAGTTTCAAATATATTTTCATACTGAAAAAGAAAAATCCCCTCTTTTTCTGTAAGTCTTTCTTCTGAGAGGACTTTTCGGCCAATATCTCTGATTAAGGGATGAGAAAGATATTTTATAAGATTATTATTTTCTATAGAATTATTCATAACATTACCTGTAATTAAAAAAATATGTTAAACTACAAAAAACCTCTATTTAATTTTACCATGTATTTGCATATTTTAGACATAATATTGTAAAAAACACTTTTTTTGAAAATTATATACTATATTTTTGTTTTTTTGATGGATTTTTATGTGTTTCTATATAATTGTCCCGTCTCATATTTACCCTGATTTTCTTTTTGAGCCACGCCGAAAAAATTAATATTTTTCCATTAATAATTCCACTTCATCTGCCAGTTCGTATTCCGACATATTTTCCCATTCACTTCTTCTTACTGCCAGATAGGCACCTGAAAGTTCTGCTCCAAGGGCATTAAGAAGAACTCTATTGGCTGTAAGATATTCTAAAGCAGAGCCAAGATCTGCAGGCAGTTTATCTATTCCTGCTGTTTTTCTTTCTTCTTCTGAGAGATTGCCCGGATCTGTATTTACAGGTGCAGGAATGTCCATTTTCTGTCTTATACCGTCAATGCCTGCTGCAATAACAGCTCCCATGGCAAGATATGGATTTGCTGTGGCATCTGATGGTTTAAATTCAAACTGTTTGTATGAATTTGTTTTCGGGTCTGTTATAACTCTTACTGCAGCCTCACGGTTATCCACGCCCCAGCATCTGAAAGCTCCGCTCCAGTAATGAGGTTTTATTCGCCTGTACGAGTTTGTAGAAGGTGTCGTTATTGCCATAAGGGCAGGCATATGATGGAGCAGTCCTGCAATAAAGGATTTTGCTGTTTTTGACAATCCATAGGATTCTCTGGAGTTCGGAACAAGATTCTTTTCATTTTTCCAGAGGCTCAGATGTATGTGACATCCGCTCCCTGCCTTATCCAGGAATATTTTTGGCAGAAAAGAGGCTTTCAATCCGTGATGTGATGCAACGGCTCTGACTGTTTCCCGGAAAGCAATCTGATTGTCTGCTGCTTTTAGCGGGTCTGTATATCTTATTGAAATTTCCTGCTGTCCGGGGCCTGATTCAGGATAGTACTGTTCTATAATCATACCCTGGGCTATGAGGTTTTCCGCTATTTCATTTATAATATGCTGATTTATATCCATTGATTGTGTGGAGGCAAAAACTGTATAATCTGCAGGTATAATTTCATCAGTTCCTGTTTTTAAGAGATAAAATTCATTTTCAAAAGCTGTTTTAATCTCTATACCTTCTTTTTCTGCTTCCGATATCATTTTTTTGAGAAAGAGGCGGGAACAATAGGGCCAGTTTTTACCTTTTTGTTTCATATCTCCCATTACTCTGGCATGGGCAGGAGCATAGGGGAGGGTGTTGAAGCTTGACCAGTCAGGTACAAGTCTTACTTCACCGACAGGGCCAAGGCCTGCCCCTGGAACTACTGCATCATACATTACAGGAATTGCCTGTTGTGCAGCAGAAATTCCCACTCCATGAGCCATGTTGTCTTCCAGTGTATCTATATGTATTGCTTTCCCTCTGATTATATTGGCATTATCACACCAGAGTATACGGATAAATTTTATGCCCGATGATTTTAGAGATGTTATAAATGCTTTGTCCATAGTTTCTGTCTCCTTTGTAGTTAGTGAATAGTGAGTCCTGTCCTATTCTTTTCTCTTTTCACTCTAATTAAATTCTAACAGGTTATAAAATACACTCTAATAATTCGAATATGTTTTAACATAATGTTAACAAAATCCTGCAGGATTTTTTATTTTTTTTATATATAAAGAAATTCCCCTGTAAAGTAGGAAATCTTTTGACAGATATAGAATGTCTTTATAAAAATCACATGACAGGGATTGTCTCTATTATTTCGAGGTGACTTATGGAATATTTATCTGACGGAACCAAACTTCAGGAACGGTATACGATAAAAAATATAATCGGTAAAGGAGCCATGGGAACTGTGTATCTTGCTTATGACGGACGTCTCTCAAATGATTGCGCTGTGAAAGAGATGGTTCCTTCTTTTCTTGAAGAAGAAGAAAAAAAGCAGTTCATGGAATTATTCAAACAGGAAGCCCATATGTTAAATACTCTGGACCATACAAATCTACCGAAAGTTATAGATTATTTTCTGGAAAAAGATCGCTATTATCTTGTAATGGACTATATTAAAGGCCGGACTGTAAAGGACTATATAGAAAACAGTTCTGCAGACATTGAGACTGTGAAAAAAATCATCTATCAACTCTGTGATATTCTGGAATATCTTCATGGGCAACATATAATCTTCAGAGATTTAAAGCCTTCCAATATAATGATACTTCCTGATTTCAAAGTAAAACTGATTGATTTCGGTATAGCCAGAATATTTAAAGACAGCAGGCAATATGATACTGTAATAGTGGGAACTCCCGGTTTCTGTCCCCCTGAACAGTACGGCAGAGGACAGACTGATGAACGTTCCGATATATACAGCCTCGGAGCAAATCTTTATTATATGCTTACTGGTAATGTTCCTGATTTACCTGTTGAAAAAGGAAGAAAAGAGATAGAAAGCAATAGTAATTTGGCGCCGGAACTGAGAAGCCTTATATTAAAATGCCTTTCTTCTGAGCCTGAAAAAAGATTCTGTACTATATCGGATTTCAGAAAAGCTTTCGAAGATGTATGGCGGAAGAAACTTCCTGTACATGTGCAAAAACAGGCTGTTGTTTCTCCGGAAGATAATAAACCTGTACATACCGTTACGGGAACTGTTTTTACCTTTGCGTTTATGTTATTGCCTTCCGGTATTTTAACGTCTTTCTTTTATCTTTTCGGTGCAAAGTTGCTGAGTATTATACCTGCCGGTATAAGCAGTATCTTTATGTGGCTCCTGGATATTGTTTCCCCGTCCGTTCTTTCTTCCGTGCCGGTATTTTTGCCTTTGCTGGGTCTGTTTTTCTTTACCGGTCTTTTTTATATGGTCATAAGAAAAATGAAATCTATTCCCGGCATTAACTGGGAAGCCCTTATACTGGTGACAATACCTTTTGTAATATTAAATGCCAGGAATTTTTATGCCCTGACCATACCTTTACCCGGTTACGAAGCCGGCCGTCTGTCTGCCGTGCTTTTGCTGGCACTTGCAGTTCCCTTTATGATTCTTGCCTCTGTTATATTTATGAATGTTTTACGTATTAAGAAAAGAGAAAGTAAAGAAATTCCTCTTATTGAGAAAAAGAGTAAAGAAGCTTTTACAGGACATTTTGCAACAGTTACTTCTCCTATGAGACCTGCAGGGAAAATTTTAATAGACGGAGAAGAGGAAGCTTTTTCTGCATGTTCCTGTGACGGGCAGTTTATAAAAGAGGGGACAAGGGTTAAGATTACAGGCTTAAAGATGGGTGATTTTATTGTGGAATCTATTACTGACCTGAGCAAAAGCATGTAAAAAGAGTCTTCCTCCCGTCACGCGTTACACGTTACGCGTCACGAGAGCAAATATGTATTATTTATGGTCACCACAGCAGTAATCCCACTGTTTGGTGAGATTATTTTCGATACCGAGTAAATTCAGAACTCTTGAAACGGTAAAATTGATAATATCGTCAACTGTCTGAGGGTCATTGTAAAAGGCAGGACAGGGAGGAACTATTATTGCTCCTGCTTCTGACAGGGTAAGAAGATTTCTTATTTGAATCAGCCCGATAGGTGATTCCCTGGGTACTATAACAAAGGGTCTTTTTTCTTTAAGTGTTACCTGGGCAGAGCGTAAAAGAAGATTGTTGCATATGCCGGCTGCCATTGCACCGAGGGAATTTATCGAACATGGCGCAATTACCATACCGGAGGTTTTAAAAGAACCGCTTGCTATGGAAGAACTCATGTCTGAGATGGAAAATTCTTTTATTTTTTCACATATTTCTTCGGAGAATATTTTATTTTTTTTATAAGATTTTATTTTCAGTTCCTGGCATATGACTCCTTTTGCATGTTCCGTAACTACCAGAGCTACTTCATGGTCATGCCTGGCAAGTTCTTCACATATTCTTTTGCCGTAAATTACGCCGCTTGCGCCTGTAATACCAACTATTATCATAACAGAACATCTCCTATCGTGAAAAGTAATATAACAATGGAAATCCAGCCGTTTACAGTAAAAAATGCTCTGTCTACATGTGTTAAATCCTTCGGATTTACAAGGCTGTGTTCATATATAAACAGAAAAGATGTAACTGCAAGGCCGATATAGTAAATAGGCCCAAGTTTTGCTATGATACCGAACATGAGCAGGAAGAAAACTGTTAACATGTGAGAAAAAGAGGATATATAAAGTGCATTATCGAGGCCGAATACTGCCGGTATTGAATAAAGATGTTCTTTTCTGTCAAATTCATAATCCTGGCAGGCATAGATTATATCAAGACCTGTCATCCAGAAGATAATGGCTGCACCCAGAAAAAAGGGGGTTATACTCCATGTGCCTGTAACTGCAAGCCATCCTCCTATGGGAGCGGCAGATTCTACCAGTCCCAGAATTAAATGGGTGGTCCATGTAAAACGTTTACAGTATGAATAAAACCAGAGAAGTGCCACGGCAATAGGGCTTAATTTAAAACAGAGAGGATTTAACATCCACGAAGAGAAAACCAGAAGGGCGAGCGATATAAATGTGATAAGCCACACAGAAGTTCCTGTTATTTTCCCTGAAGGCAGGAGTCTATCTTTTGTTCTCGGATTTTTAGTGTCTATTTCCCTGTCTATGATGCGGTTTAGAGACATACCTGCCGTTCTTGCACCGAACATGGCAAGAGTGACCCACAGCCATACAGAGAAAGAAGGTATTTTCCCTGCTGCCACAATTACTCCCAGGTAAGCAAAGGGAAGGGCAAATATGGTCTGTTCAAATCTTACCAGATCTATAAATTTTTTTATCACTGTCATTTTTTTACCAGCTTTTCCCCGACCTCCGGGTAAATCATCCTGTTACGCATCACGCATCACGCATTACGAGATATTATAATCTTTCCATTTTCTGTCTACAAGTTCTTTAATTTCTTTACTCATTTTGATTTCTTCCGGCCATGGCCTCTGCATACCTTCCTGCGGCCCTTTTCTTGTTGCATCTATACCGAGTTTGTTGCCGAAGAGAGGCCATGAAGCGGAATGGTCAAGCACATCGAGAGGGCCTTCCGAAAATACAAAATCCCTTTTAGGATCTACATTATTAAAGGTTCTCCATGCAACTTCATTTATATTCTGTACATCTGTATCGTCTTCGACTATTATGATAAATTTTGTATTCATCATCTGTCCCATACCCCAGAGGGCATTTATGACTTTTTTGCCCTGTGCGGGATAGGTTTTTTTTATGGAAATAATGGCACAGTTATGAAATACCCCTTCAATGGGGAGGTTCATATCTACAATTTCCGGTAAGATCATCTGGAGCATGGGAAGAAATATTCTCTCTGTTGCCTTTGCCATGTAGCAGTCTTCCATAGGAGGTTTTCCTACGATGGTTGCAGGATATATGGCATCTTTCCTGTGGGTAATACATTTTACGTGCATTACCGGATAATTGTCTGCAGGGGAATAAAAACCTGTATGGTCACCGAAAGGGCCTTCTACACGAAATTCTCCAGGAATTATTTCACCTTCCAGTATAAACTCGCTATGAGCGGGAACTTCTATATCTACTGTTTTGCATTTTACCAGTTCTACAGGTTTTTTTCTCAAAAATCCTGCAAACATCATTTCATCGATATCAGGTGGGAGAGGTGCCGTAGCAGCATAGATAACTGCCGGATCTCCTCCTATGGCCACTGCTACTTCCATTGGTTTTCCACTCTGTTCATGTTTTAAATAATGTCTTCTTCCGTCTTTATGTATATGCCAGTGCATACCGCATGTAACCCTGTCATAGACCTGCATCCGGTACATACCGCAGTTTCTCTGACCTGTTTCACTGTCTTTTGTAAATACCAGGGGAAGGGTAATAAAAGGGCCTCCGTCATGAGGCCAGCATGTCAGCACCGGTATTGAGTCAAGCATAGGGCCGTCTTTCAGAACAACTTCCTGGCAGGGACCATGGGAGACAATTTTAGGCACAGAATCTGAAATTTCTTTTAATTTCGGAAGCATCTGCAGTTTCCCGAAAAAGCCTTCCGGTATATGAGGTTTCATTATTTCTTTTATTCTTTTTGCAATTTCGTCTGCATGGTTAACTTCCAGTGCCATAGCCATACGCTTATATGAGCCGAAAGCATTTATGAGAAGAGGAAAATTGTATCCTTTTAAATTTTCAAATAAAAGGGCAGGGCCATGACTTTTAGATATTCTGTCTGCAATCTCAGTTATTTCAAGAACAGGGGAAACCTCTGTTTTAATCCTTACAAGTTCTTTGTTTTTTTCAAGTTTTAAAATAAATTCTCTTAAATTTTTATATGCCATTACGTTTCGTGACGCGTAACGCGTGACGCGTCACGCGAAGATTGATTGTTCTCCCTTCGTGTAACTGACTGAAGTGATAAATTCTGAAATTATTTGCTTTATCCTTCTTTATGAAGTTATTTTTTATAAATTACTCTTTACTTTTCGTGAAAAATAATTGATAATATACATATAATGTAGTGTTCCGGTACATACCGGTCATGCATTACGCGTCACGCGTCACGCGTCACGCGTCACGATACAAAGGAGCGTAACTGTTATGATAAATACCAATCAAACGACTGACGGCTATTTAATATCCCGTACTACAGGCAACCAGAGGACTATGCAGGCAGGTGCTGTTACTTCCGGTAAGAGTGACTCTTTACCTGAAACAAAAAATCAGCATATGAAAGCAATGGAAAATTTTTACAGAAGTGATAATTCACATTTTACTTCTGTAGAGAGCGGTAACAGATCCGGTGCAGGTAATGTAGATGAGAGAGTATTTGATGAGAGGAAAAAACTTGTAGATCCTCTCGGACTGGTTCCCGATCAGGCAAAGATCGGCATGGATAGAACAAAGGCAAATATAGACGGAAAAACCATTGAAGTTGGAACTTTTAATATGGAATGGCTCGGCTGTGATGAGGCCAGAATGTTTTTCAAGGGTAAACCTACAGGAGCACAGCCAAGAACAGAACAGGATTATCAGAAAATGGCACAGGCTATAAAACAGTCAGGTGCTGAAGTCATGGCTGTCCAGGAAATATCCGATGAAAAAGCTCTTCAGAAGGTTTTAAAGGATTTACCCGGTTATGACTATATACTCGGAACTACAGGTAAAAGAGAAGATGGTAAGAGCCAGATGGTAGGGATTGTTTATAACGGAAATAAAGTGGAATGCGATAAGTCTTCCGTAACGGAGATTATGGAAGCACAGGTGCCGCACCTTGCCGGAGACGGACATTTGAGAGCTCCTCTTGCCGCGAAATTTAAGAGTAAAGAAGGAGGATTTGATTTCACTATGGTTTCCATGCATCTCAAGGCAGGTCAGAAAGGTAATTGTAAACAGATAAGAGATGCACAGGTAGGTGTTATAAATAAATGGGCAAAAGACAGAATGGCTGCCGGTGAAGATAAAGACATTGTCTTTGCAGGTGATTTCAATGATACCCTGAACAGTTCCACAACAAGAAAGCTTGGAGAAGGCACCGATTTACATATGGTTACATCGGAAGCTGCGTTAAGAACGGAATGGTCTCATCCCGTAACACACAGACTTATAGATCAGATAGGAGTTACCACTGCAAAGGGAGGTTCTCTGGAAGAATATATCCCGGGGACTACCGGTGTGATAAAAGAAAAAGTTACTTCTGACCACAGGCCTGTAGTGTCAAGTTTTAAAGATGTAGATAATGATTAATAACAGATAAAAATTAATTAATAAAATTAGCTATTGGTTTTTTTAAAAAAAAAACTAATAGCTAATAGCTTTTTTTAGAAAAACTATTTACTTTTTTTTAAAATGCGTGATATAAGAGATGAAAAGATTTTTTTGTTGTGATATGTTTTAGCGAAAGTAAATTTTTTAGAAAGGTGGTATACAGCTATGTTTGGAATGATTAATATGATGAACCAGGGAGCTGTAAACAGACAGCAGGGACTTTTTACAAACAGGCTGGTTGATGGAACGAAAAGCGGTCAGCTTAATAAAGCAGAGTATATGGCTCTTGCCAACTATGATCAGGATACAAGGGAAATGGAAGGAAAATTCCTGAAAGACGGTAAAATATCCTGGCAGGAGCGTCAGATACTGGAACAGAGAAATAAATATAACCAGCGCATGATGTCACTGTACGGTAAAGGAGACTTCAATCCTGTAACTGAAGGACCTAAAAATGCAATTGAAGCAAAGATGCAGAATCAGCTTTCAAGAACTTATGATGGTATTACAGACGGAAGTCTTACAAGGGGTGAAGCTGTAAATACTCTGAACTATCAGGGAGAAACAGCTACTAAATATGGTAAAATGCAGGCAAGTCCCAATGGTTTTCATAACTGGATAACAGGAACCAGTTCTTTTACGGCAGGTGAAAGACTTGCTCTTCATAACAGACTTGATAATAGCAGTGGACAGATTTATAATATGAGGCATAACTGGGCTTCTGACTGGGGTTCTCCTCAAAATGTAAGTTATTTTCAGCAGCCTAATTATGGCGGAAATTATATGCCTTCTTTTCCGTCCTATACGCCTCCTGTTAATTTCCCGAGTTTCCCGGCTCCTTCAATGATGGGCGGACAGGCACCGTGTTATCCCGGTTTCCCCGGCGGAGGATGTCCTCCTTACCTGAGTCAGTTTACCCAGCAGCTTTTCAATACAATGGCTATGGGTATGATGATGGGAATGATGGGAGGAATGGGCCTGGGAATGAATACAGGAATGATGTTCGGCGGTATGCCGATGGCAATGCCATTCTTTATGGCTCTGTCTTCCATGATGGGCGGTATGGGTATGATGGGCGGAATGAATATGGGTATGGGTATGGGCATGATGGGCGGCATGGGTATGATGGGAGGTTTCCCCGGTAGTTATGGCGGAGGTTACGGAGGAGGTTCTTATGCAGGAGCCTATGCTGGAGCAGGACCTTATGGAGCCTATGCAGGAGCCTATGCAGGTAATTACGGAGGTTATATACCTCAGGGCGTGTCACCAAACGGTTCAGGCTCTGCTGCCGTAGCAATGGGAAGGCAGTTCCTGGGAAGAGAATCGTGGAGTATTAAAGGACAGCTTCCTCATTTTACAGCTGCCGGAGGACAGACCAATAACTGTGCTGATTTCGTAAGTTCCTGTCTTGAGAGCCAGGGACTCATAAGAGGGCATCATGTCAATGTTAGAGAATTAGAACAGTCCCTTTTGAGGCAGGGTTATAGACCTGTTCCTTTTCATATGGCAAAACCCGGTGATGTATGGATAAATGCCAGCAGAGGTCATACGGAACTTGTTCAGGGATTTGATGCCAGAAGAGGTGGTGTGTCACTTATTGGCTCCAATAATGACAGACCGGGCCATCAGGTAATATCAAACGGTTTCTCCAGAAGCGGTGTCGTATATACCAGAGGCTAGTTTTTAACTGATAAAAGAGGCTGTCCAGAGACAGCCTCTTTTATTTTTATATTTTATATAATGTAACATGAATTAATAAGGAGTGAAAAGTGTGTAAAATATTGTTTTCATTACTCACCACTACAACCCCTTATTGAAAACTCAGATTAAACTCCTGATTAACTGTTCCTGCAGTAACATAAAGACCTGCAGCGCCGGCCTTCATTGAAGCAAATTTTATTGATGCCTTCCCGTTTTTAGTTACAGTAAAGGACGGTTTTGGCACACCGTAAGAAGAATTTATTCTTACTCCCGTTCCGTCCGGAACCGGATTGCCGGCACCATCTGTTACTGTAATATCAAGAGAATAGGTGAGATTGTTATAACCGGTTTGATTTACATTTATAGAAGCGGGGGCAATACCGGAATTACCTGTATCAAAAAGACTCCAGCAGTTTGCTACTTTTCTTTCAGGACTGTACGTTTCACTTATAAGTTTTCCCTCTATGACCATTGTCGTAGAGTCTCCTCCATCCATATTTATTGCATCTGTTACATTCAGTTTAAGGAGATATTCCGCTATTTCTGTAAGATTCATGCCAAGACTTTCCGTGGATTTTGATTTCCTGTCATCTACACTGAATAATACAAGTTTATTGTCTTTCGTAATACCCAGTGCTGTATGGCCTGCCCTTCTTGTTACATCATTACCTCCAGGGCCAAGTTCTTCTTCTTTAGCCGTTATATTAATTTTGCCGTCTGTAATTAAATTGGGACCTGCGCCAATGGCATAAATAATTCTGGTCCAGTCTTTGCCTGAAAGAGATATTACACGGTCATTAACAGCTTTTATCCTGTCTATGAGAATTTTTTTATCATATCTTACACCAAGAGCAGTTCTTGGCGGTCTTTTTGCTACATGTGGGCTTTGCAGTATGCCGTCTATTATAACAAGACCGAGAGGTCCTCCGTCTTTATTGTAATAACCTCCGTTTACTGCTACCAGTGCTCCTGTTCTCTGAGCCATAGAACTTGTAGTTTCTCTGCTTTTATTATTATCTTTAGCCTGTATGGCTTTCAGATTGATATTTTCTCTTTCCAGATCCGCAATTACTACGTTGAAACTTATAACACCTTTCCATGAACCTTTTCTAATGCGGGCCCATATTACACTTTCAGAGAGATATGTTACGGATTTTTCATCAAAATTTTTGTAAAAATCGAATACCAGTCTGTCAGGGTTTTCCATATTAAAAGCTTTATAATTTTCTGAAGGAAGATTGTATTTGAGTTTTATTGTAGTTATGACACTATCATATGCGGTTTTTTCAAAGGTAATTTCCTCTATAAGATTATCATCAGGTTTATAGATTTTTTTGATATTTTTTTTCATTTCTGTTCCCGGAAATTCAATTATAAAAATATCAGGATTTCCCTGACGGCATATAGTGTAGGAGACTTTTTTACTCAAATCGAAAGCCAGTCTTGTTTTTTCTGTGTCTGAGCCGAAGCGGATCTCGGTGAGAGAGGCTTTTTCTGTAGCAATTGAGCAGAAGTAATTAAGTAGAATATACAAAAATACCGGAAAAAAAAGAAACATTTTAAATTTCATTGTTATAAAATCCTTTCTAAAAATAACTTTGAGAATTCGAAAAATTCTACTCTGACGTTTCCTTTCCTTCCTGAATGCAAAATTTATGATAACCGGTAAAACTATATGTTAATTATTGATATTTATTTTATATGATAAGGCTCAACTATTATGATGTAATTTTTTGGGTTATCTATATTATAATCTCATTAAAATCTGAAGGTTTTTATAAAAATAATTTTTGGATAAAAAACATATGTTTTTCTTCTTTGTAGGATCAGCTTTTTATAGGCTTTAAAATAATTTAAAAAAATTAGAAAAAATACTTGACATAGATACACTAAACTATTATAATAATAATGCAAGCAGATAAAATTAAAAAAATATAAGAGGTGATTTGCTATGTTAATGAGATGGGAGCCATTTTCAGAAATGAATTCTTTACAGAGGGAGATTAACAGATTATTTTCCGATACTATGAAAAGAGAGGGAACCGGTAGCGGTGAGTTTGTAACAAGAAGCTGGGCACCTTCTGTGGATGTTATAGAAAAGGAGAATGAAATAATAGTGAAGGCAGAACTTCCAGGTATGGAGCAGAAGGATATTGATGTCCATTTAGAGGATAATCAGCTTACCATAAAGGGCGAGAGGAAATTTGAGAAGGAAGATAAGGATGAAAATTATATCCGTCAGGAAAGAGTTTACGGTTCTTTCTACAGGTCATTTACCATAGGAAGCGGTATACAGGCTGATAAGGTAAATGCCACTTATAAAAATGGTATTCTTGATATTGTTCTTCCAAAGGAAGAAAAAGTTCAGCCCAAAAAGATAGAAATTAAATGATAATCTCTCTTCTGATAAAAGAGCAGTCTGCCTGTAGACTGCTCTTTTATTTTTCTATGGTGACCATGAATAATATAGTTGGTGAATAGTGAGTAGTGAAAAGTAAGTAAAATCCATTTTTTTCACTTTTCACTCTCAATATTCTGTGATAAATTTTTTTTTCCATTGTATATAAATCACCTGTCATTAATAAACGCAATTTTAGCATAGTGAAAATTCTTCTTTAGATTGCATTATTTGATTTAATTGTGATATACTACGATATTATGACAGAAATTTCAGTAGTTATAGGAACATATAATCAGAAACCTGTTCTTTCTCATGTACTCCGTACATTCAGCAATCAGACCTTCCCTTATGATAAAATGGAAGTCCTTGTTGTTGACAGCAGTTCTACAGACGGTACAGAAGAACTGTGTAAAAATTCTACCTTCCCTTTTCTTTTTAATTATTACAGAAAAGAAAATACGGGTAAGGTTCCTGCAAGGAATATGGCAATAGAAAAAGCCAGGGGAGAAGTGATTTTCCTTACCGACGGAGATGTCCTTGCCCATCCGAAATTGATAGAAGAACATATGAACTATTACCGTAAATACCCGGGAAGTGTCATAGTAGGGCGTCAGATGATTGTTCCTTCCCTTGAAAATTATGAGGAAAGCGGAAAAATATGTTTCAGACGTGATAATAAAGTGGCAGGCCAGAGGCTTCCATGGCATCATCTTGTTACGGGAAACGCTTCTATAGGGAAAAAGATGCTTGTAGATACAGGCATGTTTGATGAAGATTTTAAAGGTTATGGCTGTGAAGATTATGAACTCGGATACAGGATTGCAAAGAAACATATTCCCATTATTTATAATCCTGATGCTATAAATTATCATTATCATCCGATAACATTTGACGAAGACTGTATAAGAAAGATTGATACAGGAAAAGCTGCTGTCATATTCTGGCGAAAACATAAATCTCTGAGCTTAAAACTTCATCTCGGTATAAATCCTGTTTCTTTATTCATTCACAGTTTTATATCTTCTGACGGCTGGCTTATAAAGAAATGCAGAGAATATTCAAATATTGACTCACCGTGGAGGAGCATTGCCAGACAGATTCTCCTTGAATTTAATTATCTTATGGGAGTTAAAGAAGAACTTTATAAGTGAGCAGTAAGTTTTACCAGGAACTGTAAGAAAATGCCCCCGGCAAACTATGGTTATTACATCCTTTTAATAATGAAATGGAAAATTACCTACCAGTAAAAGAAAATTCATAACTTTACGCATCGGAACTATCCATAGACTGTAAAGAGGACTGTATATAAAAATAAGTAATGGTATCATGCCGTATCTTCTTAACCCTTCAAGATTTCTTGCAAGTTCGTAGGGAAGAAAGCCTGAAAGAATAGTAAATCCGTCCAGAGGCGGTACCGGTGCAAGATTGAATATACCAAGGCCTACATTCAGTATGACGAGATAGGATAGGAATATCTCCAGGGCAGAAGGAACTGTCATAAAAAGACAGAAAATTTTATGAATATAGGCAGCGGTAAAGGCAATAAAGAAGTTAGACAGTGGCCCTGCTGCCGTTACAAACATAATGTCTCTCCTGGGATTTCTCAATCTCAAAGGGTTTACAGGTACAGGTTTACCCCAGCCAAATCCTATGCCTGCAGCCATACTTAATATGATGAATAAAAAACCGTAAGGATCAAAATGGGCAACAGGATTTAATGTAACCCTGCCCTGGCTCCAGGCTGTTCTATCACCTAACAGATATGCAGTATAGGCATGGAAAAATTCATGCACTGTTATTGAAAAGACCAGAGCCGGCAATATAAGAAATAATATTTCAGGATTTGCAAAGGTAAACATTTTTTTGAACCTCCTTTTTTTCAGTGACCGGTGACCGGTGACCGGTGACCAGGTATTAAGTATCAGTTAACAGTTATAATAAATTTATAGTTTAACATAAGAGACTGTTCGTTAAAATACAAACACGTTTTAATAATCACTATTCTTCGCTGATTACTGATCACTGCTTTTTTGGTGCTCCTATGGTTTCCATAAAATTTCTGGCATATTCCAGGGCATCTTCTCTGTCTTTTATGATGCCGTCCATTACCTTTTCCCTTACTTCGTTAATTGCCTGACGGAAGTAAGGTCCCGGCAGATAATTCATTCCTATAAGATCTGAACCTGATACAGTGGATTTAACGTGCCTCCATCTGGTAAGATAGTTTATTATTCTTCTTCTGGCAATTTTATTTTTTATCTCTGACATCATATAAAATAAAAATTCCATTGACAGGCCGGACAGTTCTTTGCATATGATACTTGGGCTGAGCCTGTCGGGATTACTCAGGTTTATGCAGTAATTACATTCCCATACAAGTTTTTCTATTAATTCAGGCCTGATCTTCAATTTTTTTCCTATTTTTTTTATTTCTTCCGGATAGAGCTTTTTAGTGAAAGCAATAAAGTAAACCAGCCATTCCGTTATATCTATATCTTTTACATAATATTTATTGCTTAAATTTTTATATATTTCATTGAGCAGTTCAAGTATTTCCCTGTCTATGTTTATATCACTGTGAATTGCTTTCATGATCCCCAGTTCATCCATTCTTTTTATGGAAGAAATAGGTCTTTTTTCATTGAGTAAAGTTACCATTTCGTCCAGAAGTCTTTCTGCAGAAATCTTTTCAAGTATATTATTTTTTATGGCACCTTTTATGAGCCTTTCCGTATGCGGTTCAATTGTAAAGTAATATCTCTGCTCAAACTTTATGGCTCTGAATATTCTTGTAGGATCGTCTATAAAACTCAGATTGTGAAGTACTCTTATGAGACCGCTTTCAAGATCCTTTTCTCCTCTGAAGAAATCTATAATCTGTCCGAAATTGTCTCCGTTAAGACCAAGAGCCATGGCATTTACAGTGAAATCCCTTCTTATGAGATCCTGCTTTATTGAAGAGTATCTTATTTTCGGAAGAGCTCCGGGCTGACTGTAAAATTCCGCTCTGGCAGAGGCTATGTCAATACGATATCCCTGTGGTATTTTTAATTCTGCCGTACCGAAAGCATGGTGAATCCGTAAATCTCCTCCCGTGCATAGGGCAAGTTTCTGCGCGTAATTTATGCCGTCACCTTCCACTACAAGGTCAAGATCGAAGTTTTCTATACCGAGCAACAGGTCTCTTACAAAGCCGCCTACTGTATAAACAGGGATTTTTTCTCTGTCTCCTGTCTGGCCTGCCTGTCTTAAAATAGTTTGAATAATACGGGGTAGTCGTGCCATATCGTCTATCCTGGTAGGGAACTGGTGAGGTGTGCATAATCTTGCACCGTGAATCGTTCTTATTATATCCGATCTTGTTACCACTCCTACGAGCTTATTTTCTGACATTACAGGTATTCTGCCCACCTGCTGTTCTGCCATTAATTCCTGAAGTTTTGATACAGGCATGTTCGGAGGAGATGTTATAAAATCCCTTGTCATATAAGCTTTCAGCGGGGCATGAGTAAGACCATGTTCTGAAGCTTTTTTGAGATCAGTTAAAGAAATTATACCGCATATTTCCCCTTCCTGCTCTATAATAAGTCCGCTGTGTCCATGTTCCCTCATTATATCTACTGCATCACATACCTTGAGACTGCTTTCTACTGTTTTAACAGGGAAAGACATAATGTCCTGTGCTACAAGAGCAGGTTTGATATTTCTTTCAAGTATTTCCAGCAGACGGTCTTTTATTTTATTTATATCTTTTTCTTTTATTGTCGCCGCAGCTGCTGCCATATGGCCTCCTCCTCCGAAGGCTCTGAGCATAAGGTTGACATCAATTGATTCACTCAAACTTCTTGCTACTATGTAGATTTTTTCTTTCATTCTTACCAGCGTGAAAAAGGCGTCTTTCCTTTCAAGCTCAATCATCTTATGTGTGAGAAGAGCAAGCTTGGGAATATATTTTTCTACCTCTGATATGGATATAACTATCTGAAAACCATTGAAATTATAAGTCTCACATGAAAGTATAAGTTTATTGAGAAGAGATCTCTGATCCTCCGAAAGAGGTCTGTTTATATATCTTGCCACTATATCCAGATTTGCTCCTCTGGATAATAAATAGGATGCCATATCTATGTCCAGGGTTCTGGTAGTGGAAAAAGTAAGAGAACCTGTATCTTCATATATACCAAGAAGAAAAAGTGTGGCTTCTCCAGGTATTAACGTTATATTTCTTTTCTTTATTATTTCTACCAGAAGGGTTGCAGTAGAACCGACGCTTTTAATTACATTTACAGAACCTATTATATCCTCCTGATGGTAAGGATGATGGTCATAGACATGTATTTCAACGTCATGGTTATCCAGTATTTTTTTTAAAGGCCCCAGTCTGTCCGGCAATCTGGTGTCTACAATGATGAGTTTTTTTATCTGTGATAAATCTATATTTTTTATCGAAATTGTAGAAGAAGTAAGATCATTATGTAAAGTCATAAATTTCTTTACATTTGTATCAAAGATCCCTGAAAAAACAAGACCGGCCTCGGGATAGATCTTTTTCGCTGCTACCATAGAGGCAAAAGTATCAAAATCAGTACAGTTGTGACAGGCAATTATTTCCATAATCTATTTTTAGTTTGAACAAGTTCTCTTATCACGCATCACGCATCGCGAATTTTATTATACATCTTTTACCTACTTTTAGCAACTATGTGTTTTCTTTTCAATCGTCTTGTGTTATAATAGGTTTAAATTTTAATTTTTTACAGGGACATAAATATTGTATGAATATAGAGCAGAAGATAGTTTCTACCTATCCTTATCCTCTTGCTTTGACATTTAAAAATTTTATTACTTTATCCAGTTCAGATGATACAATTGAAGTTAAACATTCTGTTCTTGGCAATCTTATAGAAGTAATAATTAAATATCTGTCTTCTATTGTTATAGGCCAGTATATTATGGATGAAAATAGCAATAAAGATATTGATAAGTTACTCTCCGGTATTTCTCTCAGAACATGCACTCTCGATCAGTGGAACAATGTTTTAAAAAAGATATTGAAATATTACAAGGAAAATAATAAAAAACTCCTTGTACCTGAAATGGCCGATTTTTATTTTGACAAGAGAAAAGACGAATATGTCCATGTTGCGAAGGCCTATAAGGAGCTTAAATCCATATTAAAAGATGAAGGCAGAGATGTAACACAGATTTCCTTTAATGATTTTGCTCCGAGACTTCTTAAATATCATTTCACTTTTATGGAAAATACCTATTCCAAACTCTCGAAAAAACAGCTCAAAGAAAGAGTGCTTTTTCTGGAGCCTGCTATGGAAGAAATACTTGGTACTCTTGGTTTTTTAACAGGTTATAAACTCTCTTACGTAGTGGGTGAAGATCCTGTAAAACTTGAAAAACACTATATTATTAAATCTTATATGGGAGCCAATTTCAAGGATATTATGGTTCAAAGTATAAGATCTGCAAAGGATTTGGATAAAAATAAACTTTATCTGTGCAGTTTTAATAAACTTATTCCTGCTGTGTCACTTTATCCATTTTTTCTGATGGAATATTGCCCTCTATGCAACAGCGGACAGATTTTTTTCCTTAAAGAGAATAAAAACGGGATTGTTCACTATATAAGTTCTCAGTGCGGCCATGACTTTATCCCGAGGAGTTATAAAGAGGATATTAATTCCAGTCTTCCATGTGCGGAAGAAGATATTGCAGAAATTTCTGTTTCTAAAAAGAAAAGCTCCGAAGGCAAAACCAGGGAATATGATATGACTTCGGGAGAGTCTATATATGAAACGGCTCTGGAAATGGCACTCTCCGACGGACCTCTTTCGGAACAGGAAGTCGCGAGACTTGATTTATATAAGAATAAATTTAATATAACAGGAGAAAAAGCCCAGGAAATATTCAAATCTGTTGAGGCAAGATTTTTCGAAACAGTTGAAGTAAAAGAGGGTTATCTTGAACAGATAAGGGTCTTACCCCTTGATATCCCCAGAGAACTGGTTTATAAACAATATCCCTATCCTATTGCCAATGCTTACTGGCAGATAAACCAGCAATCTTCCGGTGACCCCGGAAATATTCTCTTATCTGTTTGCAGACTTATGGAAACAGTTATAAGGTTTTTTTCTTCTATTGTAGTGGCCCAGTATATAAGGGATACTATAGATGATTTAAATGTGAATTTAAATCTTGAGAAACTTGTAGAACCCGGTATAGAAGAATGGCTTCTTTTCCTGGAAGATATACTGAAACTTTATAATAAAAAAGGTGAAAAATTACTTGTCAATGAATTGTATAATTTTTACTTTTCTCCCTTCTCTGAATTAAAGGCTCCTTTAAAGGCATATAAAGCAATATGTGAGGATGATTTTTTCCTTTTTAAAGGAAACATTCTGAAAGATGAATTGACACCTTCGGAATTTTTTGCCCTTATTCCTGATTTTATTGATGCTGTAGAAAATCACGGAGAGGATTTGAGTATAAATCAGATAAAAGATTTATTATTACTCTTTATTCCTGTCGTTGATAATATTATTTCCAGTCTTAAATTCCTTATTGCCTATAAATTGTTTTATGTGAAAAAAGCAGCCTATGAAAAAGGTAAGGTTCGCCATGAAATTATTGATTGTGTGGGTGCTCTCAGCCTGGAAGAAACTGAATATTATTCCGAAAATTATTTTGCACAGGAAAAGGTTTATATGAGTTCCACAGTAGATAAAAATTTCCCTGTTTTAAATCTGAGTCCTTTCTTTATTGTTAAGGAGTATCAGAAGGGTTTTGGCAATCAGCTTTTCTTATACTGGAGGGTAACAGGTGACGGTTCACTGGAATATTCCAATTATCAGGGAGACATAAAATTTACCTCCCAGGATTATGCAAAAGATTTAATCAAGTCTTTTCGTAAATTTACTTCAGAAAAAAAAATTAACCTTGTTATAAAACTTCTTGACTGGCAGAAAGAAAAACGCAAAAAGGATATTAAAAAAGGTATCAGAAAGATCCCTCAGAGAGGCATAGTACATGAACAGGATGAACAGAAGAAAATTCAGGAAGAAGCAAAAAAAGCAGGGGAAACAAAAAAACATGCAAGAAATTCCTATAGATACGCCCTTGAAGCATGCTGGAGTGATGGTCTCCTCGGTGAAGATGAAAGGGTCTACCTGGATGAGTTAAAGAGAATACTTGAATTGTCTCCTTCCGATGTTAAAGTAATAGAGGACTCTGCAAGGGTTAAATTTGCTGAAAAAATAGATAGAATAAAACCTGTTTCCCAGGATAAGAGTGACCTGGCAGAAAGTCTTGATTTTCTTGAAGAAGAACATCAACTGCTCTTAAAAAATCTGGAAGAAAGACGTCAGCAGATAAGAAGTCTCGAAAGGAAAAACAAATCCATTGAGCATGAAAGAGACATATTGAAAGAAAGCTCTGAAAAACTTGAAACAGAGATAGTAGAAAAGGATAAAGAAAATGTAAAATTAAAGAAATCCTTCAAAGAACTTAAAGTTAAATTAGATTCTATGGTCAGACGTACTGATACTGAGAAATCTGATGAAATAGAAATACTTAATAGTAAGATAATTGAACTTGAAACTCTCAGAGAAGCAGGTGATAAGAAAAATCACAAACTTACAGAAGAACTTTCGTCCTTTAAAAGTAAAAATTCTATTCTTGAAGAACAACTCGAAGAGCTTGAAGAGAAATTAAAAGAAACTCAGAGTAATAGCATATCATATATGGAAAAGCTCGGAGAGATTGAAACAGATAAATCAGAAGAAATTGAACATCTGAAAAAAGAATTAAAAGAACTTCAAAAGAAAAATAATTCTCTTGCAAGGCTTGCCCAGGAACTTACAAAAAAGAATGAAGAAAATAAAAAATTACTCCAAAAACTTGATGAATTTGACAATCTCTCTAAAAAACTTGCCTCATTACAGGAATTAAATAAAGATAAAGAAAAGAAAATATTAGAACTTGCAGCAGAATCGGAGGAATTGAGAAAAAATAAAAATGAAGAAAACAAAAAATTACTCCAGAAACTTGATGAATTTGATAAGCTCTCTAAAAAACTTACCTCATTACAGGAATTAAATAAAGAGAAAGAAAATAAAATATTAGAACTTGCAGCAGAATCGGAGGAATTGAGAAAAAATAAAAATGATGCCGAAGAGAGCAATGAAGAAAAAGAACATGAAATAGGAGAGATTAAAAAACAGTTAAAAGATTTAGCAAAGACTAAGAATGACCTGGAAAAGAACCTTGCTACAGCCATTAAGAATAAGGATGCTCTTGTTAAACTTGTACAGGATCTCAAAACCAGGCTGGATGAATCAAAGAAATTTATAGAAAAAGCCAGAGAGGTAGATACAATTAAGTCCAGACTGCAGGACCTGGAAGAACAAAATAAAGAACTTCTTAATATAACAGAAAAGAGAGACCAGGACTGTATAAATCTCAGTCATGAACTTGAAAGATTAAATACAGAAAATGTATTTATCACCGGTGAACTTGATAATTATAAATCCAGGCTGGCTGATATGGAAGAACATAACAGAGAACTGATTGCTTTGAAAGAAGCCAGAGACAGGGAGTATATGGACCTTATTCATGAACTTGATAGAGTAAGTTCTGAGTCTCTGTCTATGAGGAAAGATGTTCAGGCCAATAAAGAGGAAGGTGAAACCTTACTTAATTTAGTAAATGAATTCAGGGAAAAACTGGTTCATTCCGATAAAACTACAGGTGATTTACAGTCACGGCTTGAGCGGGTGGAAAAAGAAAAAGCAGAATTACTTGGCAGTAATGATAAGCAATCTCAAAAAATCAGGCAACTGGTTGCAGTGCTGAATGAACTGCGTGAAGAAAAAAAGATACTACAGACAAATGTTGCAGAGATTAATAAAGAAAAAATCAGTATGGAAGATAGGCTGGAAAGGATTCTCAAGGAATTCTCAGTTGCAAAACAATTTATTAATCAGGCAAAGATTAAGATTGCCGATTACGAAAATCTTCAGAATGAACTGGTCAATTTAAAGGCAGAACATGAATTATGTCTTTCTGAAAAAGAAAAAAATGATAATGGAAAATCGTCAGAAAAGCTTATTGATGCTTTATTACAGGTAGAACAGTTAGGTCTGAGAGTTTCCGAACTGGAAAAGGAAAAAGAAGAATTTGAATTAATAAGAGATACTCTGGAAAAGCAGCTTCGAGAAACAGAAGATAGGATATTACAGAGTAAAGCCGGGGGCGAAGATAAAGATAAGCTGGTTCAAAGGCTCAGAGACATTGACAGGGAGAAGCAGGAACTTGTAAAAAATAATGAAAAGCAGAAAAATACTATTATAGATCTTATTAAGAAGACTAACAGTCTTAATGAAGAGAATAAAAAAATGACTATTTCTGTTCAATCTCTTGAAATTGAAAAAGAAGAATTAATCAGACTTAACCAGGAATTACAGGAAAAAGGTACTGTATCTGAAATTGATATGGCCTCTTTTGATGCAGAACTTCTGGAGATTAAATCCCGTAATAGTAGCCTTATGGAACATCTGGAAGAGAGTAATAATAGAATCAGAGAGCTTGAAGCACAGAATAAGGATTTACTTTTACTTCAGGAGAAATTAACAGATTTACATAAAGAAAAAGAAACATATGAGAATGAACTGGCCAGAGCTTCAAGTGAACTTGAGAAAGTCAGAAATACCGTCAGAGAATTAACAGATAAAGTGGCTCTTTCAGAGGAAATTACTGAACAGAGCAGGTATGAAGAAATGGAAGCACTCAGAAAAGATATCCTCGCAGGAAAGGAAGAAATAAAATCTCTGGAACAGGAAAAAAATAACTATTTGAAAGAAAAATCCAAAATACTTTTACTCTTAAAAGGTTTAAAATCCAAACTTTCCGGGAAAGATAAAGAACTAGAAGAAATGCGGAACAAAGCCGCCGGTGTTACTGATGATACTAACGAACGGGTTGTAATTCTGGAGAGAGAAAAAGAAGCATTTGAAGATTTAAAGAGAGAAAAAGACAGGATAATAAGTGAGTTAGAAACAGAACTTCAAAAACTTAGAACGTCACTTCAGGATAAGGAAATTGATGTCACTCTTCATAAGGTTGAAAGTGAGAAAGAAAGAGAAACATTTGAAGATTTAAAGAGAGAAAAAGACAGAATAATAAGTGAGTTAGAAACAGAACTTCAAAAACTTAGAACGTCACTTCAGGAGAAGAAAATTGATGATACACTGAGGCAGAAGATTGAAATACTGGAGAAAGAAAAAGAGACATTTGAAGATTTAAAGATACAAAAAGACAGGATAATTAATGATTTATCTTCAGAACTTCAAATCCTCAAAACCTCAATTCAGGAGAAAGACGTGGAACTAAAAGGTAAGGCAGATATAGAATTTATTTCTCTTGAACAACAGAAGATTGCGGAAGCCTGGGATGAACTCAGAAGAGCTGAAGAAAATAATATGACAGAACTGGAAGAAGAATGGGAAAAACTTTCTCAGAATAGAGAAGAAGTAGAAGCCCAGAGGGCCTGTCTGGAAAAAGATAGAGAATTATTGAAAGCTATTGATATTGATACACTTGAAGCAGAAAAGAGGGAACTTGAATCTGCATGGATTGAACTGGCAGAAGAAAGGGAAAATTTAAAGTACCTTATGAAGGAACTTGAAAAAAGAAAAGAGGAACAGAATAGAGAAAATAATCTTCTTGATACTATTAAAAATAAGGATCAGCAAATATTTATTTTAAAGGAAGAACTTGAAAGTTCCCTCATCGAGCTTGAAGAACAGAGGAAATTTATTCAAATTGAAAAGGAAAAGCTATCGGAACAGTATGGTAATATGCAATTAAAGGAATTACAGTCTCAGTTAGAACAGGAATGGAAGAGACTGGAAGAGGACAGAATTAAATTTGAAGATGATTTGAGTAACCTGGAAGAGGAAAAAAAGCTTCTGGAAGAAGAATATAGAGAACTTTCGAGGAAAAAAGCCGAAGTGGAACAACTTATGGAACAGGAGCCTGTAACAGAAAGGTCAACTCTTGTTTTGAGTCACGATGATATAGAAAAATTTCTTGCAGAACATTTACCCGAAGAGGCAATGGCTCCTTCCGGTATACCACCTTCTCAGGAAATAAAACAGGAAGAAATTTCTGAAGCTCCTCCATTACATAGTCTGAAAAAAAAAGGTCTCTTTGCACGATTAAAAAAGGCTGTGAAATTTGACAGACCATCTTCTGAACCAGAAGGGCAGGTGGAAATCTACGGAGAATCCTCTATTAATCAAGATCTTTCTGTTGATTTCTTTACCAGTGACTGGCCTATGGTTATGGGAGGTCTTACTCATAACGGGTTTAATGATGAAGAAACAGAATTACTTCCTCCCCTGAAGATAAGATGGAAGTTTGGTGCCAGAGGAGCAATAAACGCTTCGCCGTCTATTTATAAGGGTATTTCTTATTTTTGTTCTCTTGATAGTACATTATATGCCATTAATATAGCAAATGGCGAGAAATTATGGGAATTTAAAACAGGAGCATCTGTGGCCTCGACTCCTGCCGTGGCAAAAGACTGGGTCTTTTTTACCGCCGGCCAGTACATTTATGCTCTGGATAGACATAATGGCAGCCTTATATGGAGATTTAAAGCCACAAGTCCTGTAACCTCTTCACCTGCCGTAGCCTATGGAAATATATATTTCGGCTCTACAGACGGAACATTTTATGCTCTCTCTGTAAGAACAGGCCAGAAAATATGGGAATATATTACTAAAGGAAACAACAGTTATTCCCCGGCAGTATGTGAAGATATTGTCTATTGTTGCAGTAAAAACGAAAGAGTTTTTGCCCTTGATGCTAAAGATGGAAGGAAAATATGGGATTATGATGTAGGTTGTCCTGTTAAATCTTCCCCTGTAATATACCAGGATGCAGTTTTACTGGTCTGTGAAAACAGCCTCTACTCGTGGAATTCAAAACAGGGTACCTTAATGTGGGAATTTAAATCTCCGTCATCACTGCTTGCTTCTCCTGCTGCAGGTGAAGGACTTGCCTATTTATCAATAGGAGGTAAAACCTTATATACTATTGATATGCTGAAAGGTAACAGAATTCGTGAATATAATATAGAAAGTACATCAAATTCATCACCTGTTTATGCCAACGGCACTCTCTATATCGGTGCAGGTGACGGAAAGCTTTATTCTATAGAACTTGATTCATCGAAAAATTTCCTCCCCGAAGAGGGATTGAATATTACCCATTATGTAGTCTCTCTCGAAGGGGAAATACTATCTTCTCCTGCCATATCTTCCGGCTATATCCTTGTAGGAACAAAAAAAGGATTCCTCTATGGATGTTCCTCCGATGTAGAAGAGTGATTTCAGTGAGCAGTTATCAGTGACCAGTGAGCGGTGAACAGTAATTTGTACATAGTAATACAACTGATAACTGATAACTGGTAACTGGTAACTGGTCACTGGTCAGCGCTTTTCCCAAAATCATAAAAATACCCGTTTATCTTCATCTTTACATCTACATGATCTACTGCAATCTTTCCTATAGTCTGACCTGTAGTTATTTTCTGTCCTATACAGACTCGCAGGCTATTCAGATGGCCGTACTGTGTCATCTGTTTACCTTTCTTTATCTTAACAGCAAATTCTCCATATCCCCAGTATATTATCTCTGTCACTTTACCTTCCCACCCTGCAGGAACTTCAGTACCGGCCGGTGCGGCAAAATCATATCCGTTATGATAACCTGCTTTTAATCTATATTTACTTTCAGGACGCCAGTCATTAAACTTACCTGTAACAACTGTATCACCATAGTTCAGGCTCATAAGGCTGAGATATCTGTTTACACCGCCTTCTGTTATATCTGCAGATACTACGGCTTTCGGTGATTTATTGACTTCTGAAGTGTCTATACCGTCAAATGGCGTTTCACATCCGCAGAAAAAAATTATACAGATTAACAGAGGTAAATAGAAAAATCTATTATTTTTTATCATGTTCAATTCCTTTCTTTTCTTTCATATCTTTTTCTCCTTTAACCATACCTGATAATATTCTGCCAAGGTGTTCTATTTCTTCACCGTATCCTGCCCAGTTTCCGCTTTTTATATATTCCCTGGCTTTTTCATAATGTTTCAGAGCTTCTCCTGCCATTACTTCAATAGTTTTTTCTTTTTCCGTAACAGGAATTAAATGGTTTTCAGAGATATTAAACATAGTGTTTATTGCTTTTTCAAGATTATCTTCCATTACTATCTGACTTCCATAGACTAATATAACCTTTTTTAATTCAGGTAACTGGCCTTTTTCCGCTTTTAAATATAAAGGTTCCACATATATAAGGGAATTTTCCAGAGGTATTACGAGAAGATTACCTTTTATTACACCGGAGCCTTCCTGATTCCATAATGAAAGCTGTTTTGATATTTCTGTATCCTGATTGATACGGGCTTCTATTTGACCGGGACCATAGACCATTTTCTTTTTTGGAAAACGATAGAGTATTATATCTCCGTAATTTTCTCCGTCACATCTGGCACACATCCAGGCAGATAAATTATCTTTTTTCATTGGTGTGAATGGCATCATGAGAATAAATTCTTCTTTTTTCTCTTCCGGAAGGCTCATTATAATATAATATGGCTTAATTTCCTCTTCCTGTGTCTCAGAAATTTCTTTCGGAATATTCCACATATCTTCTTTGTTATAAAATACCTGTGGTTCCTTCATATGATATGTAGAATATATTTTACTCTGTATGGCCATTAATTCTTCAGGATACCTTATATGGCTTTTTATGGTTTCAGGCATTTCAGACATGTCTTTAAAGACATGGGGGAAGATTTTTTCATACGTATTTATTACAGGATCATCCATGTCATTTTTGTAAAAATCAATATTTCCGTTATAGGCATTTACTACTACTTTTACTGAATTTCTTATATAGTTTATTTTATAATCTTCACGAAAATTATATGGCATGGAATAAGGATATTTATCTGATATTGTGTAGGCGTCACAGATCCATAAGAGCTTACCGTCTGCAATGATTATATAAGGATCATTTGAATAAATCAACAGTGGAAAAGCTTTCTTAAGTCTCGTGCTCAGATCTTTATAAATCATTATTCTGCTGTCTTCTTTTATATCTTTATTCAGAAGGATCTTGAGTGAGTTAATGTGTCTGGCAAAGGCAAGCTTTCTTAAAAAAGAAGATATGGCTATACCTCCTGAACCCTGATAGGTGCAGTATTTATTTGTTGTTCCTGAAGGGTAGTCAAATTCCTGGTATATGTTATCACTGGCTTTTGTTTTTACTATGGAGTATTTTTTCGTTGTTTCTCCATAATATATCTCAGGCCTGTCTATCCTTAGATTTGTCGTAAACACAGGTGGTATGTCTTTTATGAAAAATTCCGGTAATCCTTCTTTTGATATGCTGTTTACCGGTGACAGACATAATCCGTATCCGTGAGTGTATGTTATATGTTGATTAATCCAGTCACCGGTTGATAGCTGATCATAGGCTATTTCTCTGGCAGATAGCATAACCTGTCTGTAGTCTCCGTCTATCGTATATCTGTCTATATCTACATCTACAAAATCATAATATGGTCTTATTTCCTGAAGCTGTGCATAAGTGTCCAGAAGAGGCCGTCCATCCCATAACCTTATATTTTTCACAGTTGCTTCATTTTTATATATACTTTCAGCAGTCAGACTTTCATAGGCAGGAAATTCCTTTTCTATCACTTTATCAAGACCGTAACCTTTAAGTGTATATTCAATATTTCTTTTAATAAATTCTTTTTCTTTTCCTATTTCATTCGGAATTACAACAAACTGCTGTATAAGACCGGGATAAATTGAACCTCCGATAAGGGAGAATATGATATAAACAATTATTGACCAGAAAATGATCTTCCAGTTTTTTATATAAAGGTTAAGAAGGATAGCGGCACCGCATAAAAGAGACATGATAATCATTATATTCATTACCGGTATCTGAACATTTACATCCGTATATGAAGCTCCATAAATTACCCCTCTTGTAGAATAAAGTAATTCATATCTTGCAAGATAAATACCCCAGGCTTTCAATAAAAATATGATGGTTCCCAGTATGGAAAGATGTATTTTTACCTTCCCTGACAGGGTGAGTATATTACTCGGAGAATATCTTATCAGTTTATAAAACAGATAGATAGACATAATCGATATAAAGATTATTATAAAAGTAAATATAAGCCATGAATATATATATTGAAGAAAGGGCAGTTTAAATAAATAAAAGGCCAGATCTGTTCCGAATACAGGATCGTTTATATTAAAATCCTGGCCGTAACAGTAGAATAATAGATTCTGCCAGTGCTTCACTCCTTCCATAGCTATACAGATACCAAGTATACCTGTTATTAAAATCAGAAGTTTTACTGATTGTGTTTCAAAAACTCCGCTGTCCAGTATTTCTATGATATTACTCTGAGAAAACCTTACTAACCTTGGAGATAACCTTCTTATTACATATAGATTAATTCCTATTAATATAATAAAGACAGTTCCCATGATTAAACCTGTAAGGACTTTATATTTTAATATTACAAGGAATATATCTGTATATCCTGTTTCGTTATACCATAACCAGTCTATATAAAAATAGACTAAATGTTCTATGGCGAAATATAAGGTCAGGACAATAATAATAGTTAAAAATAATTTTCTAATATTTTTCATAAAAGTTATTTTACCAGAATATTTATAGTTTTTCTAATCTAAAAAGATTTTCACAGAATCCTCCATGCTCTTTTATAAAGTTACGATCTGTGAGATCCAGTCTGACAGGTGTAATGGATACTTTATTTTCACTTATAGCTTTAAAATCCGTATTTTCGTCCATATTCCCTGACGGAAGGTCAGCACCTATCCAGTACATAGGTCTTTTCCTCGGATCCAGATTTTTTTCTATCCAGCTTTTGTATGTGCTTTTGCCCTGAACCGTGATAGAAACACCTTTTATTTCTTCTTCCGGTATATCAGGCACATTAATATTGAAGAACATTCTCTCAGGCATCCTGTAATTAACAAGTCTGTCAGCCATAAGAGCTGCGAATTTTGCTGCAAATGTAAAACTTGCTTCCTTATCAAAACTGCAGAGAGATATGGCAATAGACGGAATACCCTGGAGAGTTCCCTCTTTTGCTCCTGCTGCTGTACCGGAATAGGATATATCATCTCCCAGGTTTGAACCATGATTTATGCCTGAAATTACAAGGTCAGGCCTTGATTTTTTAATAATGTGCTTTATACCCAGTATAACACAGTCTGTAGGTGTTCCGTTTGTAGAATAGATTTTACATTTACCGTTCCCTCTGATTTTTTTAAATCTGAGAGGATCGAAAAAGGTAAGAGAATGGCTTACTCCGCTCTGTTCTCTGTCCGGTGCTATTACTACAAGATTATGTGATTTCGATAACTCTTTTATAAGAGCTTTAAGCCCTTTAGCTCCGTAGCCATCATCATTTGTGAGAAGTATTTTCATTTTATATACCTCGTTTTATAGGATCGTGACGCGTGACGCGTGACGCGTGACGCGAGGAAGGAGACTGTTAATTAAATTTTACTCCTTAATGAAATGTCGGACTATAGTATAATATAAAAATTTATTTATATCCAGTCCTAATTTTCGTGAGTGGTGAGTAGTGAGTGGTGAGTAGTGAGTAAAAATGCTTATAAATTCAATAATTGTTGATTTTAAATATTAATTATTTATGCTCATTTTATTTAGAAGGTTTTCTTCTATAGAAGAAGAATTTTTATAGTTAATTTGACTCTTTACGCGTCACGCGTCACGATTATTATTATGAAAAAAATTTTTATTTCTATATTTATATTTATAACCTGTACCATATGTTTTGCTCAAATTACCCCTGAGGAACTTGTTCTGAGGCTTGGAAGTTCCGAAGATAAGGTGGTTAAAGATGCTATTTCTACACTTGAAAGTTATGGTAAAGGGGCAGTTCCTCTTCTTCTGGATAGTTTATCAACAGATGATGACATACTCAGGAGGAATGCCGTAATAGTGTTAGGTCGTATTGCCGATACGAAAGCCATAGAACCTCTTGTTGTTATGCTCGGAAGCAATGATGAACTGACAGGGGTATATGCAACTCAGGCTTTATGGCGTATCGGAGAGCCTGCTGTTCTGCCTCTTATAAATTCCTTATCATCAGAAGATTATCAGATTAAATTGAATGCTGTAAAAACGCTGGGACGGATCGGAGACAACCGTGCTGTTGACGGGCTTATAAAGCTCTGTAATGATGAAAATGAAATGATAAGAGCTTATGCCGTAAATTCCCTGGGGTATATTAAAGATAAAAGAGCGCTGTATACTATGTTTAACGCTCTTGTTTCAGATAAGGAATTTGTCGGTCGTTATGCTGTAGAAGCTCTCATATATCTCGGTAAACCATCTGTACCGCTTCTTATAGAGGGATTAAAGCATGAAAACACTTATGTACGCATGAAATGTGCGAGTGCTCTTGGCAGAATAGGGGACAGAGATGCAGTAGAGCCATTAATAGAAGCTATGTGGGATAAAAACGAACAGGTCAGAGGCGCTTCTGCCAATGCCCTGGGTTTTATCGGAGACAGACGGGCTTTTGAGATTTTATTTGTAAAAATGGGTGACGAAGACCCTCATGTACAGGCCTATGCGGCAGATGCACTTATAAGATTGGGCAATTTTGCTATAGATTTTCTTATAAAAAGATTAAATGATGAAGATGAAACTATTCGTGTTAATGCTACGAAGATACTCGGTCGTATGGGAGACAGCAGAGCCGTTCCCGCCCTTACGGAGATATTGCTGAAAGATAAGAGTTATCTTCCGAGAGCCTACGGAGCCAGTGCTCTTGGTTTTATAGGCGATACTTCTTCTATAGATATATTGTGCACATCCCTTGGTGACGAAAATGCTCTTGTAAGACTCCATTCCATAGAAGCACTGAGCCGTATAGGAACGCCATCTGTAGAACCTCTTATTTTCTGCCTTACTTCTGCCAGGGAATATGTAAGAGAAGGAGCATGTGAAGCTCTTGGTTTTATTGGCGATACCAGAGCCATAGAACCTCTTATACACACGCTGGACCTCTATGACAGCAGTTATGAAAAAGCAAAGAATGCCATTGTACGTATCGGTGAACCTGCAGTTGATACACTTATTCTCCATATGAATGACGGAACGGTAAAAAACAAAGCCTTTATAGCAGAGGTTTTAGGTTCAATAGGTGATAATAAAGCAGTTCCCTGTCTGTGTAACTCTTTATTGAATGATGATGATCCGGTGAAGATTGCTTCTGCTGCCGCCCTCGGTAATATTGGAAATAAAGGAGCAGTTCCTGTCCTATGCACACTGCTTGAAGGCTCATACAGCGATTCAGTCAGAATTGCTGCAGTAGAAAGTTTGAAACTTATAAATGATCCTTCTTGCATACCTTTTTTAACCAGGTACTTAAATATAGACGAAGAAAGGGTTAATCTTACTATACTGAATGCACTGAATGTTATGAAGAAGGTTGATGATCCGGATTCCGTTATTCTATTACTGAATTCTTCAAATCCTGCAGTCAGAGCATCTGCTGCCTCTGTTCTCGGTACGACAAAAACAGAAGAAGGAGTCGAACCTTTGATAGCTATTCTGGAAGATAAAGATGATAAAGTCAGGCTTGAAACAGTAAAAGCCCTGGGAAATACAGGTGACCCGAGAGCAGTAGAACCTCTTGTAAAGAGATTATATGATAAAAAACAGGCTGTACAGTCAGCTGCTGTCAGAGCTCTCGGAAAAATAGGGGAGCCTTCTATAGAGCCTCTGATAAAACTTTTGAGAAGTGAACATGCCTTTATAACTTTTTATGTAATAAACAGCCTTGTCCATGTAGGGAAGCCTGCTATTGCCCCTATGATTGTACTTCTGAAGGATAAGGATAATACTGTGAGACAGGGGGCCGCAAAAGTTCTTATTCGTATTGGAGATAACAGCGCCGTAGAATCTCTTATTGAAGCATTAAAGGATGATGACAGGTATGTCAGAGCCTATGCTATTACTGCACTGGGCAATATAGGCGATGAGAGAGCCGTAGAACCTATATGCCGGAGTGTTGACGAATATGATTCTCTTTCCAGAATTAATGCTGTTTATGCTCTTGCTCATATAGGGAGACCTGCACAGGATACAGTAGTGAAAAATCTCAGGTCAAATTCTCCTGCCATAAGGGCCTGTGCCGTTAAAGCCCTTGGATATATGGGCAATAAAGATGTAGTCCCTGATTTAATCTCTGTCATGAATGACAGTGATATTCAGGTTCGAATGAATGGAGCCATATCCCTGGGCAGTCTGGGTGATACCCGTGCCCTTGACGTGCTTATTAAAGCTTTGAAAGATGAATATAAATATGTAAGGCTTGAGGCGGCAAACGCTCTTCTTTATATAGGTGATAAAAGAGCTATTGCTCCTTTAAAAGATGCTTTAAATATTGAAGGTGACGAAGAAGTTACAGGAGCTCTTAAGAATGCTATAAGGATGTTAGAACAGAGATGATAATGGAGGTAGGTTAAACATTGGATACACAGCCTTTAACAATGGATAAAGTTGTCAGAGAAAGATATAAAATTACTAATATTGTAGGCCAGGGAGGTCAGTGTTTTGTATATGAAGCAGAGGATATGGAAGAAAAGAAAAGCCTGATATTGAAAGAATTGAGAACAGACCCTGACGAACCTGCGATTCATGCTGAAAATATAGTTTTATTTAAGAAAGAATACGAAATACTCAGACGTCTGGAACATCACGGATTGCCCAAAGGTTACGATTATTTTGAAGAAGAAGGAAATCATTTTCTTTTAGTGCAGGATATGGGAGGGAAAAATCTGGAGAGACTCCTCAGAGAGCAGAATACGCCTTTCGAAGAAGCTGTCGTTCTTGACTGGGCAATACAATTAGCAGATATTCTTGTATATCTCCATAATATAAAACCATATCCTGTAGTAGTAAGAGATATAAAACCATCCAATATTGTAGTTTCAGAAGATAATCATATAAGCCTCATAGATTTTACTGTGGCAAAAGAATTTAAAGGGCCCAATAATAATGATACTGTACGTATCGGCTCCCGTGGTTATGCACCTCCTGAACAGTATGAAGGGCATACAGAACCAAGATCTGATATTTATTCTCTGGGCATTTCACTTCACAGGCTTCTTACGGGAGAAGACCCGTCTTCAATAGATTTTCACATTAAACCTTTAAGGAAATATAACCGGGAATTCTCAAAAGAATTTGAATATGTATTATTTAAAGCCACCAGTAAATCCCTTGATAAAAGATATAAAAGCCCGGAAGAATTCCTCAGGGATTTAAAGTTTGTTAAGGATGAATTTGACGGCATTCCCCATCCGGAATTCGTAATTCCCCGTGACATATATCCCCCTGAAAAATCAGTTAAGGAAGATACGACCCGTGTTAAATCATTTGCCTTAAAAGCAGGAATCTGTCTGATATTGATCTCTTTAATTACTTTTATATGTTTTTATGACAGCTTAATAGCAAATTATATGCTGTTAAAAGCAGACAAATTATACGATGAAAGAGATATGAATGGTACCATAACTGCCTGCGAGCATGTCATGAGACATGATCCTGAAAACCTTCAGGCCAATTATTATATTGGTGTAATATATTTTTACGGTGATAAAAGGCTCAAAGGCGAAGAGTATCTGAATAAATTGAATAAAGATCTTAATTTTTGCAGAGATAAATTTTCCTACCATTATAAACGTTATCAGAATTTAAAGGATAAAGCAGAAGGAACAAAAGAACTGGAAATAGCAACATTTCTTTCTGACCTGGTTAAAAAGACTGTGGAAATCCCTGATAATCACTAATTACCGCTCCAGGTAAATTAGTAACCATTTTATCAGCCTCTGCCTGACAGGCTCTTACGAAGAAAAATAATTTGCCTTATATAATTTGTTTTACAGACAATAAATTAACCCTTATTTAATTTTTTATACTATAGAAAAAACGAATTTTTCTTCTCCAGAGCCTGCCAGGCAGAGGCTTTTTACGGATACCCTTTTAACTGTTACGGTACTAAGAACCTGTCCGAAAAGTCCTTTTAGATCTGTTCAAGCAGAGTCTGTGAAAGATGACTCTCTACTTTTCGGATAGTCTCTAAGTAAGGCAAAAAGTTAACAATTTGTTTACAAATTTTTCTTTTAAAATAAATTTCCCTGTGTTATAGTATCTATAAGAAAAATGAGGTGATTTATTTATGCTCGGAAGTATTGATACTAAAAAATGGGGTGCCCAGTTAGGGCAGTTAAGCAGTGGTCTTAAAAAAGCTACCAGTCAGCTTGCTGCCAAATCAAATGAATTTGTTGAAGGATTTAAAGGTTCATCGGAAACTAAACAGACAGATAGTGTAACTATTTCATCTGCTCCTGAAGTAAAACAGGATACCCATGTTCAGGAAGTAACTCAAACGCCACCACCTCCCCCTGCCGGCGAACTGGATGTTAAAAAAGGTGTTACTATGGGAGTCGCAGCAACAGTAGGTATGATGACCCTCGGACCTATGGGAGCAGCACTCGGAATATATGCAGGTAACGAAATATCCAAACATGGCGGAGTAAAAGAAGCATTCCTTGCAAACCAGGAAAAACTTAAAGGAGTTTCCGGTAAACTTTCTGATAAATTTAAAGCTTTCACAGGCTCTGTACAGACAAATACTTCTACAGTTACTGTAGATAACGGGCTGAGCCAGACGAAGGTAGCTACAAATAACGGTACCAACAGCAGTGTACCTCAGACTCTGACCATAATTGAAGAATAATCACGAATATTTTTCTACTGTCTGGCCTATTAAGGTATTTATTGAAGGCCAGCATCTGGATTTTGGTGTGTGAAGGGCATATTCAAGAGCAACTTTTGTCATATGCTCTATAAACCATTCATAATAAAAATGGGTTATGGATTGCGGATTTGCATCAGGTACCAGATCCGTAAAGTCGATGGCATAGGGTGTTCCGTCTTTTATTGCCCATTCTACAATATTCATATCATAGTCCAGGGCTTTACAGAGTTTTATAGAAGTATTGACGATATATTTCCCCAGTTCTCTTCCCAGGTGTTTGTGATCACATACATATTCTCTTTTTTCCGGTATATATTTTACAGGACATACATATTTTTTCCCCAGAACAAAAGTACGGACAAAATGTTGATATTCAATTTTTTCCTGAAGTATCATTACATGATGACCTGAACGATCATAGGCAGCGATTAATTCGTTAAAGTTATTTACTATTGTCAGATGTTTCCATCCTACTCCGAGGGCCGGTTTCAATACTGCAGGAAATCCTATGTAAGAAGTTATCTTATCCCAGTTTAAAGGATAGGATAAATTCATAAGATCTTCCTGACCTATAGGACGATAACATGGATCGACTCTATAAGTTTTTGACGGAAGAAGCACTGTTCTGGGAAGGTTTATACCGGTTCTTTTTGCTACAGTATAATCAAAAAATTTATCCGGCTCAAACCTGTAAGGGTTGTTTATTACATAACAACCTGATAAAAGGGCATTTTTTACATATTCCCTTAAAAATGGAAGACAATGAGATGCTCTATCTATTATTACCGTATATTCGCATGGCTCTGCAGGATGTATTTCCGGAATATTACACCGTTCCGCAGTTATTCCTTCTATCTCTTTTTTATTTATTTCTTCAATGAGTCTGTCAGGCATGGGCCCTTCTTCTCTGTGAAGAATTCCTATCTTTTTAATTTTTTCTTTCGTTTTACTCATCTCATGGCCTCTCGATTCGTGATGCGTAATACTTGATGCGTAATGGGTTACGCAAGAATTATTTACATATTTTTTGTCAGAAAGAGAAATTTTCTACGTCTAACTTAGAAATCCTTTTTTTGTAACACGAAATAATTATAACATCTTGCACTGATTCTAAAAGTGATATAAAATACAGTGAGCAACGAGTGGTTAACATCTACACCATTCACTACTCACTACTCACTATTTTCAGGAGGTATGTATGAGAAAATTTTACATTATTCTTTTTATCCTGCTTTATCTATCATCAAATCCTTCTTTTGCAGGTGGAAAGGAATATATTCAATCTAATATAGATTATATCCTTTCAGATCCTTCTTTTTATGGCGGGAAAGTTTCTGTTTATATAAAATCTCTGAAAACCGGTGAAGTTATATATGATTATAATAAAGACCTGTCTCTTGCTCCGGCATCTAATATGAAGATTTTTACTACTGCTACAGCCCTTTATAAATTGACCGATAATTTTCGTTTCGATACGAATATTTACGGAAATGTCAGTAATGGCAAGGTAGAAGGAGACTTAATTATTTACAGTAACGGAGATCCGACACACTGTGTTTATTTCCATAAACCTCCTGTAAAGATCTTCGAAGATATGGCACAGAATCTTTATTTACAGGGTATAAGAATTATAGAAGGAGATTTAATAGCAGATGATAGTTTTTTTGACAGAAATCTGAGAGGAAAAGGCTGGAAAGATGAATATAAATTCGAATCTTACAGTGCTGAAATAAGTCCTCTTTCTCTGAATGAAAATGTTGTTGATGTCAGGATTGCTCCCGGTAAATCTTCCGGTCTTCCTGCTATTATCACTTTATTCCCTCCTGCAGGTATATTCAGTATAGTTAATAATACAGTAACTTCTCATAATGATGAAACTATTTCTGTCTATCCCGGTGAAAATAGCAATAAAATCACCATAGCCGGTTCTATACCTGTCACCTATTCTACAATGGAAACCTATGTAAATGTTCATCAGCCTGCCCTTTATACTGCCTCTGCTTTTGCAAGAATTTTGAAAGATAAGGGCATAAAATTAAAAGGACATGTAAGACTTATAGACCTGAAAAAAGAAAGTTATAAGAGAAATGAACTGGTTATGCTGTGCTCTCATAAGTCACCTCCTCTGCCTCAGGCGATAGCCTATATAAATAAAGAAAGCGATAATCTTTCTGCAGAAATGCTCCTGAAGACTATCGGAGGTATCTATAATGGTTATGGAACCTCAGAAAATGGAAGCAGTATTGTAAAAGGATTTCTTGGTTATATCGGCACAGATATAAAAGGTCTTACTATGGTTGACGGTTCAGGACTTTCTGCGGAAAATCGCGTGACTGTCCGCATAATTGTAGATATTCTTACCTTTATGTACAGGTCGGAATTTCGTAAAAGTTTTATGGACAGTCTTTCTGTAGCAGGTGTGGACGGTACTTTAAAAAAAAGGCTCAGAGGGACCGGCGCAAAGGGAAATCTTAAAGGTAAGACAGGTACCCTTAACGGAGTGTCAGCCCTTTCAGGTTATGTGACAACTTCTTACGGCCAATCACTGGTTTTTTCTATAGTCAGTAATAATGTGCCGGAATGGGCTGCAAAAGACGGAGAAGATAGAATAGTTACGGTGCTGGCATCATGTAAAAAGCCTATCTGAAGTGTGATGTAAGCAGAGTGAAAAGTGAAAAGTGAAAAGTGAAAAAAACGTTATTTTACTTGATTTTTACTACTCACTACTCACTTTTCACCATTTTAATTGACTTTTAATCTAATTTCAGTTAATATAATTTCTAGAGTTTAACTTATTAAATCGTGATCCGTTACGCGTTACGCGTTACGCGTTACGCGTTACGATTTAAATAATTTTAGAGGTATTATGGAGCTTATTTCCTGTCCAAATTGCGGACATTCCAATAATTCTGACAAAGAAAATTGTATTTCCTGCGGCTCATCTATTTCCAGATACTCGTCTGATGGTACTCTGGCACCCGGTACAGTTATAAAGAATTCTTATCAGGTTGTCAGGTTGATTAAAACAGGCGGAATGGGTGCCGTTTATATCGGAGAAGATATGACAGGCAAAACTATTGCCATTAAAGAACTTTTTATAGATGAATCTTATGAAGAAAGTGATGAAATCCTTATTGCCAGGTTTGAACGTGAGGCAGGTTTACTTGCAAAACTATCACATCCCAATCTGCCGAGAGTAAGTGATTATTTTTATGATTTTGATAATTATTTTATGATAATGGATTATATAGAAGGAGTAGATCTTGAAGCTATACTTGAAAAAGAAGGTCATCCCGGACTTGCCGAAGGTAAAGTAATTGAATGGGCCATACAAATCTGTTCTGTACTTGATTATCTTCATAATCATAAACCGGTGGTTATTTACAGGGATATAAAACCGGCAAATATTGTTATAAGGAGAAGTGATAATATGGCTATACTGGTTGACTTCGGTATTGCAAGACCTGTAGAGCATGGTCTCACGACTACCGCAAAGACCATTATAGGCACTGTAGGTTATTCTCCTCCTGAACAATATGAAGGTAAACCAAGACCTCAGAGTGATATTTATGCTCTTGGTGCTACAATGCATCATCTCCTTACAGGTAAATTCCCTGTAGTACCTTTTGAATTTGAAGCGGTTAGAAAATTAAATCCCTCTATTTCAGTTCTTACGGAACAGATTGTCATGAAATCTCTGGAATTTGTAATTGAAGATCGTTATAAGTCGGCCGATGAACTGAAAACAGCTCTTCTTTGTGTTGGTAAGAAACAGGCTTCTCCTGTCTCCATAAAACAGAAAACAAGGCATAAATCGGAACATAAAGGTAAAGAGTCTGCAGATCTTGCAAAGGCTCATTCGAATCTGGGAGTTCTTTATGCGAAAGAAGGCAGTTATGACAGGGCAATGGAAGAATTTGAACAGGCTATTATTCTGGACCCGTCGTCACCAGAGGTATATTCCAATCTCGGCTATGTTTCCCTTATGGTTAAAGATTATGATATGGCTCTGGAATATTTTAATAAAGCCATAGAGTTAAATCCGAAACTCTCAGGAGCTTACTGCAATCTCGGTGTTTTATATAACAGAAAAGGTATGATGGAAGAAGCGATAAAGCACTTTCAGAAAGCACTCACAATGGATAATTCTCTTGCCCATGCTCATATTAATATAGCTCATATATACGGGAACAGGCATATGTACAAAGAAATGATAGAGGAATGTGAGAAAGCCATAAGAAAAAAACCTGAATGTATGGAAGCCTATATAAATTATGCCTATGGCTGCGGTAAAACAGGCTCTTATGATAAAGGTATAAAAAGATTGGAAAAAGCAATCCTTTTTGATTCTTCAAGTGCCTTTGCCCATTCGAATCTTGGTGTTCTTTACGGAGAAAATAAACAGTATGATAAAGCAATAGAATCTTTTAATAAAGCTATTTCTATAGAGCCTGATTACGCCGAAGCTTATTCCAACATGGGTATAGTTTATTATAAAAAAGGAGATTTCGATAAATCAAGAGAAAGCTTTAAGAAAGCCGTAGAGCTAAATCCTGAATTTATGCAGGCAAAAGCCAATCTTGCGAGACTCTGTAAAGAACAGAAGGTAAACGAAAAAGAAAAACAGGAAGTACTTAAATTACTGGCTACTGCTCCTGAAAAAATAGTATTCACCAATGAAGATCTGGCTCTGTCGCCCAATGTTCTTTCACCTGAAGATAATGATGAGGAACAGGGATTTGTAACATTTCAGGACAAAAAGGGAGAGGAAGATAAAAAAAGGAGACTGGAAGCCCAGATAACCGTCATACCGAATGAACCTGCCCCTTATATCGAACTCGGACGTTATTATATTGACCATGGCAATATGGATGAAGGTATCAGACATTATCAGAGGGCTATTCGTATCGAACCTTCCGGAATAGACGGCCATTTTTATCTGGCACAGGCCTATGAGAAAAAAGGGCTTAACTGCCTTGCAGATACAGAATACAGGAAAGTGATAAAAAATCAGCCTTCCCATATTGAAGCATATTTACACCTGGGAAAATTACTCCTTATGAAAAAGGATTTCGAGAGTTCTTCTGTAAATTATTCAAATCTGATTACCATAAAAAATGATATTCCGGAAGCCCATTATGGACTGGGTATGTCATATATGGGATTAAAGAAATATAAATCTGCGAAAACTTCCCTGGAAAAAGCTCTTGAAATGGGATTTACCTCTTCAGATCTTTATTTTAACCTTGCAATGATTTATTATGAACAGGAGCACCTCTATGATAAAGCCGAAGAATATCTTAAAATTGCTATAAGCAGGAATTTGACCTATCCTGAGGCTCATTTATATCTCGGGAATATATATTACAGAAAGAAATTATTACACGAAGCCATGTGGCAGTATGAAGAGGTTGTACAGCTGAAATCTGACTATGCCATAGCCTATTCAAATCTGGGTGCAGTATATAATGATTTAAATATGCTTGATAAGGCAGAAGATTATTATTATAGAGCTTTACAACTGGACAGAAATATAGCGGAAGCCCATCGTAATCTTGGAGTCCTTTATCAGAAAAAAGGAGAGTTTCTTAAGGCTATAGATGAAATGGAAATATATTTGAGCCTCGGTGAACCGGAAGACAGCAGGGAAATCAGAAAAAGAATAAAGGATATGGAATATAAAATCAAACAATCACTAAGAGCCGGAAGGTGATTGTTTTATTGATTTCCCCGGAGTATAGAAAAATTGCAGGTGACATAATTCTATGGCAAAAGATCCTTCTTTATCAAAATCCAATAACAAAGGCAGAGATAAGGAAGAATTATTTAACGGTCATGCCAGTTTAGGAGTTCTCTATGCAAAAGAAGGCCATTATGAACGTGCTATAGAAGAACTTGAGAAGGCCGTTGTAATTAATCCTTCTTCACCGGAGATATTTGCCAATCTCGGCTATATTTTTCTTATGATTAAAGAATATGATAAAGCAGGTGAATATCTTTCCAGAGCTATAGTTTTAAATCCATCCCTCTCAGGCGCTTACTGTAATCTTGGTGTTCTGTACAGCAGACAGGGACGTATGGATGAAGCAATATTACAATTTCGCCATGCCCTTGAGATAGATCCCACTCTGGCAGAAGCTCATATTAATATTGCCCATATATATGGTGTCAGAGAGATGTACGAAGAGATGAAAGAGGAATGCGAAAAAGCTATAAAGATAAAACCTGATTGCATTCAGGCCTATATTAATTTTGCCTATGCCTGCGGTAAACTCTCCCGTTATACTGAAGGTATAAAAAAAATACAGCAGGCTTTACGTTATGACTCTTCCAATGCAATTGCTTTTTCCAATCTGGGAGTGCTTTATGAAGAAACAAGGCAGTACAATAAAGCCATAGAGTCTTTTCGTAAAGCTATAACTATAGATCCTGATTATGCAGAGGCCTATTCCAATCTGGGTACAATTTATTATATTAAAGGAGATTATGTAAGTTCCAGGGATAGCTTTAAAAAAGCAGTTGCACTGAATAAGGATTTACCTCAGGCAAAGGCGAGCCTTGCCCGTATCTGTGAAGAACAGGAACTTTCTCCCGGAGAAAAGAAAGAAATTCTGGATTTACTGGATGATGTTTCTGAAACTAAAATTACCGGAGAAGGTGCTATAATTGCATCGGAAGGAATAGCGCTGGCAGTCGAAGAGGACAGGGAGTTAAAGAACCTTGAAGAAGCAATCAGATTAAATCCCAATTCTCCTGACTGTTATGTCAATCTTGGAAAATATTTATTTGCTCATGATAATATTGATGAATCCATAAGACAGTATCAAAAAGCTATAAGACTGGATCAGACCTGTCATGATGCCCGCTATAATTTGGCCATAAGTTATGAAAAGAAAGGCCTTATTGTTCTTGCTGAAAATGAATATAAGAAACTCCTAAAATATGATCCTGCCAATATTCAGGCACTGTCAGGAATTGCCGTGATATTGTTTAATAAAGGTGATTTTGAAGGTTCCATTGCACAGTATTTAAATATTTTAAATATAAAAAATGATTTCTCAGAAGCTTACTACAGAATTGGTATTATCCATAAAGAAATGAAACAATACAATGATGCCATAAAAAATTTTGACATGGCTATCACGGGTGGTTTTGATAGAGGAGAAGTTTATTTTCAACTTGGCCTTGTCTATTATGACCTTCAAAAATTAAAGAAGGCTCAGGAATATTTTAAGATTGCCGTAAATAAGAATTTAGCCGACCCGGAGGTCCATCTTTATCTTGGTAATATTTTCTACAGACTTAAGATCTTTCATGAAGCCCTTAACCATTACAAAGAAGCTATTAATTTAAAAGAAGATTATGCCATAGCATATTCAAATCTCGGAGCAGTCTATAATGATATGAACAGGCTTCTTGATGCACAGGAAAGTTACTATAAAGCCATAGAACTTGATCCTTCCATTGCAGAGGCCCATCGTAACCTGGGAGTGCTTTATCAGAAAAAAGGTGATTTTTTCAAAGCTGTAAAGGAAATGTATATTTACCTGAAACTATGTGATGCAGAAGACAGAAAAGAAATAGTAAAAAGAATAAGTGATATGAAGAAAAGGCTTAAATATGATGAGCTAAAGATGCTCGAAGGGGAAGATATTGTTTTTACAGGAGATACATAAAAAAAAAATTATAAAAAGCTATTGACAGGAATAATATAAGAGCTATATTAAAATCAGGATATTTATATGCAGAGAGAAAATTTAAGAGGAGGGTATTTTTATGCAAAGATTTGACAGAGAAAAAGAGTTAAATAACGAAAGTTCTTCTGTTGAAAAAGACAGAAAATACCTTGACGCAGAATCTGCTCCCCTGAGAGGCCCCATGGTTAAATGTGAAGACTGTTTTTTTACAGTCATAGATGCCAGTAAAGATGCAATTATAGCAATAGACGAACATGGATTGATAAATATATTTAATATTGCAGCAGAAAAAATGTTCGGTCATAAAAAAGAGGATGTACTGGGGAAATCTCTTGATATTATCATACCGGACGATTACAGAGAAATTCACAGCCATCAGGTAAAAAGTTATCTTACTACAGGGAAACCGGACGGAGCTATAGGGAAAACGGTAACTCTTACAGCTTTACGGAGTGATAATACATTCTTTCCCATAGAATTATCCCTCTCATCAGGACACCATAAAAGTGGTATTTTTGTTCTTGCCATAATAAGAGATATTACTAAAAGAAAACATATTGAGGAAGAATTAAATGAATATCGTAATCATCTTGAAGAGCTTGTGAAAAATCGTACTGATGAGCTTAAAAAGGCCAATGAGAAACTTCAGAAGGAAGTTGCGGAAAGAAAACAGGCCCAGGAAGATCTATGTTACAGACTGTTAATGGAACAACTTGTAGCAGCTATATCCACCCATTTTATAAACCTTACTCCGTCACAGATTGACAGGGAAATATACTGGGCTTTAAAAGCACTCGGAGAGTTTGTTCGTGTTGACCGCTGTTTTGTAGATCTTTATTCAGATGATTTAACAGGTATTGCACAAACATATGAATGGTGCAATGAAGGTATTCAGCCGAGAAGTGACAGATTTAAAGAGATGTCATTTGAATCCTTCTCATGTTCTATGGAACAAAAACAATTGTTTGATTATATACACATTCCCGGTGAGGATGAATTCCCGTCAGGTAAAAAGATAAAAAAAGAAGTCTGGATTGCCTGTGATATGAAATCACTTTTTGCCATACCTCTCGTAATGAATAAAAGCCTTATCGGTCTCTTCGGTTTCTCTTCAGACAGGGCTGAAAAATTATGGAAAGAAGAAGATATAAAATTACTTAAAATGGTTGGAGAATTTTTTGTAAATCTTTTTGATCGTAAAAAAAATGATGAAGAACTCTGGAAATCGCGGAATATGCTTCAGGTTGTGCTGGATTCCATCCCTGCCCGGGTATTCTGGAAGAACAGTAAATCTGTTTATCTTGGATGTAACAGCCTCTTTGCTTCAGACAGAGGTCTGAAGTCACCTGAGGAAGTAACTGGAAAAACTGATTATGAGCTGACAGGGGGAAAAGATAAGGCAGATTTATCCCGTAAGTCTGACAGAAGGGTTATAAAGACAGATACTCCCGAATACCATTTGATTGAAAGCCAGATACAATCAGACGGGAAACAGGCATGGATTGATACAAATAAAATACCGCTCCATGACACGAAAGGGAATGTCATAGGTATTATCGGTACCTATGAAGATATTACGGAACAGAAAAAATCAGAACAGCAATTACGGGAAGCAAGGGAATATGCTGAAAGTATTATTCATACCATGCGTGATTGCCTCGTAGTACTCAATTCTCAAATGAGAATAGTTTCGGCAAATCAGTCTTTTTACCGGACTTTTAATGTAAGCCCTTCTGAAGCAGAAGGGCAGATTTTTTATGACCTGAACGGAGGACAGTGGAATATACCGGAACTCAAGAATTTGCTTGATAATATATTACCTGAGGAACATATAGTTGAAAATGTTGAAGTGAATCAGGATTTCCCTTCTCTCGGACAGAGGACAATGGTTGTGAATGCAAAAAAAATATACAGGGAAACCATGGATACACATTTAATCCTCCTTTCAATAGAAGATATTACGGAAATAAAAAAAATGACTGAAGAAAAAAACAGACTCATAAATCATCTTCAACAATCTCTTGAACATATCAATACACTCAAGGGGTTAATTCCCATATGTTCATCCTGTAAAAAAATACGTGATGACAATGGTTTCTGGCATCAGGTAGAAGCTTATATTGAAGAACATTCCAATGCAGAATTCAGCCACGGTATATGTCCTGAATGTCTTGTAAATTTTTATCCTGAATATTACAGGCAGAAATGCCTGGATAAAAAAGACAGGTTGAATGTTTATTGAGTGAAGAGTGAAGAGTGAAGGGTGAAATCCAGGATCTTTTCACTTTAAAATACTTTCGTAAGTATCTGTGAAGCTATTTTAATGATATATACACATGGTATAAATATAACCTGTGATAAAAGGGTTCCCAGGAACATACCTGCAATTAAAAAGAGAGCCATTGTTTTTACATGACCTAAAGGTCTTTTCCCAGCCACTGCCTGATCCGTAATAAGAGCACATGTCGGGTCTACAACAATACCTATCAGTATTGTTGCCACTCCGTTTACTATACTGGAAAGCAACGTGGCAGTCCTTGCAAATTCAGGCATAAGGGCACTCGCATAGGTGGCGGCCATAACTCCCACTGTATGTATGGAAATAACCAGAACATTAAAAATAAGGAAAGGTTTCGGTATATCTTTTATATGAGAAAGTTTTACTCCCAGCAGAGACGGCTTTGCTGCAGTCCTTACAACACTGAGCCAGTGTGATGGTTTTATGAGTAAATTCAGAAACAGTTTCGGAAGAGAACCGTATTTTTCCATACCTTTTATGGCTTTACAGTATATATTTATAAAAGCAGGCATAAGGAGAAAACCAATGAATATTCCTATGGTAGACCCCAGAATTATAAGTCTTAATCTGTTTTCGAGGAGTGAAAATTCACTGTTTTTTATGCTGGTATCTACTATTGAACCTACTATTGGGGCATAAACCTGCTGGGCCAGTCTTGTAATAAGAAAGAAAAAATTATATATTGATATGGCAGTAGCCACTCTTTTTGTCATAACTGCCGATATTCTCGATATTACTGTCGTAGAAGCAAGAGTGCTTACCACTATTGCTATCAGAACTACTGTTATGAGGCTTCCTTCTGACGTTTCTCCCTTATTAAGATGGGCTGTAGCCCATGATATTACCTTTACACCCGGTAATAAGAAAAACTGCGAAATTATCGCCCCGATAGCATTACCTGCTATAAGAAACACAGCAGTTATATAAACATGTTTTTCCGGTCTTTTTTTTGCTATAACTTCGTCTGTTATGAGTGCTGCTTTCGGATCTACTATGACGCTGAACATAATGGCAGCGAGAGCATTTACAAGACCTGACAGTAATATGGCGGTCCTTGCATAGTCGCTATTCAGAGCACTGGCATACATGGCACATAATACTCCTGCAGTCCAGATAGCAGTAGCAAATATGTTAAATATAAGAAAATTTACAGGTACACCTTCCAGATTTAACAGTGATACTCCGAAATTTGACGGACGGGCAAGAATTGTATGAAAGTTTTTCCATTTTTTTATATCCAGTAATCCTGTAAGAACTTTTATCATAGAACCCTGTTGTTCCAGGGCAGATACACCTTTTATAAATATTTTTACTATTGTCGGAAATAAAAGCCATGCCATAATTGCTCCCAGGGAACTTCCTATGAGTATTATTCTTATCTGTATAAGAAGTGTTTCCATATTACCTGTTTTTGTAGCCCTGTCTACATAACTTGCAAGTATGGGGAGATAAAACATATTGGCAAATCTGGTTATCATAAAAAATATTTGATATATGGTTATGGACATTGCGACCTGACCTGTTTTTACTGCAGCAGGTCTCGAAGCAACCGTAGCAGAAGTCAGGAGTGTCACCATTGACGATACGATGAATATAAACAGGAGTTTCCAGTCATCAATCAGGAGTAATGACATTTTTTTTACTAATATAAGTATATCCATTCTTTGCCTCCAGTAATTATCGTGAGTCGTGAATCGTGAGTGGAAGATTGTTTTTACTACTCACGACTCACTACTCACGATTCACTTAAATTCTAATAAATATATATACGAGTATATTCGGAAAAAGTTCACTTTTATAGAGATAATTGTGAAATTATAATCTCAAACATGGTAAAAGTCAAATTATGAAAGAGTAAAAAGTGAATAGTGAGCAATGTCTTATTCTTTTCACTTTTCACTCCAATTAAATTTTTATATTTATAATATAATTTTTTCTTCTTACCTGTCGATATTAAATACAGGATATCTTTTATGCTAACTCTGGCTAATTATGTTTATTGTCCTCGCGTTACGCGTTACCATTGTAAATATGTATGGTTATTTTTTTACAACCCTTAAGACTTGAGGAGGAATTTATGTGAAGATAGGTTATGGAAGTATAATTATTATTTTTCTCTTTATTCTTCTAATTAGCGGCTGTGGAGGTGGTGGAGGAACTACATCTGGAGTGATACCTGTTGTTTCTCCTGTTGAAACAGCGAGTCCCACATCTGATATGACTGTAATTCCGACTTCTACTCCTCAGACAAATACTTCTCCTGTCCCTTCTGTAAGTCCGACTCAAATAGAAGGATTTACTCCTACCCCTACTTCTGCCCCTACGTCAGGAACAACTTCTGCTCCGGTAGAACCTACAAAGTCCGTTCCTTCAAATCCTTCAAATCCTTCAAATCCTACATTGCCGACTGCTGTACCGGCCACTCCTGTTGTTGCTCCCACAACGGCACCTTCGTCATCTACCATACCGGTTCCGGCAGGATATCAGTCTTTACCTCTTACTATTTCCGGGGGAGATCTTAACATATCGTGGAATAATATCAGTAACGCTCAGGAAGCCTGTCTGATATTAATATCTCATTCCCTGTCACCATCAGATACGGCAAATCCTCTTCCTATAAATTGTACCTTTGATAATCCCAACGGATCTTCCAGAGGTACATCTGTAAGATATATGAATAGAAATAATATAAATTTACGTGCTTCCTCCAACCCTTATCAGGGTTATTATATAAATCATCTGAATAAACTTAAAAGAGATTTCGAATTTTTAAAAAATATGCTTTATCAAAAAAAATATCCCAGAGAACTTACATCTTCCGAATTGATAGGGAAAGGTAAAATTGACAGAAATGGCAGATTTGTCAGTTCTGCCATTGGTGATACTAAGGATTTTACTGTTTATTATTCTTCCTATAGCAATCAGAAAAAAAACTGTGAATGTTATGCAGTTGGTGAACACTGTTATGTTTATATAGATAGAGAAAATATATCAACCTATTTCAGCAATCCTTCTTCCTATGCTTCAGCCCTTGCCGCTTATTTTGACGGTACAATTTATCCTCTTGTCCATCAATATATTGGCACTGAATGGTCTCCCGGCATAGACGGAGACAGCCATGTTTATATAGTTATGGTACCCGGTCTTGACAATGCCTATTTTTCTTTTACCGATGAATATAAACAGAGTGACCTTCCTTCCGGCGAAATAAGCAATGAAGCTGAAGTTCTTTATATCGATCCCATGTTGTTCTCTTCTTCTTATGAAAAGGCGGACAGTAAAATTGCTTTGATCCAATCTGTTACAGGCCATGAATTTGCCCATATGGTTCGTTTTAATATGAAATTCGTCGGCTCAGGAACAAAACCTGTTGATTTTAATACTATGGCATCTTATTTCAGTACCGAACTTTCCCTCCATGAAGGAACATCACAGTTTACTGAAAATATATTGCTCAGAAGAGGTATAAGTGATAATTACACATCTATTGCTGCTATGCGTGCATCGGGGATTGAATATTATCTTGATATTGCGGAGTTCTGTTCTTTAACTTCCGCCCAGTTTAATTATAATACAACAGGCGGGGCAGGTATTTATGAAATGGGATTCTTTATATTACAATATCTTTACGAGAAAAAGGGATATGATGGTGTGACAAAATTAAATAGGGCCGACGGTAAAGTGGGTCTTGACAGTCTCTATGAAGCGGTAGGAGGGAGGACGGAATTTGAAAATATGTTCGATAAGCAATCTTTGAGCCTTCTTTTAAGCGGCAGAATAAGTGACGGAAATTATAGCTTTCAGGGAGTCGATCTTTCCGGTGCTACAGCTTACGGTTCTATAAGACTGCATAATGTATGGAGCGCCTTTTCCAATACCGGTGATTACAGTAAAGGTATTGATATTACATCTTTAGCCTCTGATAGTGTTACTACAAATTTATATGAATGGTCTCCGATGTTTATAAAGTTTTATAATCTGAATGGAAGTCTTGATGTTACTATAAAAGGACTTTCTCCCGGTACCGGCGGAGGCGATATTAAAGCATATTTTATTTATAAATAAGCCGGTTGTAATTATAGTTATAGTATATTTCATAAATTTAGATTGAACCTGAACTATCAGGTTTTTTCTTTCTTTTTTACCACAATTCTTTACAAAATATTACAATTTTTTACACATAATAAAATTTCTCCAATAAATTTAGTGTAAAATATAAATAAATTTTCAGAAAAGAGAAAAATAATTTTTTCTTTATATGTTACAACAAATTTTAGTACCGAAACAGGTAAAAGGGTATCTGTAAAAAGCTTCTGCCTGGCAGGCTCTGGAGAAGAAAAATTAGTTTTTTATATAGAATTAAAAATTAAATAAGGGTTAATTTATTGTCTGTAAAACAAATTAAATAAGGCAAATTATTTTTCTTCGTAAGAGCCTGTCAGGCAGAAGCTGATAAAATGGTTACTAATTTACCTGGTGCGGTAATTAGAAAACTTTAAAAAATTCTCTATAAAGGAGGGAATAGAAGTAAGAAGGTATTTTGTAACATATGTGTAAGTTTTTTTGACTATAATTTTTAATGTTTATCTGTCGATAATAAATTATGTAAGGAGGAATTTCCGGTGAAGATGCAATTAAAAGCTATAGTAATAGTTTTATTGTTATGCTCTTTACAACTTACAGGATGTGGTGGAGATAGCAGTACCACTGCAGGATTACTATCTACTGTGTCTACTCCTGCTGCTACATCTACTCCTGCCGGTTCTTCAGAACAAACTTCAGTACCTGTTGCAACTGCAACTCCTTCCATAGAGTCTACAGCAGTTCCCACTGCAACAGTTACTCCCTTACCTGCAGTTCCTGTTATCATTTCTCCTGGTTCTACCACGACACAGACTTCTTCCGGTTCTATTCCTGTTCCTGATGGTTATAATATGCTTACTCCGGATATTTCCGGCGGAAATCTTCATATATCATGGAGTAATATCAGTTCTTACAGTGAAGCCTGTCTTTTATTAATATATCATTCTCAGACACCATCAGATACGGCCAACCCTCTTTCTATAAGCTGTACTTTTGACAATCCGAGTAACAGAAGTACCGGTTTAAATACTGATTTTACAAAATCTGTAAATAAAAATTGCAGTAATTTAAGGAGGGCCAGTAATTCTTCCGGAGAATATTATACAAACCATCTTGAAAAATTAAGGAAAGACTTTGATTTTCTTAAACATATGACAGAGCAGAACAGGTATCCCATTTCATTGACGTCTGCCGAGTTAATGGCAGGAGGAAAAGCTGATAGAGCAGGAAATCTTATCAGTTCTTCCGTAGGAGATACTAAAAGTTTTTATATTTCTTACAGTTCTACTGTTCAGAAAAAAAGTTGTAAATGCTATGCTGTAGGAACTCATTGCTATGTTTATAGTGATACGGAAAGTTCTGATAAATATCAGGATCTTACATCTTATGCAACAAAACTGGCCAATTATTTTGATAATACAATTTATCCTCTTGTCCATAACTATATAGGCTCCGAATGGTCTCCCGGTATAGACGGAGATTCCAGAATTTATATTGTTCTTGCACCTGGCATGAATAATGCTTATTTTTCTTTTTCGGATGAATTTAAACAGAGTGCTATTTCTTCAGGTGAATACAGTAATGAAGTTGAAGCTGTTTATCTAGATCCTCTCTTGTTTTCTTCTGCTTCGGAAAAGGCTGATAGTAAAATTGAAGTGATTGAATCTGTTGTAGCTCATGAATTTACCCATATGGTTCGTTTTAATATGAAATTTGTAGGCACCAATCAGAGTCCCGTTTATAATACTATGACTGCTTATTACAGCACAGAGATACCTGTTCATGAAGGAATAGCCCAGTTTGTAGAAAATGTTTTGCTCCACAGAGGTATTACCGATAACTATTCATCTATTGCCTCCATGCGTGCCAGTGGTCTTGAATTATATCTTGAAATGCCTGAAATATGTACCTTAACTTCCGGCGAGTTTAATTATAATAATGGTACAGGTGGACTTGGCATATATGAAATGGGCTTCTTTATAGTTCAATATTTATATGAAAAGTATGGTTACGATGCTATTTCGAAATTAAATAAGGCAGACGGTAATTTAGGCATAGATAGTTTCTATGCTGCCGCAGGTACCAGGGCAGACTTTGAAACAGTCTTTGATAAACAGGCCATATCTTTATTGGTCAGTGGTAAAGTGACCGATAGTAATTATACTTTGAATGGTGTCGATCTTTCAGGAGAGACGAATTACGGAGGTACAATGTTACATAATGCATGGAGTGCTTTTACCAATTCAGGCGATTATGACAGAGGTATTGATGTCAGTAATTTAAATAACGGCAAAGGCTCTTCAAAGCTATATGAATGGTCTCCTGTGTATTATAAATTTTTTAATATGAGTGGAAGTCTTAATATTGATATAACTGGCCTTAAGACCGGTACAGGCGGAGGTGATATTAAAGCATATTTTATTTATAAATAACTGTTTGTAATAAAAAAAATTTAAGGAGGAGTTTTGTTGCTGAAACCATTTATTTTGCTGTCTATTCTTTTAATCTCTCTATCTATCTTTAACGGATGCGGAGGTGGAAGCGGTACTTCCGGTTCCGTAGTAATACCTACTTCTGTACCAACAGAAGGACCTACTGCAACTCCGACTGTTTCCCCCATAGGGGGCAGTGTTCCTGTTCCCAACGGTTATACTTCTGTTCCTGCAAATATCTCAAACGGAACATTACAGTTATCAGTAAATAATTTCAGTTCTTCAAATGAAGGTTATCTTTTACTTACCTATCATTCCGATAAACCGGCTGACACAGCGAATCCGATAGCCATAAATGCTACCTTCAATAATGGTACATCAGGTAAGGAAAATCCTGTTTCCAGGGTTTCTTCTGTGAAAAAAACCGGTTTGTCGGCAAATATGTCTGATAAATATAAAAAATACTATAAAAACCATCTGGATAAATTACGTCATGATCTTGAACTGGTAAATAATCTGTCACTACAGGGTAAATATCCGAGAAGTTTAAGTACCGAAGAATTAAAGTCCAGAGGGAGGCTCGGTAAAGATGGAATGGTTGCCAGTGCACAGGTCGGAGATACAAGGAATTTCTGGATTTATTTTCCCAGTCCCTATGGATATATTGAGAGGCCATGTCAGTGTTATGCAGTGGGAGAACACTGTTATGTTTTTATGGATACAGATGATCCGCCTCTTTACTTTAATAATGCCACTACTTACGCCCAGCAGCTTGCCTCTTATTTTGACAGCCAGATATACAACCTGGTTCATGAAAGGGTCGGATATGAATGGTCTCCCGGTATAGACGGAGATCCCAGGATATTTATTATTTTGAGTGCCAATTTTAACAATGCCTATTATCCTTTTTCCGATCCCTATCCCCAGTCAAGCCTTCCGTCGGGAGAATACAGTAATGAAGTCGAAGCCATATATATAGATCCCCTTGTCTTTGCCGCGACAGATTCTCAGGGAAATCCTGAATCTGCTGAAAATACCCTTGCTCAGATTCAGGCTGTGGCAGGTCATGAGTACACTCATATGGTAAGATTTAATATGAAATATATTGCAAGTAATAACGGAACTCCTATAGATTATAGTACTATGGGTAATTATTTCTCCAGTGAAATCTGCATCCATGAAGGATGTGCCCAGTATACTGAAAATGTGCTTCTTCATAGAGGCATTACAGATAATTATGCGAAGGTTAACGCCCTTCGTTCCAGCGGTCTTGAACCTTATTTACAGGCTCCGGAACTTTCGAGTCTTACTTCAGGAACATTTAATGACAACAGTAATGATGGTATTGGCACATATGAAATGGGATTTTTTAATATAGAATATCTCTATGAAAAACTCGGCTCTGACAGTATTAAGAGATTAAATCAGGCAGACGGAAAAATCTGTCTTGACAGTCTCTATGCTGCTGCAGGCAACAGAAGCACCTTTGAAAATCTATTTGATATGCATGCCCTGGCCCTTGCATTGAGCGGAAAGGTAAGTGATAATAACTATACTTTTACAGGAATAGATCTTACAGGAAACACCAGTTATGGAGGAACTTCCCTTCATAATGCATGGAGTGCTTTCGGAAATACAGGCTCTGAAGGTATAAATGTAAGTATAGCAAGTAACGACAGTTTTTCCGGAAATCTCTATGAATGGTCTCCCTGGTTTATGAGATGTTACAGCGGTAACGGAGGTACCCTGTCTATCAATGTAACAGGACTGAATGTAGGACAGGGAGGCGGTAATATAAAAGCCTATTTTATTTACAGGTAAACAATAATCAGTGACCGGTGACCAGTTATCAGTGACCAGAAATTTTACCTTACTGATAACCGGTCACTGGTCACTGTTCACTGATTTCACCTTCCCCCTCCGGAGAGATATTGCAATATAACAGATGATTCTTCCCCTGTTATCCACTGAGAATCCTTTGCCTGCATCTGAGATACTATACGTGACCAGTCAGCAGTTGAGTGCGGACTTTCGAAGACTTTAGTTAAAGCATGGCATTTACTGCATTTCTGAGAAAATACCTGCTGCGGTGAAGGTGTGGGCGTACCTGAAGCCTGGGTTCCTTCAGCAACTATCCCTGTTTGCTGTGGCACCTGTGTTGGTGTCGGAAGGGAAAAGCTGCTTGTCTGAATTCTTACGGTAGGATATTCTCCCAGGTTTGACAGAGTATATCTTATACCGATAAATTTCAAAAGTTCATCTACAGGTAAAAATATGGTTGTTTCTTTCGTAGAAGGATTTTTTACTTCATAAACCTTCCTTTTTGAAAATTCCTTTCCGTTGATTACATAAGTGCCTTTTTCCGTATCATAAGAGCCGGTTATGCCGAGAGCCCTCATCATATCATCTGCTCCCACATAGAGAGTTTGATTCTGATAGAGGAGTATTACATTGACTTCTTCACCTTCAAGAACTATGAGGCTTTTAGCCTTTTTTTCAGGTATTATGCTGTAATAATCAAGGGTTTTGGGTTTTGTCTGGCTTTCTGCCTGGCTCATAAGCAAAAGAGAGACACTTATTATTATAGCTGCAAGAATTACTAATGATTTAGAACGGATCATTTCTGTTCCTCCTTTGTTGATTTTTTAATCTTTAAGATTTCTTTTATCTCCTCTCTTTTCCTGCAGAGATTATGCCAGTTTTTTACCGGGATTTTAACGAAGAAGTGAGCAGTGAGTAAAAGATTGTCTTCACCTACTGCTCACTTAAATTATCATACGTTATGAAATATTTCTAAAATAGCAGAAATATATATTCACAGGAAGGATAAATATTTTATGTAAAGAATTTATTTTTGTGAAAAACCTATATAAATTATTGACTTATAATATTTAAGAGGTAACTGTTTGTGCGTTTAACAAAATTCCTTGTCTTTTTTCTCCTTCTGATGAGTTTAACACTTCCTGCTTTTGCTGCCCTTACGTCTTTACCTGATAAAAAAACTGATAATGACAGTGGTTTTGATATAGATAAACACCTTGAAGCAGGGAAAAAATATTTTCTGGAAGGCAATATGAAAGAAGCCTTCAGGGAGTTTCACATAGTTCTCTATATTGATCCTCATAATTCGGCAGCCAGTTACAATCTCGGCCTTGTTTATCTCTTTCTTAAAAACAATAAACTTGCCATGGAATCCTTCAATAAAGCGAAATCATCGGATCCTTCAAATTTATTTCTCTCTCTGCAACTGGGAAAGGTTTATCTTACGACAGGCGATTATGTTCATGCAGTGCCGGAATATGAAAAAATAATACAGCTTTTTCCTGATAACAGAGATGCCCTGAAAGGTCTGTCTCTTGTTTATATGAACATGGGAGATTTCAATAAAGCCCTTTATAACTGCGGAAAACTCCTGGAAAATTCTCCCGATGATATTGAAGTCCGTTACATAAAAGGTCAGATACTTGCAATGTCGGGAAACCTTGATCGGGCAATGAATGAATTTAATTATATAATAGAAAAGAAACCTGATTTTTTCGATGTCTATCTATATCTCGGAGAACTTTCTCTCAGTAAAGAAGATATGGCTCTTGCATCACAGTATTTTACAAAGGCAATAGACGTAGCACCTCAGAACGGACAGGGGTATTTCGGCCTGGGAAGGGTTTATATTGCACAGAATAAATGTGAAGAAGCAATAAAGGAATTCGAAAAAGGTCTGGAGTTTGATCGCCGTAATACAGGTGCTTACCTGTCTCTGGGACTGTTATATGATAATCTGGATAAAAGAGATATTTCAATCGACTATTACAGAAAGGCCGGAGAAATAGATCCTGATAATCTGCAGGTACTGGAATATCTCGGTTTTTCCTGTTATTCTCTCGGTAAATTCGATGAAGCAATAGATATATTCAAAAAAGGAATAAAACTTGCTCCTGACAGTATTACCTTTCATGATCTCCTGGGACAGGTTTATTATGTTCAGGGAAAAGATGAAGCTGCAATAGAAGAATTTAATAAAGTAATAGAACTGGATCCGTCCAATATAGATATACCTTTTGCTCTCGGTGTCATATATCAGAAAAGAGGCAACTGGGAAGAAGCAATAAAAAATTATTCAAAAGTAATGACTCTTGACCCTGCTAACAAATCAGTTCTTTTCTCTCTCGGAGTAGTTTATTTGAATACGGGAGAGTTCCAGAAAGCGGAAGATATGTTAAAATCTTTTATTGAAACGTATCCTACAAATTCCTTCGCCTATATAAATCTCGGACTTCTTAATATGTACCGAGGAAAAAACGACAGAGCAATCGAAGAATTCAAACAGGCCCTCTCCGTAAATCCTTCCCAGGCCATATCCTATTATTATATGGGACTTATTTACAGGGATATGGGCATAAAAAATGATTCGAAAGTATATTTTTCTCAGGCTCTCTCATACAGTCCTTACAGATCTGCCTTTACTTACTGCATAAAGGCTCTGTGGTTTATGGATAGCAGAAATTATATAGCATCTTTAAAAGAACTGGCTTCTGCAAGAAAAACAGAACCGGAATTTCCGGACAGCTACTGGATTACCGGCCTTGTTTACGAAACAATGGGAGACCGGTTCCGTGCCCGTTATTTTTATTCCAGAACACTTGAGCTGAGCCCATTTCATATTTTTGCACGACAGGGGCTTAAAAGGGTGGAAGCTTTTTATAAAAAGCCGTGATAGGAGATCCTCACAGTAAAAGAATCTCAAAAGCAAAAGGGCTGTCTTTAGAACAGCCCTTTTAAGAAATACTTTTTTCGGTCTAATACTGAGACGACCATTTACTCTCGAACATTTCCTTCGTGCTGATAAAGCCTCCCACTCCTCCTGCGACTGTAGCGGCAGGAACAGCTATCCAGGCATTATTAAGGAATCCGAGTCCCGCTCCGGCTGCGGCCAATCCTCCTCCCGCGAGAGCTCCTATGGCAAAATCCTTTATACTTATCTGGCCTTCAGAGCCAAAGTATTTACCTGCTACAAATCCTCCCACCAGGGCCGACGTTCCCGCTGCGATGGCAGCTCCTGTGAGTCCTCCAAAGGCTTTCCCGGCGAGGCCAGCTCCTGATGCTACTATGCCTATAGCTCCTCCCGTTGAATATGCCTTTAAAAGCATAGAACCTATATCACCGGTGGAACAGGATTTAAGATCTGCAAGTTGTTTCATCATTCCAAGATCATCTGAATACTGACCAAGGATTACCTGTTCTCTCGGTAATTCCTCTGATTTACCTCTGGTGACTTTCTTCTGTCCTATAATGGTATGCTGCTGATTTGCCTGGTTTATTTTCATCTCTCTTCCTCCTATGTTTTTTGATGTATATTCTATATACCTTACATACTATGTAAAAAGGTACAAGATAATATAGAATAAATTTACTTTTCAACTGTTGTACCCTGTTTTTTACAGGCAGTTATAAAATAACTGTAATATATATTACCATAGATTATTCATAAATTAATATGGGATTTGTAAACAAATTGTAAACAATTTATCCAATTGCCAGTACGTAACACCTGAAGTTCTGTACTCATCATTAAGAACCTTTCTGTCATATTAGGTTTATAATTAAATTAAATATTACTCTCAAATCACAATAACTTTAGCTATAATGGGTTATTTTACTCTTCACCATTCACCGGTATTCGCCGAAATATCTATCTCTCTAGACGGCTAATTACCTACACGGCAATTTAAATCGCCATCCGTCACGCGTTACGCGTTACCAGTTACGATTTAATTGCCATAATCCGACTTTTGTTCTATAATATCTATATGTTTTTTATTACATAACCATGAGGGAGAGGTGTTCAATTTGAGAAAAATCCATATTCTTTCTATCTTTCTTATTTTTCTGGCATTCTTTTCCAGTTCCTGCAATAGCTCCAGGATTAACGAAGTAGTTCTTGCAGGGCCAAGTAAAATTGAAAAATTACAGGTTGTTTTCGCCACACCGGATGGGCCGGTACAGGAACAGAGCGAACTTGATGCCATAACAGTCAGTTTTAATCAGGCTATGGTTCCTCTCACTACCCTTCCTGAAGATGAACCGGAAGGGCTTTTAACTTTTGAGCCTCCTCTGTCGGGTAAATACAGATGGATGGGGACTGCAACACTGAAATTTATTCCTGATAATCCACTACCCTTCGGCACATTGTACCATGTCACGGTTCCGAAAGGGTTTAAAGCTTTAACAGGTGCAGTTCTTGATAAAGATTATAAATGGTCATTTGAAACAGTCAGACCTGCCATTGTTTCTTCAAAACCTGCCGATTATTTTTATAGCAGACTGCTGGCTCTTAAAGGTTCTATATATCTGCTCTTCAATCAACCGATGGACCCGGCAAAGGCTGCTGATTTTATTGAGTTATCATGTGATAAGAAAATTATTCCCGTTAAAGTGGATAGACAGTTTGAAAAAGATAAAGATACGGAAGAATGGGATCCGAATAATGTAATTGTTATAAAACCTTCTGAATTATTATCTCCCGGAAAAGCTTATATTCTTACGTTAAAAAAGAATTTACCCGGTAAAACAGGTGACCTCGGTCTTTCGGAAGATAATTCCATAACATTTAACAGTGAAAATGTATTTAAATTTTCCGGTATGTCCGATGCCGACACCTCCGGGGAACACAGCCCTGAAAGCTCTATAGACCTGACTTTTACAAATCCTGTAGATTACGGAGAAGTAATCGATAATATAAAATTTACTCCCGATATAAAAATACCTGAATATTACAAACAATACGGCCAGAATCAGACTCTCTGTCTTTATGTCCCTTTACTGGCACAGACGAAATATACAGTGAAGATTTCAAAGAATATAAAAGATATTCTCGGAAATACCCTGGGGCAGGATGTGAGTTTTTCATTTAAAACATCAGATTATTCTCCTTCATGCTATATTGAAAACGGTGTTGGAACAGTAGAAGCAAATTCTTCCAGAACTTTTCCCGTATCTTTTATGAATCTCGATAAGGTAAATCTGAAGCTTGCTTCTCTTTCAAAGGATCAGATTATCCCTTTATTTCAGGGACATGCTTTTAACTATGATGCAAAATATAATCCCGGAGAAAATTTTTATAAAATTGACAGAGAATGGAAGTTGAATTTAAAGAAGAATCAATCGTGGTGGCAGCCTGTTGATATGGATGAACTTCTGGGAGACAAAAAATATGGTTTTGTTTTCCTTCAACTGGACGCTCTGGAAACTCTGAATTATGACAGCAGATTTCAGAAAGCCTTTCTCCAGGTTACAAATCTCGGAATAACTGCAAAATTCTCTCCCGAAAATAATATTATTTCAGTCAATACCCTTGACACTGCCCAACCTGTACCGGATGCTCTTGTTGAACTTCGTAACAGTGATAATAAAATCATATGGACAGGAAAAACAGATGGTCAGGGTATGGTAGAGACTGACGGATGGAATAAATTGAAATTAAAAGAAGATGATAGTGAAATATGGGTTTTTGCCTCAAAAGGCGATGATATGTGTGTGAGCAGCTCTTACAGGAACTGGAGAGTACCTCTCTATATGTATGATTACTATTATGACTCTTCCGATTTCAATATCCATGTCTTTACGGAAAAAGGCATTTACAGAGCCGGTGAAGAGGTTCATCTTAAAGGAACTATGAGAGAAAAGATAAAAGGTAAATGGGAAGTTTCTTCTCTTAAAAAATTAAATCTGAAAATCTCAAGCTCAAGGGATGAAGTTCTCGTGGACACTCCTTTAAAACTTTCCGAATACGGTTCTTTTGACCATTCCTTTACCATTCCGTCTGACGGCTCTTCAGGAAGGTATGCCATATATATTTCAGGAGAGAAAGGTAATAGAAATATTTCAGGATACGGAAGTTTCCTTGTAGAAGATTATCAGGCAGCACAGTATGAAGTTACGGTAAACTCGGACTGTGATTATTATGTGTTCGGCGATAAATTTAACGGAACAGTAAAAGGATGGTACCTCTTCGGAGCACCTATGAAGGGTGATAAGGTTAACTGGTCTTATTATCTTGAACCTACCTGGTACAGTCCTTCCGGTTATGAAGATTTTGATTTTACCAGGGACTTCTATGATATGGCCGAAGAAAGAGAGGAAAAATATCTCGGCTCAGGGGAAGGGAACCTGAAAGATAACGGTGAAGTCCCTCTGTCTGTTGAGATTACCGATAAAGTAAACCAGGGGCCTTATATACTGACAGTTCAGGGAACGATAGAATCTGCAGGTCGCCAGTCTGTATCGGGCTATAAGCAGGTTCTTGTCCACCCGGGTGAATATTATATAGGCATAAAACCTTCTTCACGGTTTATGTCAAATAAAGAAACACAGACTTTCAATATGATTGTTCTTTCCCCTGACGGAACAGTCAGAACAGGCCAGGATGTAAAGATAGATATTATAAAAAGAGAGTGGAATTCCGTACGTAAGGTGGGAATGAACGGTGAAACAGGCTGGGTTTCCGAAAAGGTGGATGAAGTCATTAAAAGTTTTGACCTTAAAAGTGAAGGACAGCGTGTAGAAGGGGAATTTAAGCCTGATAAAGCCGGACTTTACATTATAAGAGCTACAGGCACAGACAGCAGAAAGAACAATATAGTGACAGAATCAACCTTTTATGTCAGCGGTGAAGATTATGTTGCATGGGCAAGATATGATGATGATAAGATTGATTTAGTGCCTGATAAAAAAGAATATAAGCCGGGAGATACGGCAAAAATACTTGTCAAATCTCCTTATGAACAGGCCAGAGCCCTTGTAACAATAGAAAGAGAATTTATAATAAAAAGTTTCTGGGTAAACCTTAAAGGCAGTGCCGATACGGTGGAAATCCCGGTGGAAGAAGATTATCTGCCAAATGTTTATGTGTCTGTCATACTACTTCAGGGCAGAGTCTCAGATAGCAAATTCTCCGACACAGGTGATGATCTGGGTAAACCGTCTTTTAAAATAGGCTATTTTAATATGCCTGTTGTTCCTGATAATAAGAGGCTTAAAGTAACGGTAAATACTGATAAAGATAAATATGTCCCCGGAGATGAAGTTACCGTAAATCTTCATATGGAAAACCAGAAGGGACAGGGAGTAAAAGGTGAAATATGTGTCTCTGCAGTAGACCTCGGGGTACTTAATCTTACAGGTTTCAAAACACCTGATTATTTTGACTCTTTTTATTATACGAGAGGTATTGATGTTATAACTGCGGAAACAAGGAAATATATTATAGATCAGAAGAATTACGGTCAAAAAGGAGGTAATCCCGGAGGTGACGGAGGAGGGAAACCTTCTACTCTGAGGGAAAATTTCGTAGCCACTGCCATGTTTAAACCTTCTGTGATTACAGATAATAACGGCAATGGTTCAGTTAAATTTAAACTTCCCGATAATGTGACTACTTTTCTTATTATGGCAACGGCTCAGACAAAAGACAGTTCTTTCGGCTGTGGCGATAAGAGGATCGTAAGCACAAAACCATTGCTTATGAAGCCTTCCATGCCCAGGTTTGTAAGACTTTACGATAAGTTTAAAGCAGGTGTTCTCGTATTTAACGGAACTGATAAAGAGGGAGAAGCAGTTGTAGAATGTAATAGTGAAGGCCTTAAACTTTCGGAGAGGGGACTTAAAAAAGTAGATATACCTCCGGGACAGGAAAAAGAAGTGCTCTTTTCTTTCGAAGCCGATAAAGTAACGGAAGGTAAACTGACTTTCTCCTGTACCATGGGCACTTACAGTGACGGCGTACTGGAAAAATTGCCGGTAAAAGCTGCTATACTTACGGAAGCTGTTGCTACAACAGGCTCATCTGAAGATAACAGCAGGGAAGAGAAACTTTCTATTCCTGCAACTGCCGATCCCAATACAGGTTATCTGGAAGTGAATAATTCTTCTACTGCAATGATAAATCTTCAGGGAGGCCTTGAATATCTTGTAGATTATCCCTACGGCTGTCTGGAACAGAAACTTTCCAGAGTTCTTCCTCTCATTACTGCAGAAGAGCTTATAAATGCTTTTGACCTTTCAGGTTTAAAGGGGCAGAAATTGAGAGATTTCGTTCAGGAAAATCTGGATATGATAGTAAAACACCAGAAACCTTCAGGAGGTTTTACACTGTGGGAGGGAGGAGAACTCGAAAATCCTTTCCTTTCAGCTTATACTATGTACGGACTTACACTGGCACAGGAGTCAGATTATAAAATTTCTCCTTCTGTTATGTCAGAGGGACGGAAATATTTGAAAGAAATACTCAGATTTTCTAAAGATGATAAAAGATGGCTTTATCCCTATAAAGAGAGGACTCAGGCTACGGTAAAAGCTTTTGCCCTTTATACCCTTTATCTGGCAGGAGAAGGTGAGCCGTCCTATTTACATACCATGTACGAACAGAGGAATAAAAACTCACTCTTTGGAAGATGCATGCTGGTGCGGGCAATGCATATGTACGGTAAGGATAAAGAGGAAGAAGCTGTTATGGTAAAGGAACTCCTTAACCATATAAAAATGTCTCCTACAAGTGCTTATTTTGAAGAAAGAGTAACAGATGATATGAGCTGGATTTATACTTCTACCGTAAGAACTACGTCTCTTACGCTTCAGACACTGATTGAACTGGATGCAGACTTTCCTCAGGCTCAAAATGTTGTCAAATGGCTTATAGATACACAGAGCCTGGGCAGATGGGATACAACACAGGAAAATGTTTTTGCCTTTGAAGCACTGAGAGTTTATTTCAATAAATTTGAAAAAGATACTCCGAATTTTGAAAGTAAAGTTTCTCTTGACGGCAAGGAAATTATGAAAAATTTCTTTAAAGGAAGAGAGACTAAATGTGTGAAACAGGTAGTTCCTATGTCAGATATCCCCGTGGGAAAAGACATGTCAGTTATGTTTGATAAAGAAGGGCCGGGAAGGCAGTACTATACTATGAGACTTGTTTATGCTCCGACAGACCCGCGTCCTGCAAGGGATGAAGGTATAAGTGTATTTAAATCCATAGAACCCCTTGAAGGGAGTAAGACAAAGGATTTTATAGCAGGAACAGTCTACAAAGTAACTCTTTCCATAGTTACTCCTATGGAAAGACATTATGTTGTCGTAAATGATCCCTTACCGGGAGGTTTTGAACTGGTGAGAGAATCTTTTGACACGGAAAATAAAGATCTTTTGAGAAAACTCTCACAGATACGCAGCAATGAAAGAAATGACTGGTGGGGAACATTTGATCACTGGGAAAATTATGATGACAGGGTACTGCTTTTTGCAGATCTCTTAAATTCCGGTGAACATACCTTTACATATTTCGTAAGAGCCATTCATTACGGAACTTTTGACATGCCTTATACAAAGGCGGAACTTATGTATGAACCGGAGGTATTCGGTTATTCTAAAAAGGAAACCGTTAAAGTTGTAGAAAAGTAAAAAAATCGTGACCCGTGACCTGACAGGTTACGGGTCACGCGTTACGCGTTACGCGTCACGAGGTCATATGGTTACTGAAAAAAAGAGGAAAATAATAAAAATACTTGCTCCTGTCTGTTTTATTATATTCTCTCTTCTTTTTATAGTTTTTCTTTTAATTCCTCTCCCTTCTGTATCACTTTACCCGGATAAAATGGTTTCCTGCAATATTCTTGACAGAAAAGGAAATCTTCTCAGAACCGTACTTTCTTCAAAGTATTCCACCGCCTCGTGGGTAAACCTGGACAGCATCTCCCCTCATATGGTTGACGCTACAGTGGCGGCAGAAGATAAAAGATTTTACAGTCATTTCGGTATAGATATACTTGCCACTGTCAGGGCTCTGGTTCAGGATGTAAAAGAAGGTCGTATAGTGTCGGGGGGGTCTACCATAACACAGCAACTGGCGGGCCTTGCCTATGATATACCCCGGGGTAGTCTCAAAAATAAAATTCTTGAAGCTATTTATGCCGTTAAAATTGACTTTAAATATTCCAAAAAAGAGATAGTGGAACTTTATTTAAATCGTGCCCCTTACGGAAATCAGACCTATGGCATAGAAGGAGCTTCTTTGCTTTATTTTGGCAAACCTGCCGAACAGTTATCCATTGCAGAAGCTGCTTTCCTTGCCTCTATTCCCAGGAGTCCCACCATTTATGATCCTTACAGGAATTTTGAAGAAACGAAAAAAGAGCAGTCTTTAATTTTAAAGAGAATGTACCGTAACGGCAGAATAAGTGAAAGGGAATATAAACAGGCCGGAGAAGAACCACTTCTTGTTATCCCCCTGTCCGATACATTTCTTGCTCCTCATTTCTGTGATCTTATCCAGAAAGATATTTCTATGAAAAAAATCTCCGGTATATCCCAGATAAGGACAGGTCTTGATCTTTACCTCCAGAAAGAGGTTGAGAAAATATTAAAAAATACTGTGGCATCTCTTAAAGACAGAGGTGTTACAAACGGTGCTGTTCTGATAGTGGATAATAATACAGGAGATATTCTTGTCATGGCAGGTTCTGTTGATTTTTTTTCCGGTGAAGGACAGGTAAATGCCTGTACCGCCCTCCGTCAGCCCGGTTCAACGTTAAAACCCTTCACCTATGGCCTTGCTCTTGAACATGGCTTCAAGGCATCTGATTTAATAGCAGATCTTCCTATGAATATACCTACAAAAAAAGGTATTTATATTCCACGCAACTATGATAACAGATTTCATGGACCTGTAAGATTTCGACAGGCCCTGGGATGTTCTTATAATATTCCTGCCATTGAGATAGAACAGCAGGTAGGAGTGGAAGGACTTCTGAGAAAACTTCATGAAGCAGGTTTCGACAGTCTTACAAAAGATCCGGACTATTACGGAGTGGCTCTCACCCTGGGTGACGGTGAAGTTACCCTTATGGAACTGGTAAGGGCTTACAGCGGACTTGCCAGAGGCGGCACTGTGAGACCACTGAATTTTATAAAGGAATTAAGAGACGATAAAGGCAATAAAATTTATTTTCCCTCTGAAAATACAGAGAAAAGAATATTTTCCCCTGAAACATCTTTTATACTTACAGATATAATGTCCGATAATAAAGCCAGAGTTCCTGCCTTTGGCAGAGAAAATCCTCTTAATCTTCCTTTCCCATGTGCTTCCAAGACCGGAACTTCCAGGGGATTTCGGGATAACTGGACAATAGGCTATACTCCTTCTTTTACTGTCGGCGTATGGGCCGGCAATTTTAACGCCGATCCCATGGAAGATGTTTCAGGCATAACAGGAACAGGGCCCATATTCAGGGATATAATGTATTTGCTGAAAAAAGAATATCCGAAACAGGAAAGAAATTTTACAGTGCCGGAAAAGATAGTTTCTTTAAATATATGCCCTTCTTCCGGAGACATACCTGGCCCTTACTGTCCTGAAAGGGTAAAAGAATATTTCGTAAAAGGCACAGTGTCCGAGAGAAACTGTAAAGTCCATAGAATGATTAAAATAGACAGGAGAACAAACAGCCCTGCGTCATCTGATTGTCCTCATGCATATATATTTAAAAAAATTTATGAAATATATCCTCCTCTCTATTATAACTGGATGAAGGAACAGGGAATTATGCCTCCTGAAAATATTTTAACTCTCCTTGAAAATCCCTCAGGTAACAGACCTGTCGTCGTATTTCCTTCAACAGGAGACATATTTAAAATAGACCCTGTACTCCGTAAAGAATATCAGGTAATACATATGAAAGCAGTTGCTCCTGAAGGCACAGGCATTATTTCCTGGTATATGGACGGAAAACTGGCAGGTAAAACAAAAAATCCTTTTATTTTGAAATGGCATCTGGCTCAGGGAACACATACGGTACAGGTAAAAACAAAAGATAAAATCAGTGAAAAGATAAAATTTTATGTCTATTAATACTCTCGTGACGGGTAACGCGTGACGGGAGGAAAAGGTTTATTAAGAGAATTTTTTTATTCTCTGTATCTTTTTGCAAATAAGTGGTAAAATTAAAGGTTAAGCGAGTTCTTGTAACTCAAAGTCATTATCTGGGGGAATTTACTTGAAAAAACAACGAATTCTGGTTGCAGAAGATAATCTTATGAATCATAAGCTTATAGATTATTATTTGAAAAAATCCGATTATATGGCAGATTTTGTTTCAAATGGTTTTGAAGTTCTTTCTGCTCTGAAACAAAATTCCTATGATCTTATACTTATGGATCTTCAAATGCCCGACATGGATGGTTTTATGACAACCAGAAAAATAAGGGAAGAAGAAACAGATGGGAAACATATTCCCATAATAGCTCTTACTGCTCATGCAATCAAGGAACATCGTGAGAGATCTATTGAATATGGTATGGAAGATTATATTACTAAACCTTTTGACCGTAAAGAACTTTTAGAATCCATAGAAAGAATTCTTGGTAATAAAACAGATGAAAATGATTAACATATTTAAGAAGGATGATAGACTCATAAAAAGAATTATTTATTTCAGATAACCTTGTGCCACATGTTAAGCATAACGATTTGATAAGGGGGGCTCCGGTGAATAATTCAAATGAACATAATAAAGAAGAATCTTCAGAACATCTGAATATGATTTCCTCTCTCATGAGCAGTTTACCCGGAATGGCTTACAGAGGTAAACATGATGAAACAAGAACTATGGAATTTGTCAGTGACGGATGTTTTCTCCTGACAGGATATACGGCTTTATCTTTAATTCAAAACAGGGATATATCCTATGGAGAACTCATACATCATCAGGATAGGGAATATGTACTGAAGCAGATCAAAAGTGCTTTAGATGAGAGAAAACCTTTTCAGCTCATTTATCGAATTATCTCCATAGGCGGAGAAGAAAAATGGCTGTGGGAACAGGGCCATGGCGTATTTTCTTCCGATTCTTCACTCATGTATGTCGAAGGTTTTATCGATGATATAACATTACATAAAAGGGCAGACGAGGCTCTCTCTATGGAAAGAGAAAGACTTTCTTCCATATTGCAGTCTATGTCTGATTGCATTATTTCAATTGACCTGGATGGTAATATTATCTTCATTAATAAGGCAGTAGAAAAACTTACACAGTGGACACAGAAAGAAGTATCAGGCAAAAATTTCGAAGAATTTTTTTATATAATCGATGAACAAAGTGGTGGAAAGTGGAAAAAACCTTTTTCCGGAGAAAATTCGTCAAAATTTCAGAAGTTATTAATAGCAAAAGACGGTACAGAACATATTATTGAAGGTAACTGGTCATCAGTGTTTGACAGAAATGGTAAGATTACAGGTACATTACTCATATTTCATCCTGTTAAGGAAAGAGAACAATCTCGAAAAGAAATACTTAATGAAGAAAAACTTGAAAAGATAGGTATTTTTGTAGGTGGAATTGCTCATGAATTTAATAATCTTCTTATGGCAGTAATGGGTAATATTTCTCTTCTGAAAATATCTGTCAAACCACAGGATGAAGTATTCGAATTACTTGTCGATGCCGAAAAAGCTTCTTCAAGAGCCATGAAATTAACAAGGAAATTATTAAGTTTTTCTATATCTGCTGTTCATAAAAAACCTCTGGTTTCAGATATTATTTCTGAAGAAACTGCAGATTTAAAGAAAGAAAAACTCAATCTTCTGGCCAGCAGGGGAAAGATTCTTTTAATGGATGATGAAGATCTCGTACGAAGAGTATCGGGTAAAATGCTTGAACATCTTGGATATACTGTCGAATTTGCCAGTGACGGAACAGAAGCAATAGAATTATATAAACAGGCAAAGGACAGGGGAGAACCTTTTGACATGGTCATTATGGATCTTACTGTTCCAGGCGGTATGGGAGGCAAAGATGCAATAAAACATCTTGTGGAAATAGATCCGGATGTGACAGCCATAGTATCCACCGGTTATTCAAGTGATCCTGTAATTTCCAATTACAAAGAATATGGTTTTAAGGGAGTTGTTACAAAGCCTTACAGGTTTGAAGATATAAAGGAAATTTTTATTATGTAAATTATCACAATTTTTATTAAGTTAGGATGATATGTATTTTATGGAAAATCAAAAATTTGAACAATTAGTTGAGAGTTATCTTAAATGGAAATATGCTTATGAACCGGGTTTTGCATCTTATTTAGGATTGTCTTCTTATGATTCGTTAACAGGCAGTTTTTCCCCGGAGAGCCGCCACAATGCCCTGATAAATCTTTATAATTTTAAAAGTCAGGCACAGAATATTCTGACATACGACTTGAATGCCGATAATAAAATAGACAAAATATTTCTTTTAAGGGATATAGAACTGTATCTGTTACGTATAGAACATATGAAACACTGGGAAAAAAATCCTCAAATATATCTGGATGAAGCTCTTGACGGTATAAATACCCTTATGCTTAAATCCTTCAGACCTCTGGAATATACGGCAGAAATGATATTAAAGAAAATGGAAAGTATTCCTCAACTTTTCAGAGAAGCAAAAGATAATTTAGTCAAATGTCCTCCTGTATTTCTCAGGGTTTCTTCTCAGACTGCTCTCTGCGGAATTGAATTTATGGATACAATAAAAGATATTTACGGAAAAATCTCTCCTGCCTTCGAGGAAGATTTCAAAAAAGCTTCTATGAAAGCCAGAGAGGCTATAAGTGATTTTGCTTTTTTCCTGAAGACCATGGAACCGGGAGAAGAGCAGTCTTTCGCCACAGGAAAGGAAATTTTTTCGCACCTTGTCAGAACAGGTTATATGATAGATAAAGATCTGGATGAACTCCTTGAAACAGGAGAAACATGTTTTGCCTCCATATCTGAAAAACTGACAGAACTCGGTGCCAGACTTGACCCTGACAGGAGCTGGTATGAGATTTACAGAGAATTAAAACAGGAAAATCCGGGCCCATCAGGTGTTCTCAGGATGTATCTCGATTATATGAATGATGCCAGAGATTTTCTTATAAAGAATGATATAGTAACAGTTCCTTCAGATATAATTCTGGATGTAACTGAAACGCCTGCTTTTATAAGGCCTCTTATACCAGTGGCTGCCTATCTGTCTCCCGGCCCTTATGATGAAGTGCAGAAAGGACTTTTCTGGGTTACTCCTCTGCCTGAAGGGCTTTCAGATGAAGAAATAATAAAGCTCACAGGTGAACATAATATTTATACCGCAAAGGTTACCGCTCCTCATGAAGCCTATCCGGGACATCATCTCCAGCTATGTATGGCAAACAGACTGAAAAGCCCTCTTCGCAGAATAGTACATTCGAATATATTTGTAGAAGGGTGGGGTCTTTACTGTGAGGAAATGATGAAAGAGGTGGGCTATTTGAAGGGAACAAAACTGGAACTTTCCCAGCAGGTAGACCAGTTAATGAGGGCGGCAAGGGTGATTATAGACATAAGACTCCATACGCTGGGAATGAACATAGAAGAAGCAAAATCCTTTTTACGTGATATTGTACTTGTTTCTGCAGGCACGGCAGAAGTGGAAGTAAACCGCTATACTATGACTCCCACCCAGCCTATGAGCTATATGCTCGGACAAATTGAAATCTTAAAGCTCAGAGAGGATTTTAAGAAGTTAAAAGGTTCTTCTTTTACGTTGAAAAATTTTCATGACAGTATGTTACAGTGCGGTTCATCACCGGTTAAGATAATGAGACACATTATACTGGGTGAAGAACTGGAGTGATAATTTAAAGGTATAGGAATTTTCATCTTTAATGGCTTAAAATAAGGCTTTAGATAAAAATTATGTAGAAGCAATTTATCTAAATAATTTAAGAGTGAAAAGTGAAAAGTAAGTAAAATCGCGTTTTTTTACTTTTCACTTTTCATTTATCTTTCTTGCAAAAATCTTTTATTTGAGTTATAGTTAACATAGAAGGCAGGTGAACATTATGGTAATCGAAGAAAGAGTTGACAGACTTGAAGAACTGGCAGCACAGACCCAGCTAATGCTTCAGAGTTTGTCCTATGAGGTGAGCAGAACTCAGATAGCTGTGAATAATCTCAGCCGGGAAATGAAAGATTTCAAAAATGAGATGAACGATTTTAAAGATGAGATGAAAAGAGATACGAGAAATTTAAAAAGAGAGCTGGGAGAATTATCTAAAAAAATGGGCACTATGGTAGAAGACATGGTTGCACCGAATATCAGATTTATAGGAGAAAAATATTTTTCCTGTAAAAAATCTGACTGTGAGAGATTTACCGTAAGGGTTTATCAGAGGCATCCTCATGATAAATCCAGACTGGAAGAATTTGATGTCATAGCTGTTTATCCTGATAAAGTAATATTAAATGAAACAAAATCAAAGCCCAGAACAGAACACCCGCAGGAATTTCTTGATAAAATTAAGGAATTTTTCAATTATTTCCCTGAATATAAAGGTAAAAAAATCATACCTGTCTATGCATCTTTAGATATTCCGGAACATATTCTTTCAGATTTAACTAAAAAGAAAATCTATGCTATGGCTATGAAAGAAGATACTATGGATTTACTAAATAATGGGCAATTTACTTAATAAAGATTCCATTATACGAAACAGATACAGAGTTCTCCGGTGTATCGGCCAGGGAGGTATGGGAGCTGTCTATCTTGTAAGAGATCATAAAGAAAAAGGCGCCACCTGGGCGGCAAAAGAATTCTGGCACCTCCACCACGAAAGTTTTTTCTCAAAAGAAGCGTCTTTACTCATGGAAATGTCTCACCGGGGCCTTCCGAAAGTGATTGATTATTTCACGGAAAATGAGAAAAATTATCTCATAATGGAACGAATAGAAGGTCTCACCTTTGAAGAAATAGTTGAAAAACAGGGGCCTTTCTCTGCAGGAGAACTCCTGCCATGGGCAATTCAGTTATGTGAAGTCCTTACATATCTCCACACAAGAGAACCTCCCGTAATATTTCGAGACATGAAGCCTTCAAATATTATGCTGAATATTGACGGAACCGTCCGTCTTATAGATTTCGGCATAGCCAGATTTTATGAGCCGCAGAAAATAAAAGATACAACACCTCTGGGAACTCCCGGATATTCTCCTCCCGAACAGTACGGGCGTGGACAGACCTCTCCTGCTTCCGATATATATTCTCTGGGAGCGACCATGTATTTTTTACTTACAGGCAAAGATCCTGTGGATTTTAAGTTTAAATTCCCACCTCTGGAGACATTTAATCAAAAAATATCTCCTTCTTTCAACAATATAGTAATGCAGTGCCTTGAGTTAAACCCTTCCGACAGATTTCAATCTGCTGCTCACCTTGAGTCTGTCCTGAGAGAGTGGAAAGAAGAAAAACCTCGCTGGTATGAAGATTTCGTAGATTTACTTGTAAATTTGTTCACTTCTGAAAAGGTGCCGGAACCTGTAAGGCAGATAGCCACGAAGATTACGAGGCCTTTGAAGAAGTCGTGAGTCGTGAGTCGTGAAAAGTGATACCCAATTGTTTTTATCTAAATGAATAATTTGAATAATATGTAAATACCGTCTGCCTGCCTGGCGCTCCTCCGAAAAAAATCTAAACTGGAACATTCATAATAGTTACAGCTTACATCATGCTAATTTACGTTATAAATCAATAAAATATACTTGTGCTGCCGTGATATTTTTTTCTCCGGAGCACCAGGCAGGCAGACTACTATGTTTAAAGCTAAATAGTATGAGTTGTGAAAAGTGAAAAGTGAATGGCAGTGGCGAACCACTGTGTTCGCACTGTGAAGGGTGAAAATTACGCATTACCCATCACACATTACGCATCACGCATTACGCTTCGATCACACCTTTATAAATAAAGCCTTTAAATATCTTCCTTCTTTAAATGTCACAGGATGGTCAATGCCATGACCTGTTTCTTCTATTATGTTTATTGACTTATTACTTTTATTGATAGTACTTAAAACAGCATGTCGAAATTCTTCAGGTGATACATGAGCGGAACAGGAACAACTCACAAGTATACCCCCCGGATTTAAAAGGCTTAATCCGAGAGAATTTAATTGTTTATATGCTTTTACAGCCTCCGGATTTTCTTCTTTTTTCTTTGCAAAAGAAGGTGGATCCAGAATTATCATATCGAATTTTTTGCCTTTATCTGTTAATCTCTTAATTTCTTTGAAGGCATCCCCCTGAATGGTGTCGCTCTGTATATGAGCCAGTTCGGGGTTCAGAGCAAAATTTCTTTTCATGCTTTCCAGAGCAGGTCTACTTATATCCAGACTTGTAACATGTGTTGCTCCGCCTTTTGCCGCATAAACAGAAAATCCTCCCGTATAACTGAATACATTTAATATTTTTTTATCTCTGCTTAAATCGTGAACTTTTTTTCTGTTATCCCTCTGATCCAGAAAAAAACCTGTCTTCTGTCCTTTCAGAAGATCTGCTTCAAATTTCAGATGATTTTCACAAAAAACTACAGGCCCGGAGAGGGGAGGGCCATAAAGAATCTGTCCGTCATAAAAACCGTATAGATAATCTGTCTCTTTCATACAGTGACGGTTAAGTCTCAGCAGGAGTCTTCTATGTGGAAATAAGTCACTCAGACGGGGGAGGATTTTGTTAAAATGTACTATCCAGGCACATGTATAGATTTTTATTACGAGAGTATCTTCATACCTGTCCATGACAAGTCCCGGAAACCCGTCATTTTCTCCGTTAATAAGACGATATCCCGTTGTTCCGGTAGATGGCAGAAATTCCCTTATGGAAAAAGCTTTCTTCAGTCTCTCTATAAAAAAATCTTCATTTATGAGTGCAGGTTTTCCTTTCTGAAGAATCCTCAATCTTAAAGGTGATAAAGGATCATACAGGCCTGCCGCCAGAAATCTGTTTTTCCTGTCAAAAATAACACCAAGAGCCCCCGGAGGCCCATCTCCTTTCTGGGATATAATGGATTTATCAAAAACCCATGGATGGCCGGACAAAATTACTTTTTCTATATTATGACTCACAATGAGTTTTATATTTTTTTCCTGAATTATCGGATAAATCATTTTTTTATATTTTCTTCTCAGTATATTTCACTTTTTCACTTTTCACTTTTTCACTTTTCACTTTTCACTTTTCACGACTCACCCTTCACCCTTCACTATTTACTTTTCCTGCACACGGGACAGCTTATAAGTGTAGTATTTCCTCCCATCGGTGTCTGAAGAGCACATTTGGGACAGAATGATTTCCCGCATTTCTCGCAGTCTCTTTTATGAAGTAATTCCCATAATATTTCTCCCTTTAGCTCCGGATATTGTTTCCTTATTATTTTCCCGCAGACAGAACATGTAGGTAATACCTCTTTTTTAGGTTCTTTTTTCATTTTATTTATAACAGTTTCTCTGGCCTTTGTCTGCATATCTGAATAGGATTTGTTCACTTTATTAAAGAAACCTGTTATTGTCTGCATAAATCCAAGACCGAGTTTTTTCCCTATTTTATTGCATGCATCCTTTGCAGCATTTCTTATGTCTTTATCTATATCTTTTCTGCCTGAAAATTCTTTTATGGCATCTATAGAAGTTTTATCTCCTGTGAGAATAAGTATATCCAGTAACATTTTTTGAACTTCATGGTCGTTACTTTCATAAAGAGCCTGACCTGTTTCATAAAGAACATATTTCCCTCTTTTTTTGAGTATTTCAGATGCAATGTGCCTTAATTTTTTTTCTGTTACCAGGATTGTAACCATAGCAGATGCTATTTCCGGCATGTCGAGACCGGCAATGGTTTCTGCTGCTTTTTTTCTCACATTGTCAGACTCATCAAAGAGAGAGTTTAATAAAGGATTGACTATTTCTTCACATGTAAAAAAGGTCAATGCGATTATAACAGCCATCCTTACATGTTCACTTCCGTCTTCCTGTAATGTAATGATATGAGGAATAATTGTTTCATCTTTAAATCTGCCAAGTGTTTCTACTGCAGCAATTCTTACCTGTTCATCAGGATTTTGTAGCAGAGGGATAATTCCTTCTATAGACTTTTTATTTCCTATTGTAACAAGGACTTCAAGAGCTGCCAGAACTAGATTGGGATTATTTGCTCCCAGGATTTTCATAAGTGGCGTAACAGATGCTTCTCCAAGTCTGATAAGTTCTTCTACTGTTGTTGTTCTTATTTTTTCGTCGTCTGTAGTAAGTTTTCTTATCAATCCAAATACTTTTTCTTCTCTTACTTTCTGAAGACTCTTACCTGTTTCTTCTATAAGTTTTTTAACAGAAGGATCTTTTTCTATTTTCAAGAGCTGATTTAAATGGTCCAGTGCCCTGTCATCATTTAATGATTCCAGTGACCATAAGGTCATTTTTTTTACGGCAATATTATTATCTGCCAGAAGATTACATAGAGGCAACACTGCCGAAGGGTCACCTGTCTTACCCAGAGATTTTATGATTTCACATCTTATTTTTTCATCTTTATAATCAATTTTATTTAACAGACTTGTAACAACCTTTGGAGATTGTTTTGTACCCAGTAATCTTATAGTTTCTATAAGTTTCTCCGGATCAGTTTCTTTGTTTAATGAATCTATAAGGGTGTCTGTTTCATCTTTTACTGCCGGCCCACCCTGAATTTTTGAATCCGGTTTCAAAACATTTATATATTTTTTATTACTCAGACAGCTTTTACAGGTAGCACTATCTTCTTTTTTTTCTCCGAGACATTTTATACAGAAACGTTTATTGCAGGATTCACATGTATATTCTGCATTAACACTGGGATGCCAGGCACAGAAGGTATAGCTTTTCCACTTTGCTTCCTCTTCTTCTTTTTCTCTTTTTTCTATTTCTTCCCGTTTTTTTCTTTCTTCCTCACGTTTTTTTGTTTCTATCGCCTGTTCTTCCATACGTTTTTTAGTTTCTACTGATTGCATTAAATCTTTAAGTCTGTTCGGATCGATTCCTTTCGGGTTTTTCATATTAATATCTGATGCATTCTACAGTCCTTAAGAATGTAACAGAACCTCCTTCCTTAATAGTTTTTTACAAACTTTTCAGTACATTTCCGATAAGATCAAAATTATTTATAAAACAATCTACATAGCCGGTACGAAGTATTGTTTTCATACCAAGCATTTTGGCAGGCATAAGGTCAAGTATAACATCATCTCCTGCCATAATACATTCATGTGGTTTCAGATCATGTTCCTTCATAATCTGTTTCAGTGTCTCAGTAGAAGGTTTTTTTGTCCTATAAATCTTAAAACATTCATCCATATTGTAGTTTTTTAACAGTTCTCTTATAGTTTCCTCTCTTGTTCTGGTAAGTATAAAAAGTTTATATTTAGATATAATGGAAAAATTGTCTACAAAACTTTTGAGTAAACTTCTGTGTTCTTTACGATAGGCATAATATATTTCCCATAATGTTTCTATTTTATCTGATATTTCATCTCCATATTTGATTAATATAGCCTTCTGGAAAATGTCTTTTATTGATGCTGATTGCATTTCTGTATCAAGTCTGAATATCTCTACTATTACTTCTTTTGCTTCTTCAAGTCTTTCTTCATAAGTCAGATTCTGCCGAAAATCACCGAGGCATTTTTCTACTGCCGAAAGACGAACATCATCAAGGTTATCGAGGGTTCCAGAAAAATCAAATATAATAGCTTTTATCCCCATTGTTTATCTCCTCTTTAATATTTTTCAGGATCTACTCCAAGCTGTTTTGTGCCGAATGGTTCCGGATATAGCTCATAGAATCTTATTTTTCTGATAGTTCCTTCTATATTTGCCGCTATAATTTCCATTGTACCATCATCAAATTCTGCTATAGACTGTCGACATATGCAGCATGGAAAGGGCGGGATTTTATTTTCTGTAATTACTGCCAGGGCTATAAAACGTCTTTCTCCTGCAAGGACTGCAGCATTTATGGCATTTACCTCTGCATGTGTTGTAGGTGAATAAGCTGCATTTTCTATATTACATCCTGCATAATATTTTTCGCTTGATGCAAGAATAGATGCACCTACTTTATAACCTGAATAAGGGCAGTAGGAATTTTCTCTTGCTTTTATGGCAAGTTTAATAAGTTTCTCTTCCTGTTTTTTTGTTATCCTATTTTTCATATTTAAGTTTCTTTCTGTCAGTGAGTAGACAACCATCTACTCACTGACAACTATTATTTACCAAGCACAACAGACCATTTTAATTTTCCATCCGGTGTCAGTGCCAGGAGACCGCCGTTATCTGTACTTACATATATGGTTCCGTCTTTTCCTATGGCAGGTTTCTTTGAGATATTGTCTTCAGGATTAAAATTCCATACCTCTTTCCCGTTTTTCATGGCATATAAAAAATCTCCTGCACTTACATATACAGTTCCGTCAGGTGCCAGTGCCGGGCCAGACAGGTTTCTAAAACCCTTTATTCTGTAACTCCAGCTCAATGAACCGTCAGGATTGAAAGCAAATAGAGTGCTTTCTGCACATATATATACAGTACCGTCAGCACCTACGGAAGGTGAAACATTGGCCGGTAGGTATAAAGTCTTTTTCCATAATTGATTGCCCTGGTTATCAAAGCCATAGAAATTACTTCCCGATGTACATACATAGACATTATCATTTTTGTCTGCAACAGGTATATATAAAGAGCCATCTTCTTTATCAAGGAAATTGCCCCATTTTGTAGAACCATCGGGATTAATGGCTGTAATCTGTGTCCCTGCCGTTGCATAGATTGTTCCTGTTCCGGCAACAACTACATTGACTATCTGTCTTCTTGTAACAACTCTCCACTGTTCCTCTCTGTTTTTATTATAGGTCTTTACCTGATACTCTTCACCGGCATAAATAGAGCCATCATCTCCTATGGCAGGAGGCACAAAAGAACCGAGCTTTTGATAAGACTTCCTGACAGAACCGTCAGGATTTAAAACATAAAGAGTATCATTGCCGGTATATGCATATATGGAACCATCGCTTAACTTAAAAAGATCTGATGATATCGGTCCGTCACTTTTAAAAGACCATCTATTTTTTCCTTCGCTGTCCAGGGAATATAATTGACAGTCACTGCATCCTATGTAAATATTTCCTTCACTGTCCAGAAGGGGGGCAGTTGTTTTTCTTTCGTTTACACTGTCCTGACTGTAACAGAAGGTTGTAAGTAATAAAAGCATCAGGATTAAAATAGTTAACTTTGTAATCATTAATACACCTCTTTTATTTAAAATTTATAATCTTCTAATTTCTATAAGTATTTTATTAATCCTTTTGTTTGGTTGATTTCATATATTTTTTCTACTGAATATATATTATCTTTTGTCACCTCACTTAATATGGTATAATTTACAAAAGCACATTTTGTTTATGAGGTTAGAAAATATGTTTTCAAAAATAAATACTCCTTTATTTGTGATTTTAATAGCTACTCTTGCTATAACTTATTTTACTAAAGATAACTATAAAAGTGTTAATTTAATTATGGCAGACGTCCTTAAAGCTCCTTTACAGAAAGAAGTGGTAAATAAAAATCTCATTAAATTTACAAAAGACTCTTTCGAATATGAACTTAAACCTCTTTATGAGTATGAAATAAGCGGACTTGTGGTGCATCTTATGGATTACCGCTGGTTCAGCCTGAGTAAAATAGATAATGCCATTCCTATGGATGTTGGATTAATATGGGGTACCAATGTGAAAAATAAAATCTATCAGAATAAATCAGTCACTTTTACTCAGGACTGCCGCTTTTTATATATCAGATGGTCAGGAAAACTGGATGTAAATATGAATGAGATTTCAAACAATCATCTCGTTGTTAATAACTCTGAACTGGAAAAGAAGATGAAGACTTTATCTGTAGGTGATCAGGTTAAAATTAAAGGGAAGCTGGTAAATCTTAAAGCAAAGTATATGGGAACTTCTTCTGATGTAGTTACCAGAAATGTAGAGTTACAGAGCAGTACAGCCAGAGATGACAGGGAAGGAGGAGCCTGTGAAATAATATATCTTGCAAATATAGAGATTCTGAAAAAGGGAAATATTATTTCCTATTATTTATTTTCTAGCAGTTTGTATGGTATACTAATAATGGTTATTTTAAATATTATAAGATTTTTCACATCTTTTAATAATTTTTCTCCTGAAAAAATAACTATAACTAATAAATAAAGAGGTGTTCTTATGGTTCCCGGAAAAATGTTAATACTTTTTTTCTGTATTCTCATCCTGTTATCTATCACTGCCCATTCTTATGGTAAAATGACATGGAATATTTACAGTAATGCCCGTTTCGGATACGACATAGAATATCCCGATATTCTCTTACCTCAGGAAGAATCCCAGAATGGAGACGGAAGACAGTTTGTTTCATCTGATGAAAAATCAAAATTGACTGTTTACGGTGCTTTCAATAGTCTCGACTTATCTGTTGAGCAGATGTATAAAGCAGCTATAGATGAATATAAAAAAGCCGGAAAAAAGATTATTTACAAGATTATAGATAAAAACTGGTTTGTTCTGTCAGGTTATGATGGTGATAAGGTTTTCTACAGGAAAACAATGAGAAAACATCAGTTAAAAGATGATATTGATGTAGATATTACTTTTATTATTACCTATCCTAAATCACAGAAATCGACCTTTGATAAAATCACAGAAAAAATATCCGGTTCTTTTTGTTTCAAATAAATAATTTTACTGTCGTGACTTTCCAGAGGTCACGACAGTATGCTATAAAAGTAACAGTCTACCGGAGTAGACTGTTTGTAAGAAAAAGTGATTTATTATTTCAATTTTGAATTACTCTATCTGAGGTATAGGTATTTTGATTGTTCCATCACTGCCTTTAAGAAGAGAGCCTGCCAGTTTTAAAGCCATTTCCGGTGTGACAGAAAACTGTTTTCCACTTGCTA
>DAIOEN010000005.1:0-85322 GCA_036746235.1 Vulcanimicrobiota bacterium | reverse complement strand
TATATACCGGCATGGTTTAAAAACGATGGTATTTTAATGCAAAAAACTCTTACCATTCCTGATTTCAACAGCATAAAACTTTATACAGAGAAAGCAAAAAAATTATTAGAAATAATAAAGAGCGATAGAGAACAATGTTCGTAAGCATTCAGCTATCAGCTTTATTTCTTCTTCAATACCGACCGGCTACTTCCTCTTATTACAGATATAATCCCTGAAGAAAAACAGAACAATCCTGCGAGAAGATAAGCATTAAAAAATCCTCTCAGTAATATATCGGCAGGAATCTTTCCTACGGAAAGACTTGCAGATGAAATATTTTCCGGAAGAGACGAAGAAAAAACAGCTTCTAAAATACAGACTCCCATGACAAGGGCCAGACTGCTTACAGTATTGAAAATACCGGAAGCACTACCCTTTTTCTCATGAGGAATAAGGCTCATAACATATTTATTATTGGGTGACATAAACATACCGAATGATACTGCAAACCATATGAGAAAAATAAAGAGATTCAAAAGACCGGGACTGTTAAGGGTAAAACAGAATGTAAGACACGAAGCTCCTCCCAGAAACATAGCAATAGAGTAAAGATAAAAAGGATTTACTTTATCGGCCATAGTGCCGCTTATAAGGGATGAAACTGTATATACACAGGAAAATACAATCAAAACCATACCTGCTTTTTCAGGAGTAAGCCCTTTTATGAACTCCATATAAAAAGGTATGAGGATCATATGACCTGACCGTGTCATAACTGCAAAGAAAGTGGATATACTGGCAGATGAAAAAGATTTTATCTTAAAAATAGTCAGATCCATGAGTGGTTCCTTTACACGTTTCTCCCATAAGATAAAAATTGCAAATAAAATTAATGATATTGCAATACATGCTATGACTGTGAAAGAAGTCCATCCCGCTTCACCTCCCCTGTTAAGTCCATAGAGCAATAAAAAAGGAGATAAAAAGCTCAAAAAACTTCCCGTTATATCAAAGTCATACAGAAAATAAGGATGTATTTTTTTCTGTTCATCAGGTATTACCTTCCAGGAAATAATAATTGCAACAATACATACAGGAACATTTACAAAAAATATCCATCTCCAGTTGAGCCAGGCAGTTATGAAACCTCCCAGAGGGGAACCTACTGTAACACCTGCAGCGGAAAAAGCTGATATCATGCTGAAAGCCCATCCCATAATATTTACAGGCAGAAATTTAGACATAATAGCAAAACCTGTAACAAAGAGCATAGCGCCGCCAAGCCCCTGAATAACACGGGATAATATGAGCATGGAAATATTAATGGAAATTCCGCAGAGAAGACTCCCTGCAGTAAAAAATATATAGCCGGCAATAAAAACTTTCTTTAAACCAATCTTATCACCCAATTTCCCGAATATAAGAAGGGTGCTGCTCATGATTAAAAGATAGATCAGAAGCAGCCATGTAACAGTACCTGTACTTACATTGAAATAAGAAGAAATAGTAGGAAGGGAAATACTGAGTATATAATCATCAAGCAGTGTTATAAATGCACTGAAGGAAACACTTATTACAAGCCAGGTCTGTATCTTTTTATCTGTAATTATATGTTCTTTCATAAATTCAATTTTCTATAGACTTTTCGGATAGGCTCTAATTAACGCACCGGATAAATTAGTAACCATTTTATCAGCTTCTGCCTGACAGGCTATTACGAAGAAAAATAATTTGCCTTATTTAATTTGTTTTACAGACAATAAATTAACCCTTATTTAATTTTTAATTCTATATAAAAGACTAATTTTTCTTCTCCAGAGCCTGCCAGGCAGAAGCTTTTTACGGATACCCTTTTATCTGTTTCGGTAATTAGTCTAAATATTTACTCAATATCATATCTGCTTCTGACTTATAGATCACTTTTTTATTGGCCACTATTTTTCTGGCCATCTCCAGCTTTTCTTCTTTAGGAAGGAATCTGTTTTTATCCAGTTTTTCCAGGAGAGAATTGGTTTCTCTTATGAGTCCTTCAAGGTCTGAAAGTTCCTTCTGTAATTCATGAGGAAGATTTTTTATGCCTCTTTCCATAAGAGAATACCAGCCAACTTTTTCCGTAAACTCCGCTGTTTTCTCCCTGTAAAGTTCACCTGTCATTGCTATATCCAGTGCATTTACAGGCCCCCATATGGAAAGTCCTGTTGAACCTGCCATTCTCACAGGGTCATGTTCTTCATTTATTACCGCATCTTCCAGAGATTTAACTACTCTACAGGCAGATTCCTTTATTTTTTCATGAACTCCTTCCGTATTGATAATATTTTTCATTATATTACCCATGTCATGAAGCTGTTCACTGTAATGATGGGTATTGCCATTACCGTAATCTACTGATTTTTCTATGGCTCCGAAAAGCTGTTTATTTGTAATTCCATATGTTTCGCAAACCCGGACAAAGTCCGTGAGAGAACCTGTCAGAGAAGAAAGTTTGTTCGTGTCTATCGCAGAAAGAGTGGGATAACCGTGGGAATAGCTTATATTTAAAAGTTCCACCAGTTTTCCGCATGTCTCTTTATCTTCTTCTTTAAAAATTCTTATCATTTCTTTAAACCATGATCTGCTTTCAAACTTAAGAGAAAATAATTTTGTAAATTTTTCATCTTTTTTAAATACTTCAATTTTTCGGCCATTATCTTTATTTTTATTTTTATATGCTTCCACTATAGAAAAGGCAAATTTACAAGGGTCAAATCCTTCATCTTTTTTAAGAAGTTCTCCGAATATGAAATCAAAATCCCTGTTTGAAAGTGCATAAACAGGATTTTCCGAAGTAATAAGAACAGAGGCACTATCTTCCAGAGTGGTTACAGATTCTATGCTTCCCATAAGGCATGATTGAAGATAAAAAAGATCTATTTTATCATTATCTCCCGTTATTTTATTGCCCTCTTCCACGCCTTTCTTTATTGCATCCCCTATGTCGGAAGCAGTCATAGTGCGAAAACCTTTCCATGCATGGCCATGTTCCATAAGAACCACTGCATAATGTTTGCTGTTATAATGTTCCATGGCCCAGGTGATAAAATGTTCGAGATTTTCGGGTGAATTCATCATAGTATCATCGGGCAATGTTTCAACAATATCTGCTTTTTTTTCCTGCGAAATGACATATCTTCTGACACCTTTCCACTGAGGCATGGTAACAGGCCCCACAAGGTGTTTATCATCTTCATCAAGATTGCTTTCCTTCGAAGGCTCCGTACATCCTATCTGTAATACTATATCCATATATTCATTACTGCCCGATTCTGCCATATCCTGAAGTATTTTCATAGAAAATTCGTTCGGCATAGACTGCTGGCTGTCCAGATAAAAAAGCACTGAAAGTTCTTTTTCCTTTCTATCACAGGTTGCAAAACATATGGTAATCATAGCAGCAAGGAATATTAACACAATAGATAAAAATCTGATTCTCATAAAAATACCCCTTTCTTAATTCGTGACGGGTAACGCGTAACGGGTGGTTCGTAATGCGTAATGCATATACACTCACTTTTCAAGACTCACGACATTCTTCCCTCTGTCTCTAAAAGTCATCAAATCATTCAGCGACTGATGATCAGGCACAGAATAAAGACCTTTTTTGTGTAATCCACAGATAAGATCAAGACCATGAGAAAGGTGTTTAACAGGCCCTTTATAAATACTGTTTATTTCATTTAAATAGTTTTCAAGCTGCTCGTCTGAAAGATATTCACTGAAATTCTTACGACAGATAACTTCCTGTAAATCTTTTTCACTTCTTACAGGCGGTAATTTCATGGTATTCCATAAAGGTGTGCCGGGACATGGCTGTAAATAACATACTACAAAAACAGCTATTTTTTCTGAATTTCTGTATATAAAATCACGGGTTGCTTTTATATCGTCTTCTGTCTCTACAGGAGCTCCCGCTATAAAAGAACTGATAATTCCTATATCATATTTATGGCATAAATCCACTACCTTCTGATTATCTTTTACGGTCTGTTTCTTGTTATAAAACTTCAATATTTTATCAGAACCGGATTCAAAGCCTACAAAAACCTTTGTCACATTCATCTCCTTAAAAAGACAGGCCATTTCTTCATTGAATATATTTGCTCTTATATTAACATAGAAAAAAGCTTTTTTATGTAATTCATTATTTATTATAATATCATGTATGGCTTTTACCCTGTCATTTGATATAGCAAAAAGGTCATCGCCGAATTCTATTTTGTTGAAATTATCATTATCTATGAGTGTAAGAAGTTCCTTACTTACATATTCGGGAGAAAAGTTACGATATTTTTTCCATACAAGCTGGGTGGCACAGAAACTGCATTTATAGGGACATCCTCTCCCTGTCATAATATTGGGAACAAAAAAAGAATCATGGACAAGTTCTCTTTTAGGAGGCGGTATTATATCAAGGGGAAGAATTAACCCTCTTTCCGGTGTTTTTACTCTTTCAGAACCGTCTTTAAATATAATGCCTTTTATCTTTCTTAATTCATGAGGTGAAAAGACATGTTCCTTTAAATAAAGTTCCAGAAGTTCCGAAATTGTCTGTTCTCCTTCTCCTATAACACCAATATCGCAATTTTCCGGTATATACTCCGGGTAAAGTGTCACATGAGGCCCGCCTATTATAACAGGGACACCGATTTCTTCTTTGACTCTCTTTGCAATTTCACCTGCCCTGCCTATACAGGTACTGTAAGTAGAGATGCCGACAAGATCAGGTTTTTCCACTATAAGTGTTTCCACATCTTCTGCTATTATTACATTTTCAAAATTCAAATATTTTTCAAGGTAAGCTGCCATATAGAGTAAACCAAGAGGTTCTATTTTATTAAAATTATTTTCACGATCAGCAGCAGCTATAAAACCTAATTTCATGTTATGTTACCTTTTTCTATAAATTCCAGTGCAGACCCGCACAGCCTGCAGTGAGGGTATTTTTTTATTGTTTCTTTCCATATCTTTACAGCTTCTTCTATATTATTCATACACAGATAAGCAAATCCCATGCTAAAAAGCAGATAGTTCTCTTCTTCCGGAGCAAGTTCCATTAATTTTTTATAAATATCTATAGCCTGCGGTATGTCAAGTGTTCGTATATACAGATAGGCAAGCAATTTATAAAATCTTACAGTATCGCGATTTAATCTGAGAGCCTTTCTTACTGCTACGGTTGCCAGGCCAAAGTCATAGAGTTTAATATAACATATAGCAATAAAATAATATATATCCATATCTTCAGGATATAATTTCAATATCTTTCTGGAAATCTTTATGAGTTCATATAAGGATTCACTTTTGTCAGGAAAAATATCGCCGATTCTGCACATTATCTCTATAGCAAGAGGGACATTTCCTTCCAGAAGACTTTGCTCCCATAAGTTTTTATTATATTCAATTATATTATTTACGTATTCTTCTATATCAGCCACAAAAGTCTCTTTCTTGAGATTCATAGTATTTCCAGATTCAGTTCCTATGCAATATTAAAAAAAAAACAAAAACTTGTCAATATATAAGGTTCGTAAATAATAATTGAAAAATAGTTTAAAAAAATGTTATACTAATCCGGGGAAATTAAATTATAGTTAATTTCATAACTATTCATAATTAATGAGTGAATAGTGAGTAGTGAATAGTGAGTAAAAGATTGCCTTTACTACTCACCACTCACCACTCACTACTCACTTGAATTCTAATAAGTTATGAAATACACTATATTTAGATAAACTGCGTCCAGATAAAATTTCATCTAAAACTTTATTTTTCGCCATTAAAAATGAAATTTCCTATACTTTCAAGGTAAATGTCTGTAAATAGAGCTATAGTTCAGTAAAAATATGATAAAAAATTTTGAGAAAAATAAAGAACGATTAAAGGCTGTATATATCTTTCTTGTTTTAGCTGTAACTTTTATTGCTTTTGCTCCTTCTCTCTGGAATGGATTTACTAACTGGGATGACAACAGATATGTTACAGAGAATTCTACTATTCTATTTTTGTCTCCTGAATCTGTAAAAAAGATATTTACTTCATCTTATTATACCCTCTACCACCCTCTTACTATATTATCCTATGCAGTGGAAAGACACTTTTTTTATCTGAACCCTTCTGTTTATCATACGACAAACCTGATTTTACATCTTTTCAACACTCTTTTTATATTCTGTCTTATATTAAAACTGGGTAATAATATGTATGCCTCATTTATAACTGCTCTTTTATGGGGTATACACCCTCTTCATGTAGAATCTGTAGTCTGGATTTCCGAAAGGAAAGATGTTCTCTCAACTTTTTTTTTCCTCTTAACATTACTTACCTATATTGACTTTAAAAAATATATATCTATAAAATTTTACATACTTTCTCTTTTTATGTTTTTTTTATCACTTTTATCGAAACCTGTAGGAGTTACAGTCCCCTTTGTATTAATTCTTTTTGATTATTATTTTTTTAAAAGAAAATTTAGCCGTACCATAATAACTGACAAAATTCCATTTTTTTTGTTAGCTATTGCTTTTGCATACTGTACTTTAAATTCTTTTTCTTCTTCTGTGCCATGTAATATTTCTGATATTCTGAATAATTCTTTTATTGCCTGTTATGGTATTCTCTTTTATCTCTTTAAAGTGATATGGCCTTTCAATCTTTCCATAATATATAACAGGCCAGAGAAGTTTTCTCTTTTTATATTTTTGTCCCCTGTAATAACAGGAGTTTTATTATGTCTTATAGTTTATTCAAGAAAATATACAGAAAAGATATGTTTCGGTTTCTTATTTTTCTTTATTACCGTTTTCCCTTTACTTCAACTGGTACCAAATATGGATCAAATAGTTGCTGATCGCTATACCTATATACCCTATACAGGCTTACTCTATATTGGAGGAGAATTTTTTTACTGGCTTTATATCAAATATTTAAACTCTTCCAGAATGTTAAAAAATGCCGCCATAACATTTTTTACTATCATGGTTATTTTTTTGACTGTTTTGACCTGGCAGAGATGTAAGGTCTGGCATAATAGTATAACACTATGGAATGATGTTCTTAATAAAAATCCCAATCTTTATCAGGCACTGTATAACAGGGCAGCAGGTTATATTTATGAAGGAGAATATGATAAAGCTATATGCGATTATAATTTGCTTCTGAAAAATGCATCTACTGGTAATTCAACAGGAAGTATATATAATAACAGAGGTTATGCTTATTATAAAAAGGGAGAATATGATAGAGCTATTAAAGATTTTAATGAAGCAATAAATATTAGATCTGATTTTTCTTCTGCTTTTAATAACAGAGGAAAAGTTTATATAGATAAAGGAGATTTTAACAGAGCTATTTTAGATTTTGACAGAGCAATAAATATAGACGGAAATTATATGGATGCCATTAATAACAGAGGTTATGCATATTATAAAAAGGGAGAATATGATAAAAGTATTCTGGATTTTAACAGAGCGTTGAGTATTAGCCCATATAAATTCAAAGTTATCAGCAAAAATAAGCCTGAAGATTTTTTCAGGGCTTATATGAACAGAGGAAATTTTTATTATGAAAGAGTGGATATGAACAGAGCTCTGAATGATTTTAACATGGCTCTCAAAATAAATCCTGATTGTCCTGATCTTGAGTGTAAGAGAGCCTGTATTTATCAGAAAAGAATATCACCTCATGGAAAAGATTAAAGAGATTTATAATGGTAAGCGTTCAGAAGGGTCATTATTTTTCTTTGTAAGAGCCTGTCAGACAGAAGCTGATAAAACGGAACATCATCAATATTTCCACTATGTTGTAAAAATAAATGAAATCAATTTTTTATCTTATCGTTTTTTTTTGTCTTAAATTACTACATCTACATATATGATTTCTGTTAACATTTTATTAACATTTTTTATAGTACAAGTGAAATAAATTTATTTATAATATTATATAACATGCTATAGTGCTGCAAGAAAAAATTAGCCAATTTAAATTAGGGTTTAATTGTTTGAAAAATTTATATTTTCTATGAATTTTATAACATAAAATCGGAAATTTTTAACCTGGTAGACTATATTATACTTTTTGGATAGCCTCTTAATGTCGGATCGGCTATATATTCAAAGATGATAAGAATACAGAAGAGAAAGAAAAAAATAGAAGCAGAATTCATAATGACGATGATGAATTTATTATGAAAGGCAGCCCGCGTAGATTAATAATGATTAACAGAAAAAATTTAATATATCTTTTTATATTTCTCCCGGTTTTATTCTGTTTTTCCTTTACAAAAGCAGCAGAGGAAGGGAATAATAAAGGAGATTTTATTATACCTTCTGTAACAGAAGCTCCTTTGATAAACGGCCTTCTTGATGATAAATGCTGGAGTGAGGCCATAGAGTTATCTCTTGATTTTCAGACCTGGCCGGGAGACAATACAAAACCATCGGAAAAGACCTCTGTATATATGGGCTATGATAAAGAGAATATATATATAGCCTTTCATGCTTTTAGCACAGAAAAAGACAGTATAAGGTGCACTATTGCTAAAAGAGACAGTATTTCCGCAGATGATACAGTATCCATCTATTTTGACACCTATTATGACAGGAGAAATTATTATCTCTTTTCTTTCAATCCCCTTGGTATACAGGCAGATGCCAGAAATGGCGATTATAACTGGGATACACAGTTTACCTCTAAAGGAATTCTTGCAGATGATGGTTATACAGTGGAGGTATGTCTGCCCTTTTCCAGTATAAAATTTCCCGAATTGAGTATAGATACCCTCTGGGGGCTCCGTATTACGAGGTCAATTCCATCTAAAGGTGAAACAGTTTCCTGGAAGGCAGAATCAAGGGATATACCTGACTGGCAGCAAGAGGAAGGCACTTTTTGCGGTTTTCAGGATATAAATATAGGCCATCCTGTACAGATTATTCCTGTCATTGTAACATCAAGCACCGGAGAAAAGGATGAAGATAATAATTTTTCCCGGGAACCTTTTAACATAGACCCGGGGATAAATTTTAAAATAGGACTTACTTCGACCATTACACTCGATGCCACTCTGAACCCTGATTTCAGCCAGGTAGAAGCAGATGCGCCACAGATAGATGTAAATACAAGATTTCCTATCTATATTCCCGAAAAAAGACCTTTTTTCCTGGAAGGCCGGGATATATTTGAAACACCTCTCATGACTGTTTATACAAGGAACATAGTGAAACCTGAAGGAGGATTGAAACTTACAGGAAAGGCAGGTAAAAACACCATAGGTTTTATCATGGCTTCAGATTCTGCTCCAGGAGATCTTTATGAACCAGGTGACCCTGAATATAAAGAAAATGCCCTTTTCACAATACTCAGAATGAAAAGAGACATATTTGAAGAGTCTCAGATAGGTTTTATATTTACCGACAGGGAATTTGCAGATTCCCATAACAGAGTTTACGGTATAGACGGAGAACTGAAATTCGGACAGTACAGCCTGAATTTCCAGGGATTAAACTCTGACACAGGAGATGAAGATGGATCTCTCAGATATGGAGGCGCTTCTGACATGACTTTTAACTATACAGGGAGAAATCTCTATTATGGCCTGTCACATACGTCTGTAGATCCTGATTTTCAGGCAGATACGGGGTTTATTTACAGAACAGGTTATAAGAAATATTCTACATGGCTCGGATATGATTTCCTTGCAGAAGATGATACTGTATTCTTAAGGGCACTGGGTACTTCTGTTTATGGAGATTTTTACTATGATTACAATGGAAATCTTACGGAAAGCAGTGCCGGTACAGATATTTATTTCGAACTTGCAAATCAGACAAATTTTGGAGGCTATGCATATTTCGATTATCTGAAATACGGCGGTATCGATTTTTATCCATCTATTGCAGGTGTCAGTTTCTATACATCTTACAGTAAAACCATCTCAGGAGGTTTTAACGTTTACTGGGGGAAAGAAGTCAATTATGATCCTGACAGGTTGCTCATGGGAAATTCCTCCGGATTTAATATGACTGTAAACGTTAGACCCGGGGAAAATTTCAGGAATACCTTTACTTATTCCAGAGGTAAACTTTCTGACCCTGTTACAGATGAAATAATTTACGATGTAAGTATTTTCAGAAATGCTCTTACATACCAGTTTAACAGGGATCTGGCTTTCAGGAATATTATAGATTATAATTCCTATGGACACAGACTGGGGATAAATCTTCTCTTTACATGGACCCCCAATCCCGGCACTGTTTTCTTTGCAGGTTATAATAAGAGATATTTTCAGAATGATCTGGGCATGTATGATACAGAAGGAGATATGTTTTTTATGAAAATGTCCTATCTCTTTCAATTATAGATGAAAAAATAATCACAGCTTACTCTTTCATGGATTATTATAAAACTAACTATAAGATGCCTGCAGGAATATAAAAAAAAGAGGATTTTATTGAGATCAATATTTATGGAATATAAAAATTATTCTTATCCGGCTATTTTATTATCAGTCTTTATTATTTTATCTGTAACTCTTATTGCTTTTTCTCCTTCTCTGTGGAATGAATTTACTAACTGGGATGATAACAGATATGTTACGGAAAATTCTACTATTCTCTTTTTATCTTACGGGTCTGTGAAAAAGATATTTACTTCATCTTATTATACTCTCTATCATCCTCTTACCATATTATCCTATGCAGTGGAAAGACATTTTTTCTATCTGAACCCTTCTGTATACCATAAGACAAATCTGATGCTCCATCTTTTCAATACTTTTTTTATATTCTGTCTTATCCTGAGACTGGGGAATAATATGTATGCTTCATCTATAACATCTCTTTTATGGGGCATACATCCCCTTCATGTAGAATCTGTTGCCTGGATTTCCGAAAGGAAAGATGTTTTATCAACCTTTTTTTTCATGTTAACTTTACTGGCTTATATTGAATTCAGAAAAAAAATATCTGTAAAATTTTATATTCTTTCTCTTTTTATGTTTCTTCTGTCACTTTTATCAAAACCTGTGGGAGTTACTCTTCCTTTTGTATTGCTCCTTCTTGACTGTTATTTTTTAAAAAGAAAATTTAACCTGACCATCGTAACTGATAAAATTCCTTTCTTTTTCATATGTCTGATTTTTGCCTTTACCACTCTAAATTCTTTTTCTTCTTCTGTGCCATGTAATTTTTTCGTTATTTTAAATAATTCTTTAATTGCCTGTTATGGCCTTATCTTTTATCTCTTTAAAGTTGTATGGCCGATAAATCTTTCCATAATATATAACAGGCCAGAACATTTTTCTCCTCTGATATATCTTTCTCCTTTACTGATACTGATTTTAACTGCAGGTGTGATATATTCGAAAAGATATACGGAAAAAATATGGGCCGGTTTTTTATTTTTCTTTATCACAATTTTTCCTTTACTCCAGCTTGTACCTAATATGGATCAAATAGTTGCCGACCGTTATACTTATATACCATATACAGGGCTGTTTTATATTGCCGGGGAATTTTTTTACTGGATCTATATAAAATATGCTTCTAACATATTCAGAATTTTATTTATAACGATTTTCACTCTCATGATTGTTATATTGAGTATGCTCACCTGGCAGAGATGTCAGGTATGGCATGACAGCATAACACTCTGGAATGATGTTCTTGAGAAAAATCCCCGTATGTATCAGGCTCTGTACAATCGGGCCTGTGGCTATATGGACAGAGGAGATTATGATAAAGCTGCAGATGATTATGATTTCCTTCTGAACCATGTTCCTGATGCTTCTTCACTTTACGGCAGTATATATAATAACAGGGGGTATAGTTATTATAAAAAGGGAGATTATGACAGAGCTATTAAAGATTTCAATAATGCAATAAATCTGAGAGAGAATTTTTCCTCTGCCTTTAATAATATGGCAAAAGTATATATGGATAAAGGAGATTATGACAGGGCTATTTTAAATTTCGACAGAGCTGTAAAGATTGATGAAAATTACGTGGATGCAATTAATAACAGAGGTTATAGTTATTATAAAAAAGGAGAATATGATAAAGCTCTCATTGATTTTAACAGAGCTTTAAGTATAAGTCCTTATAGCTTTAAAGTTTTCAGTAGAAATAAACCTGAAGATTTTTTCAGGGCTTATATGAACAGAGGTAATTTTTATTATGAAAGAGGGGATATGAAGAGAGCTCTCAATGATTTTAACATGGCTCTCAACATAAATGCTGATTGTCCTGCTCTTGAATGTAAGAGAGCCTGTATTTATAAGAAAAAAATATCCCCTCATGGAAAAGATTAAGCATATGGGAGCACCTGTTATAAAAATACTGGATATACTACTGCAGACAGGATAAGCGATAGAGTAGATAACGGATATCAAAAGAGCATATACATGTTTTTACTGGATCTGGTTATTAACACTTCTCCTAAAATAAGACTGGTATATAGAATTTTAACATGTACATTTTTCAACCGGATTCTGAGAGAAAAAAAGTGCATTTTTCAGCAGGATTTTGCAGGTGCAAAAGGAACAATATTGAAATATTGATTCTGTTCCGCTTTATCAACTTCTGCCTGACAGACTCTTACGAAGAAAAATCACATGTGCCTTATATAATCTGTTTTACATTACAATAAACTAGCCCTTATTTAATCTTTAATGCTATATAAAAAAACCATCTTTCTTCTCCATATCCTGCCAGACAGAAGTTTTTATGGATACTCTTTTATCTGTTGCAGTAATGAGGAATTTAGTCATTTTTATAATTTATATGGTTCCATCCAGCACCATGTTTGATATTACAAGCCCTGTAGTTCCTCCTACAATTGCTCCTCCCATAGCACCAAAGAATATTGCTGCAACTGGCCCTCCTCCTGTACTGACCATACTACCCAGTATGAAACCCATTCCTGCACCGGTTATACCACCTAGCGCGGTGCCCATAGCAGAATCCTCATTAAAATCAAATTTAGAAGCAAAGCTGGAAGATTTCATATCTTGCAGTTGCTTTCCCATTGTTAAGAAATTATCATTTTCTCTTTCGCACAGTATTACTCTGTCTTTACTCGTTTCATTTTCACCATTTAAAATTTTTGCCTTATTTCCAGTTAATACTGTCTGAAAATCTGCATTTTTCCCTATTTTCATAAATTACACTCCTTTATCTTAAAAATATTCTTTATATTTTCACTCACTACCTGTTTGATACGTGAGTATTGCTTATTTCATCCATACATCCTTCCGGTTTAAATATTTTTCATAAACTTTTCTAAATCTTCAACGGAAGAAATAAGGATGTCCTCTCCTGAACAGTAGGTGTTCAATGTTAGTGGTGTAGCACAAAGATCATGTTCAGGGCCAAGTTTTATAGGACTCTTATGAATCATTATAGATTTACCGTCCATAATTTGTTTTGCTGCTTCAAAAGGAGATATGGTATCCCCCGGGTAAATACTGTAACCTGTCTCCTTTGTTTCATTTAAACGATAGCAGTATTTACGATTTTCCTGATTTGATGATTTTAAATCAAGTTTTTCGAAAAACTGACCAATTCTTTCGAATTCTGTCTTCGGTTCTTCAAAAGTTTCAATTCTGGTCAGGGCTTCAAGGTCTGATACGGAATTAAGTTGAGTAATTGTAGAATAAGTAGTTCTATAACCTTCTCGACCACCACATAATAATTGCAAATTCAATGGTGTCCTTGTATTATCAAAAGTACTGTAGAATTCCCCTTCATTTATATAGTCCCCATTAAGTGTGCCTCTTATTAATTTTTCTTCTTCTATAAAAACCTCTTCTCCATCAATAAGTCTGTCTGTAATCTCATCAATAGTACCACGAATTAAATCCTGGTCGATACTAAAGTGAGTTTCTCCATAACCATCTTTCAAATAATTAAAGACACTTCCGATAGATTCTCCTTTATAATTCCTATAACGCTCTCCGTAAAATTCTCCATCTTTTGAAGTAGAATATTTATCATGAAGAAAATGTTCTCCCTTTTCCGGGCTTTGCCACCTAAATAGATAAGTAGTTTCAGTTTCTATGTTGCTTGCCGAAACAAAACAATCTAAACCCTTATAGTCAATTTTTCCCAAAAGGGTTTCACTCTTTGTAGATTTTTCCTTAAGCTTGCCTAACATCTTTACAGCTGAATCTTTTAGTTCTTTCCTGCTTAGATTGATATCACCAATCATTAAAATCACTCCTTAAATACTAAAATAATCATAAATAATTCATATTTGATTTCTGTTTTATCATAACAGATTAAATGCGAAATTATTTAAATAATTTGTTAACAAATTGTTAACCGCAAAAATAGTAATTTTATATAAAAATAGGCAAAAAGCAACGTTAAAAAAAATAAATCTTAATATATTTATTTTATACTCGACTTTAGCCAATTATAGTTAATTTCATAACAATCCATAATTAATGATCTCGTAATAAGTAAAGCATGATGCGAAGGGGTAATAACCTATTACGCATTACGCATTACGCATTAAGAATTATTTAAATTCTAATAAGTTATAAAATACACTATAGATGCTCGAAACAAGCTTACTCTAAAAAAACCTTATTATTATACAGGAATAAATAAAGTCTAATTTTCAACCAGACTTGTTCTATTTTTCAGCTGGATTACATAGGATTTTTTATTTTTTAAAGGTCAAGTACTGTGTTGAATTAAGATTATAGTGTAGTTCACAACAAACTACACTATAATACAAGGAAGAGATAAAGGGATAAAAATTACCTGGACACCATCATTGACAAAAAAAAGAAATCTTCCACCTTTCAATTACTGCTTTCTCTTACATAGAAAGCCTCAGGTTGATATATATGGGGCCAAGCATCTCACCTCTGCAGGGCAATATTTTTTCAAGAACCTGAAAAAAATATAGAGATAAATAATTGTTGTTTTCTGTCACTTCACTCTATTTCTTCTGAACCTTTACCGGGAATTTCCACTATAATAACAGCTATCTTTACATTATTATTTTATATGTTTCCATTTTTTTATATAATGTCGGCCTGCTCATGGATAGAATTTTCGAGGCTTTACTTATATTATTGTTACATTCTTCCAGAGCTTTTTTTATTGCAATAATTTCACTGTCAATTTTATCTATATTATTTTTTGCTTTTTTTAATTCCTGTTCTTTTAATTCCGATACAATTTTTGCTTCCCATGATTCTTTATGTTCGTCTACAGGTTTATTATTCAGATATTTAAATTTATCAGGTAAATTTTCAGCTATAATCTCTTCACCTTTACAGAATATAAGACTGTGTTCTACAGTATGTTCAAGTTCTCTTATATTACCTGGCCATGAATAATTCATAAAAATATTACGGACCTCATCAGACATAGATGTTATTTTTTTATTTAATTTTTTACTGTACATATTTATAAAATATTCTGAAATTAACATTAAATCTTCTTTTCTTTCTCTGAGAGGAGGCAGTTTTATTTCCACCACTTCAAGACGGTAATATAAATCTTCCCTGAAATCTCCTTTTCTGACTTTTTCAGTAAGATCCTGATTCGTAGCAGATATAAGGCGTATGTCTACTTTTACAGATACAGAGGAACCAACAGGCTCAAATTCTTTCTCCTGAAGAACTCTCAATAATTTTTTCTGTGTTTCAATGGATATATCACCTATTTCATCCAGAAATATAGTGCCTCCATCTGCCTGTTTAAAACGTCCTGTCCTGTTGTTAACTGCACTGGTAAAAGCTCCTTTTACATGACCGAAGAGTTCACTTTCAAGGAGGCTTTCCGATAGAGCAGGACAGTTTACCTTTATAAGAGGTTTATGTCTTCTTACCCCTTTGTAATGCAGTGCTTCTGCTATAAGCTCTTTACCTGTTCCGCTTTCACCTGTAATAAGGACTGTACTCTGAATGTCTGAAAGATATTCTATTTTGGAATATATGTCCTGCATTGCCTGGCTTTTACCTATAATATTATGGTACCTCATAAGTTCTGAAGATGGTTCTGAAGGTATATTCATTTTTTTTGTTATACGGAACCTTTCACAGGCTTTTATTAAAATTTCACCTGTTATTTTAGCCAGTCTTTTTTCTTCATCACTCCATTCTCTATGTTTATTTTTCATGATAAAACAGAAAGAACCTGTCAGATTGTTTCTACTGTAAAGAGGGATCATGAATATGGATTCGATATGATGGGACTTCCATAACTTTTTATCTTCTCTTTTTTCATCGAGAGATGAAACAGAAGAAATATTTATTTCTTCAAAATTACCTATTTTTTTTAATATACTGTAAAAAAAATCAGAAATCATTTTTCCATTGCAATCTTTTCTGTTATTTTCCAAAGAATATTCATAATTACAGGAATTATTATTTATTTCAAAAAAATACAGACATGCTCTGTCTATTTCTACGAATTTTCCGATGGCTTCAAGACTGTGCCTTATATCTCTTTCAAAATTTTCTACTGTAATATTAATAAATCTGGTAGCTATATTTGTAATTAATTCTTCCATAGAAAGCCAGTGGTTCAGATAGGCTTCTGCTTTTTTCCTGCTGCAGATTTCTTCTTCAAGCTGTCTGTTTGCAACTGTCAGTTCATAAGTTCTTTCTGCTACCATATATTCAAGATTTTCCTGATATTTTTTTAATTGCCTGTCTGTTTCATAACGGTGCCATACATTTACAAATATATCTCCCAGGAGTGTGAGGAGTTTTATATCATCTTTATACCAGTTTTTCAAATTGTAATAATTATAAAATCCCATATAACCCAGAGGTTTTTTATTAAGACAGAGGGGAATGGCAAGTACGGATTTAACATTAATTTTTTTAAAATATTCTTTCTCTATCTCTGCTTCACAGGACATATCTGCAACTCTTGGTATATAAATTGTTTTACCTTTTTCTATCATCTCCATAAGCCAGGGAAATTTTTTATTATTACTACTTTGAGAATATTCTGTAGTGATTGTTCCTTCAGGAAACCATTCATAATGGCAGGTATTATCTTCTGAAAAAATAGTTATAATACATGTTGTTCCTGTATATTCTCCTATAATCCTGAGGCTTTTTTCTATTTCACTGTCAAAAGTGTCAAAGTCTATATTAATAAATCTGGTTGCTATTTTTACTACGAGATTTTCAATTGAAAGGCCGCGATGAAGAATACTGTTTCTATCAGGATTTTCCATGTCTTCTGTCGTTTCAGATAAGATTACGGCAATTTCCCTGTCAGTTTTTTTCCCGGAAAGTATTTTTATCATTTTTATATTAAAATAACAGGGCCTGTTCTTTATATTGATTTTTACAGGAAAGGTAAAGGTAAAATTATTCATCAGAGAAAAAATAAATATTTCCGATTCTATGTATTTCAGTATATGGGATGAGAAAAATTCTTTTTTATCAGGTATGGTATATTCTTCTATCATCTTTTCTGCTGCTCTGTTTAATACTGTGATTTTATTTTCTCCATTTACCAGAACAACAGGATATTTCAATATTTCTAAATATTTCCATTCTCTTTCATTATATCTGAGGCCTGTTTCCAGAGCTTTTATGTTGATTATATAATCCATATTAAGCCATTCCATAATAAAGCCATTTTTTATAAAACGAAAAACAATGTTTGTAATTGAACATGCATCCAGATGTATGTCACTGTATGCTCCCTGTAAAAGGAGATCGCTGTGGGCCTGAATATAATATTTCAGTAAAAATAAAAATTCCCTGTGATTTATTTTTTTCTCTCTGTATCTTCTGGCATGTAAAATTCCAGACATAGAACATATATGTTCTACATAAGTATTTTTATTAAGAGGATTTTTCTCATGTATCAGGCTTAAGAGCAGGGTTTCATGAATACTGTTAAAGGTAAATACTTTCTGCCCTTCACAGGTGTTCAGATTCTCAATCTCACTGTATGTATTTATATAATACAGAGCTTTTTCTTCAATCCATAATTTATTTTCTTTTATGAGTTTATATATTTTTTCCACAGTTTTTTATATTCTGCTCATTTCTGCAATGATATTAAGTATTTTAAATGGTTTTTATGTTTATGTCCTTATCCCGACCGGTAATAGCTTTTAACATATAAAGGCTTAATCGATATATAAAATTTATGATAACATTAATTTATAGTAAAAAAAAGATATGAAAATGAGAGAAATATATGATTTCTTTAATATATGAAGCAGAATAAAAAATGCAAAAGGTCAGATTTTGCAGGTATTTATATATATTATTTTTCTATATGGATATTTTATTATCGTTTTTTTGTGTCTATTTTACAATCAGCACTTACTATTATTATCATTCCGGCACAGAACAAGACGAAACATCAGATTCACAGATACTTTTTTCCGTTACATACCCCATTTCATTTGTATAAATATTTTTCATATTACAGCCAGTCTCTATTAAACGTTCCATCCATGTTATAGGCTTCAGAACAGTCCATAGAACCGAGTCTGTAGCAGTTAATATCCCTTTTTACACCATCGTCAGAAACAGTACTGTTTCCTGTTACAATAGCCTCTCTCCTGTTGTTCATTCTGATAACCGATTTATATGAAACCTTACCGTCATGGTCTACCACTCTGTATACATCTCCATCCCATCCTGTTCCATAGGTTCCTGTCCCTTCCCCGTATAGAGTGACATGCTCAGGGTCTTTCGGATCCGGCTGAACTATATAATTATAATGTATCGGATTATTGGGATCACTGCCCTTCATGACAGCTTCATGCTGTTTTCCGTCAAAATAATTCTCTTCAGGAAGCTTTGAAGGATTGTCACAGGCATTATCCATTACTGTAACAACATTACCGCTTTTATAATAGGCAATCTTTCCTTCCATATCTTCATGGGCAAGATTTTTAATGTCTGACGGTGTCTTCGGGTCATCAACAGTGCCGGCATCGTATTTCATATTTACATTGGCACTGAATGCAGGATCTGGTTTATTGCTTCCCATCACAGTATTATAAGTTATTTTACCATCAGGGCCTTCAGTTCTGTAAACATGGGCCTTCCACTTTTTGCCATATTTACCTTCACCGGTACCCATTAATTCTACATGGTCGGGATCATCGGTAGGAGTGGCACAATAATAATAATTCGTGGGCTTATCAGGCTCGCCGCCTCTCATCACACCTTCATGGGACTTTCCATCAAAATAATTCTCCTCTAGACATGAAGCATTCTCACGTCCATTGTCTACGAGTGTAAGGACATTATCCTTTTTAGAATAAGCCACATTCCCTTCCAGATCTTCTTTTCCGGCAAAATCCCTGATTTCCTGAGGAGTCCCGGGATCATTAACATTACCTGTCAGATTAAGATTTTCCATGTCTTTATTGCCTGTATTATCAGCATTTTTTGCAGATTCCATAGAAGTGAAATCATTTGTATCTTTCGTATAAAAATCTTTTGTTGCAGTAAGATGTTTGTTCAGAACCTCTGGGTCAAGTTTTTTTGGCTCATTTTCTTTTATATCGAAAGAAGTCTGTGTTTCTCTTGTTTTAATACCTGTCTGATTTGCAATTAAATACTGATTGTTATTAATACCGGTATTTTTCAACGATCCGATCATAAGTATTTACCTCGCTTTCTATTTTCTGTTAAAATTTGAGTATCTTAAGATATTCCGTGTAAAATCACCAGGGAATAAGGATCTGTCAGATAAAAATTATCTCAAACATTTAACGTTAATATGTTCAGAAATATACAATCACATAAGACCATGTCCATTCAGAGGAGCCGTTAACGTTCCAAAGATAAGTCCGAGACCTCCACCTATTACCGCCATGGGAACTCCGACTGCAGTGCCTACAACTTTACCAAGAGTAGTAGAAGTGGTTATCTTTTCAACAGCTCCTCCTGCGAGGCAATAAGAACCAAGTCCAAAAAACTTTGCAGAATTTGAGGTTGCACCGATTATACCCTTTTTCGAACCGGGTGAACATAGAGAATTTAAGGCATCATCGAAATGTCCGCTTTTTTCCCGGGAAAACAAACCTCTTTTCTGAGGTTCTGGAGCAAAGTAGTGAGGTTCATCCACTTCTTTATTATTTTCTGCCGTTACAGGAGTAAACCCGGAAGCATCCTTCCCGTAAAAATCATTCATAGCACTCAGATTCTGGTTTAACTCTTTTTTTCCCGTTTTATCAGGAGGTGAAAAACCTATTGTCGTAAGCTCTCTCGGAGTATTAGAAGATTTAATACTGCGATCTGCTACCATAAAACCTCCAAAATTCTGTCCACCATACTGGCCTATTACTGGCATAAAGATACATCCTTTCTTTATAAGTATTTTAATACTGAAAATAGCATTTAAATCCCTTATTACAACTCTTCCTTTACCCATTTCTAAAGGGCCTTTTCGAAATAAATATACCACAAAAAATTCTCTGAAATATTAAAAAAATGTAACAAAATTGTTAACATAAACATATAAGTAAATATAGTAAAATCAGACATAAAAAAACGATAGGATGATAAAAAAACGACAAAAACCCTGTATTTACAATAATATTTAATCTAAAAAATAGAGCATCCAGAAAAGACAGGAGAGAAGGAAAAAAACGAAACTATACAGTCATATTAACTCAATAAATCATATCTCACATAAAATATCTGAATTACAAAAAAACACAAAGAGACAGAAAAAAACATTGTACTGTGTTTTTTTCTGCCTCTTTATAAAATCTGATGCAATCTGAAATTCATGTCAGTCTTTTCTACACTCTACAAGAAGACCTTCCTGCACGATACCATTACTGTTTGATTTTATTATCTCACTGTGTAAAATACGAAATCCTCCCTCTCTGATCTCCTGCAGTATATCTTCAGGAAGGCCAATATATCTGCTGGCAATATCACCGTAAACGGTGCATCTGCTATGAGTATCAAAACTGCCGTCATCAAAACCCGGTTCATTGCACATTGTACCTATATGAAAAAAACCGCCTCTTTTCAAAACCCTGAAGGCACTGGAGAGAAAAAGTTTTCTATCTTCTCCTATTATACAGTGCAGACAGTGCCCGTCCAGAATAAAATCAAAAAAATCATCTGAATAACCTTCCAGATTCAGAACATTACCTGTACGAAAATCAATTTTCAAATTATTTTTTTCTGCTTTTTCCCTGGCCCAGTCTACAGCAGCGGGAGAAATATCAACACCGTAAGCTTCATAACCCTTTCCCGCTGCCCATAATGTAAAATCTCCTGCACCGCATCCCAGCTCAAGAAATCTGCCTTTTTTCGGAACATAATCGGCAAGAATAACTCTTTCCAGAACAGATACTGTCTCTTCTACTTCTTCCCTTCTTTCTGACCACCCTGTCCATCCGTCTGCCTTTCGCTTTCTATAGGCCCTGTCATGTCCTTCATACCATGTTTTCATTAAAATTCCTCCAATATTTTATATCATTAATTATTTATAAATATCATTATATATTATTAAATATCAAAAGTCAATATTTTTTATAAAAATCATATGAATTTTAAACAGGCATGACCGGAGCGGGTCACAGCTAAATATGAGAATATGCTTTTCGTCAGGCATCTGAATGTGTGGTGAGGAGTGAGATCATTACTTAATTAACATACGATTATTTACAGAAAAAAATAGTAAATAAAAAAATCCCTTCCGGGATTTTATATTTCTTCAGCTAAGAGAAACATTTATTGTTCAAATGTTACTGTTCCTGTAAATGTATCGATTACTTTCTGTGATTTTAAGGTTTTAATATTGTAAAGAGCACCGTCTTTTTCCCTGTTTATGAGTATATTAAATTTAATATTAATATCCTTTTCATTTCCTGTTTCTATTAAAGCTTCTTTACCAGGAGAGGCAACAATCCGTGGATTATACAGAATTTTACCGCTTTTATTCTTTACTGTGAAGGTGCATACAAAAAGGTCATCACCGTTATCCGAGCCGGTAATATTAATCACATAACTGTACATATCTGTCATAATAAGATTTTCCGCACCATAAGATATACCTGTTATAAACATAAGCAAAATTAAAAAAGATATAATTTTTACCATAAATTCACCTCTTTTCATTAATTTTTTCAATAATATCAATTTTACTTGAAAAGTAAATATCAGTAAAAAGACAGAAAAAAACATCAGGCAAAAAAAATGAAAGAAAAACTTTTTAATATAAAATATTCATGAAATTCTTTTTGCACCTATCGTTATTTTCAGTCTTTATTTACAGATTGTTCTATTTTTTGTTCTATGTTAATGTCTTTATTAGTATCTAGAGGGGGAAATTATCTTTTTTAAAGTGCTATAAATACTGTAAGGAAAAGTATGAATCGATGTTTTTAAAAAAATTACACATCCTTTTAATTTTCTCTCTTCTCTTTTCAGGTTGCAGTGTGAGAAAAGCCGAGAAAGGAGTATTTTATACTGCAGGAAACTGGGACATACCTCCTGCCTATCATGGAAACCCCTGGGCACCGGGAGGAGTGGGAGCAGCAGGGCCCTTCGTGCATGAACCACTTTTTATATATATTCCCTCCAGAGGAGAATATATTTCCAGACTGGGAGAATCGTTTGAGGAAAGCAGAGACAATCTGACTCTTACAGTGAGGTTAAAAAAGGGAGTTCTATGGCATGACGGACATGGTTTCGGAAGCAGTGATGTGAAGACAACCTTCTATATAGGCTACCTGAAAAACCTGGAAATATGGAGAAATCTTGAAAGAATTGAATGTCCCGACGAAAATACCGTTCTGTTTATATGGAAAAAACCGTCTCCTACCAATACCATAAGAGCTCTTACAGAATTCATTACATCTCCCTGTCATATTTTCGGCAGATGGGCAGATATGGTTCCTGCCCTTCAGAAAGAAAAAAAAGATGAACAGAAAGTAAGGGAAGTCCTCTATAAATACCACCCTGAAATGCCTGTAGGAACAGGACCTTTCAGGATAGGGAAAGTCACATCTTCAGATATAATGCTCGATAAATTTCCCCTTTACTATGAGGCAGAGAATGTAAAAATAAATAAGATAAGGATAATGAGGTGGGGCAGCAATGAAGTAGTATGGTCCTATCTTATAGCAGAGGAAATGGATGGAGTTGCTCCTGCCTGTCCCTTTGATGTGGCACAGGAAATTTTAAAGAAAAATCCTGATACAGAGATTGTTACTCCTTCCGATATGAGCGAATTCGGACTCATATGTAACTGTAAAAAAAGTCCTGTAAATGATCTGAATTTCAGAAAAGCAGTGGCCCATATCCTGGACAGGGAAATGATAAAAAATATAGCCTATTCCTGCGGTGATGCAGTTACAGATTACAGTCTTGCCGTACCGAAATCTTTAAGGGATAAATGGCTCACAAAAAAATTCTTTAAAGATCTTACCCTTTATGATTATAACAGTGAAAAAGCAGTAAAAATTCTGAATGAAGCAGGTTATAAAAAGAATAAGAGGGGCATGTGGCTTACTCCTGAAGGGAAGGAAATTGCCATGGAAATCATAGCGCCATCAGGCCTTACAGATTTGATACTCCTTTCGGAAGCAGCTTCTTCACAGATGACAAAATTCGGTCTCTTCACACAGGTAAGGGTTGTGCCTCTCGACCTGTACAGTACCATTATAAAAGAAGGAAATTTCGATTTTGCCTCTGAAAACGGTGCTCAAACCGGTAAATACGGACATCCATCCGTATCGTTTAACAGATTTTATTACAGAGACAGCATGATCGGAGTGGCATCAGGCCTTCCTTCGAAGATAACATATAAAAACAATGAAGAAATAGATACGGAAAAACTTTCGGAAGAATTAAATTATGTAATGGAACCGGAGAAAAGGGATGAAATTGTAGAAAAACTTGCATGGGTTACAAATGAATATCTCCCCTTTATTACCTGCTATGAAAAGAGAATAACTATATTTATTTCAGACGGTGTAAGAGTAGCAGGGTGGCCTGACGGTGATGATAAACTCTGGCAGGCAGCACCGGGAGGTATTGAAAGTATCTACTGTACAATGATCGTAAAAGGTCTGTTAAAACCTGCATATTAAGAAGTGAGTCGTGAGTGGTGAGTCGTGAATCGTGAGTCGTGAGTCGTGAGTAATGAACATGATATATACTCACCCCGTCAGGTTATGACATACACATAACAAGGGACAGGAGAAAAAATTTTATGTATAACTTGAAACTTTTAGGCAGAAAATTATTGATTTCCCTTTTAACAATACTCGTTGCCATGACCTTTACTTTTTTTCTGGTAAGACAGATGCCTGGAGATATAATTCATACATGGGCTTTACAGATACAGATGCAGCAGGGTATAGGATACAATGAAGCAAGGGAGATCGCAAAAACCATGATGAATTATGACCCAACAGTGCCAGTATATGTTCAATATTATAAATATCTTGCAAATCTCATATTCCATGGAAATCTCGGCTATTCTCTTACATACAGAATACCTGTATCTGTTATTATCTGTAAAGCCCTTCCATGGACAATATTCATAACATCCCTCTCTGTAATTATAAGTTTTACGGCAGGCATGTTCCTGGGAACTGCAATAGCATGGAAAAGAAAAACCATTCTCGATCCTCTGATCACATTATATTCTACAGTTACACAGGCTGTGCCGGATTTTCTGATAGGTTTAATCTTACTCGTAACCTTCGGTGTATCTTTAAGATGGCTTCCCATGAGGGGGGCTTACGGGCCGGAGGTGGATCCCGGTTTCAATCTCCCCTTTATATTAAACATCTTATATCATGCTATTTTACCTGTCATGGCTTTTTCCCTTCAGGCCACAGGAGGGTGGGCCCTTGCAATGAAAGCCAGTGCCACAGGTGTTCTGGGAGAAGATTATATAAATGTAGCAAAAGCAAAGGGACTTACGGAAAACAGGATTTTAATTCAATATGTGGGGAAAAATGCCATAATGCCAATGATAACAGGTCTTGCCATTACTATGGCATCCATGCTTGGAGGCTCAATGCTTGTAGAAACTATTTTCGGTTATCCCGGCATAGGGTATTTCTTCGGACAGGCCATTAATACCAGAGATTACAGCCTCATACAGGGCCTTTTCCTCGTAACGACAGTGGCAGTTATTTTTGCAAACTTCATGGCAGATATAATCTATACGAAACTGGATCCGAGAATAAAACTGGAGTGAATGAATATGACAGGATTACTGGCATCATTTAAAATAATAAGGGGAAACAGGCGTGCTTTTTTCGGCTTTATAATGCTTCTTTTATTTCTTTTCATGGCCACTATTGGCCCTCTAATAATTCCCCTGGATATGACTCCCGATTACGGGAAGCGTTTTCTTCCCCCTTCTTTTTCCCATATACTGGGTACTGATTACGGAGGAAGGGATATTTTTGCCCAGATAGTCCATGGTTCGGGAGACATCATGATTATTGCCTTTTCCACAGGCATGTTCGGCATATCGCTCGCAGTCATTATAGGACTCATGGCAGGTTTACTTGGAGGGAAGCTGGATGTTTTTATAATGAGATTGATAGATGTTCTTCTCACTGTGCCATCTTTCCCTGTCATGGCCATATTTGCCGCTCTTTTCCGGATTAAAAGCCCTGTAATGTTCGGCCTTATTCTTGCACTCTGGTCATGGCCTGCTCTGGCAAGAGCCATAAGAACACAGATCCTTACAATGAAAAAGAAAGAATTCATAGAAGTTGCCCGCATAATGGGCATGAGCACATGTCATATCATGTTTAAAGAACTTATGCCAAACATGATGCCCTTTATAACGATTAATTTTATAAATATTGCAAGAGGTGCCATAACTGCAAGTGTGGGCATCATGCTTTTAGGACTCGTGCCTCTGAAGATTCAGAACTGGGGCATGATGCTCAATCTGGCCGCTTTTCAGACAGGAGCCATATATATACCGAAGGCCTATTCATATATCCTGTCTCCCATGGCGGCTATAGTAATTTTTCAATACAGTCTCATCAATTTCGCATCAGGTGTTGACGAACTGTTTGATCCGAGATTGAGAGCAAGATGATTTTATTGATGAAAAGAGTGAAAGGTGAATGGTAAAGGGTAATATCATATTACTTCTCACTATTCACCGGTTATCTGTCGTAAAAAAAACACAATCCATAATTATGACAGGAGATATCATTAAATGACAGACAGGACAGAAAAAAATATTATCCTCCAGTTTAAACATGTGAAGGTAGATTATCAGGTAAAGGAAGGTCTTGTAAAATCTGTAGATAATGTCACCTTTGATGTGGAAAAAGGAAAAATAACTGCACTCATAGGAGAATCAGGAAGCGGTAAAAGCACCCTTACAGGAACAATACTCAGAATCCTTGCGCCCAATGGAAAAATTTCTCCTGAAAGTAAAATAATTTTTCATGGAAAAGATATACTTGAAATGACAGAACATGAAGTGAGAGATTTTCGATGGCGCAGAGCATCAGTAGTTTTTCAGGCAGCACAGAATGCTCTGAATCCAACAGTACGTATAAAAGCACAGATTCTTGATACTCTTACAGATCATGGAAAGAACTGGCGTGACAGTAAATACAGGGAAAGACTGGGAAATTTATTTTCCATGGTAAGACTTGACCCGAAAAGAGTCCTCCATGCCTATCCCCATGAATTGAGCGGCGGTATGAGACAGAGGGTAATTATAGTAATGGCCATGATTTTAGAACCGGAATTTATAATCCTTGATGAACCGACAACAGCCCTCGATGTAATTACTCAGAGTTATATTTTCGATATACTCAAAGAAATTCATGATAGCACAGGACAGACCATGATGTTTATTACCCATGATATGAGTGCAGTGGCAAAACTTGCAGATGCAATAGGTGTTATGTACGGCGGAAAAATATTTGAATTTGCCGGTGCAGATGGGCTATTTAACACCCCCCTCCATCCATATACAAAAGGCCTTTTAAATTCCATTCCTTCCATAGAAGGTGATGAAATAAAAAGAAAACCCGTAAAAGGCCAGACACCGGATCTAATAAATAAACCTTCAGGATGTATTTTTCATCCCAGATGTGATTATGCAGAACAGATATGCTCCGAAAAGGAACCGGAATTTCTGGATAAAGGAAAGGGCCATTTTGTGGCCTGTTATAAGGCAGGTAACATATGAAACCTTTAGTGGATCTCCGTAATATAAATATGAATTTCAACATGGGAAACGATAAAATACTCAGGGCTTCTGTAAATGTTAATCTTGCTATCAATAAAAAAGAAATTATCACAGTAGTAGGTGAAAGTGGATGCGGTAAAAGTACAATAGGAAGAATCTGCCTTGGTGTTCAGAAACCTTCTTCAGGTGAAGTTTATTATGGTGACAGAAATATATGGGACAGATCCTTCAAATGGAATAAAGAATACAGACTTATGGTTCAGGTAGTACACCAGGATTCATATGCAAGCCTTAACCCTGTGAAAACAGTTTATCAGATACTGAGTGATCCTATGTTATTTCATGGCATGGCGAAAAATCAGAAAGAATCAGAAGCAAAAGTTCTGTCACTCCTCACATCGGTGGGACTTACTCCTCCCGATTATTTTGCCAGTAAATATCCCTTTCAGTTAAGCGGCGGTCAGAGACAGAGAGTATCTATTGCAAGGGCCACCATAGTCGGACCGGAACTTATAATAACAGACGAACCTGTATCTGGTGTAGATGCTTCAATGCGTATTGCCATTCTGGATCTTATGAGGGAATTGAATGAAAAAAATAATATTGCCTTTCTTTATATAACCCATGATCTCGCCACTGCCAGATATTTCGGAAAGGGTGGAAAGATTATTGTCATGTATCTTGGAAATATTGTAGAAGAAGGTGATGTATCTCATGTTATAGACAACCCGTCCCATCCCTATCTTCAGGCTCTCCTTTCTGCTCTTCCACCGCCTGATCCGAAAAAAGCCAGAATAAAAAAAGAATTACCTCTGAAAAGTCTGGATATGCCAGATCCGACAGAAGCTCCGAAAGGATGTCCCTTTAATCCGAGATGCCCCTATTCTGAAGATATATGTATGGAAAAGAAACCTGAGCTGATCAAACTGGAAAACTCTCCCTGTCACTCTGTGGCATGTCATTTTACAACAAAAAGGAGATTACCTCTATGACAAAATTTTATAATTCTGGAATAGTTCTTATCAGTGCATTATGTTTAATGGTTCTTATGCTTATAATCGCGATTTCTATTGTATCTCTTTCTACAGGCAACCTGAGCACCGTATCATCCATTCATGCCAGACATCAGGCTTTAATTCTTGCCAGTTCTTCCTGTATGTGTGCAATGTACAATCTTCAGTCAGAAGACAGTAACAGTGTATGGGCACCTGGTTCCATGCCTTCTGTCCCCGTTCTTTACTTCACAGAAGTCAGTCCTGACACAGATGACCTTCCCGGTAGATGCAGGGTAGCATATATAAATAATCTGAAGAATCCGAATAATGGAACATCTGTATCTGCACCTTCTTTTTATCCTTCTCTTACAGGTATGGAAATTTATGGCGAAACTGCAGTAATTATAGGTCAGGGAGAATACGGAGGCTTTAAAAGAACTGTTAAAATGACTGTAAAAAATACTTATTTTGCCTGTGGAGGAGAGGGGGTTATAAATATAGGTCAAAATGGATATTTTACGGTAAATGGCATTTCCAGCATTGAAAATCTGGATCCAGGGCCATGTGTTCTATATGGTAAAAAAGGAATTAATTATAATCTCTATCCTGATAGATGCAGATTTTTCAATGGAAGTAAACTCAGAAGCCGAGGGCCTATTAAACCTTCAGGAGGTTACGGAGGTACTGTAGATAACAGATTTATAGAACCGAATTACCCGGTAGAACCACAGTTTTTCGACTGGCATCTGAACAATCCCCTTGTGACAGATGGAACACCTTCTGACCCTAACAGTTACTCTCTTCTTACTGCAGCCGATTTCTCTTCAACAGAAACACTGCCAGCACCTGTGATACGCCCTGAATTTGCGTCTCCTTCACCTGACCAGTGTTATGTCCATAAAGGTCCTTTTATCGTAAATAATAATACCTTTATCAATGGCAGTCTACATATTATATACGACGGAAGCACACCTGGAAGTCTTGAGATACAAAACGACTCCAGTTTATTCATAAACGGTGTATTGATTATAGAAGGAAATCTCTCTTCCTATTCCAGAGGCAATCTCTATGTAGCAGGGTATTTTAATGATCCAGCCTCTTCCAGTGCCGATACTCCCTACGGCATGTCCTTAATCGTAGAGGAACTTTTAAATCCCGGTCTTTATACTGACAATAAAACGGGTCTCGGCATATTTACAGAAGGTGATGTGATTGTAAATTCTGCTATTACTGTAAATACTGATATGAGAGAAATTTTATATGCCATGCCGGAAGATGTATCTGTTATAAAGGATACTTTTAATATGTTCGGTTTAAGCGGCTCAGATGGAGTAAATGCATTCAACTGGTTTGAAAACTCTTTTGTAGACTCCCCTCCTCTTCTATACTGGGATATTACAGGCTCACATATATTATCAGGATGTCCTGACTGTAACAATGGATTAATAACTAAAGGAATGAAACCTGTTCCAGAAGAAATGAGCCAGTGGTTTAATCATCCTCTTTCCTATGATCTTATGATGTGGGCAACTGCCTCTTCACAGAGATGGAATACCTTTAAAAAGAATCCTTCTCTTTACAACAATGATGACGATAATTTCCTTCAGGCAGTAATTTATACACATGGTACATTACATCTCGGGAAGAGCATGGTATCATCTGTTCATCTTCTTGGTGGAGTTGTAGCAAAAAATAATCCTGCCATATCTCCAAATCCTGTGCCGTCAGATCCTTCAAAAAGTCATGGCGGTAATATAAATATGATTTCTTCTGATACATGTATAATTTATTATCCGGAATACTATAAAACAAGAAGCGGTAAATTTAATGCCAGTACCATATTGAATATATATTCCTGGCAGGAATTATAAGATCATCTTATTAACTGAATAGATCCGATATGTCTCGAAAGACTGCAAGATCGATAATAGTTTTGCTACGCAATAAAATCACACTTTTATTTATTTCTCAACAGTACAGTGCCTGTCAAATTACATGTTTCAGGGCTCTCAGAACTGGCAGCATCTTTTTCGTTCACCGGTTTACCTATCTTTACCGCTATATTAATCGTATTCGATGAAGAATCAAGAACAAAGTTGAGCTTTTTTATATTCCTTGTTACAGGACGCCTGGGGGTAAGATATGTATCAGACGGAGTATTTGGATCTACATAATGGGCCATGGGATAGGTAGTAGTAGAGTTTGCATCAGGAGGATAATAGAGATCTTTCAAGACACCTGTAGAAAAATTATCAGTATAAGAACCGAGAAAAAGCTTTCTTGTGAACAGCTGATAATAACCTTCTTTAGCGACAGAAGGATCATCTTCGAGATAAAACATAACATATTTTTTCCAGTTTATCTGGCCAATAATACTGAATTCAGGTATTTCTCCCGTATCATTATAGGCTGAAAGGAAAGATATGGCATTACTCTGATTATTCGGATCTGATATGGAAGGATAATCAATTATTTCCACACTGCCCGGTGCACTTGTCCTTATTTCACTTTCTATTCTGCATATAAGTATCTGTCCACTGTCCTTTATGTCTACAGTATTTCTGGCTTTAAGCCAGCTCTTTGCAGAAATTGAAAAAACGTAAAACATAAGGGTTAAAAGGAGTGAAAAAATACCGATAGCAATCAATATTTCTATCACTGTTACACCGTTTTTTTTCTTTATACAGCTAAAATTGAGAGAATATGTTTTTTGTAAGCTTATCATAAAATAAAAAATTTAAAATTCATACCAGCAGAGCATTTTAAATGAACCGACACCTATATCTCCACTGAGAGATGCAAGGCAGGCATCATTATACCTGTAATCCATATCGGAGCTCAGAGATGCATTTATAACACCTGGACTGAATTTAGCTCCTGCCGGATCAACAGACGGGTCCTTTCCTGCTATTATCATAGCACCTTCCAGGGTAAAATCAGAACCGGCCAGGTTGAAATTTCCGTTACTATAAATAAGACCTCTAAAATATGTATCGGAATCAACATTTATACTTACATCACCACCGGCATAAATAGCTATACTGTCATTATTTGAACCTGCCTGAATATCGCTTCCCTTAACTGTCATAGAACCGGTGGAGTATAAATTCCCCTGGCCGTATAATACGTCAGAACCTCCATTTATAACGATATTTCCGCAATTATAAGTTCCTGTATTTGGATCCTGTAATCCATCTCCAGGTGCATAAATACTCATACCATCTTTAATATTCATATCACCGATTCCTTTAATAGTAAGATTACCGGTACTGCCTGGTGTCTGAGTAACATTATAATTTACAGAGATATTTTTCGAGATAATTAAGTCATTTCCATCAAGCTTGACACCCGGTATAATCTCACCATCTGAATATATAGTATCAGGTTGATCTGTAGAAGGATTTTTACCGTCTTTATAATACTTAAGTTTTGATGCACCTGCTATATATGTTCCTGATGGTAAAGTAACAGGCTCAAAAGTAATACCACTTATAAGTGTACTCACAGGAAGAGCAGGTATATTAATAGAAGGCTGATTACTCTTTATACTATTGGGATCACTTACATCGCTGGCTTTACAAACAACATCAGCACAACCGGATATAGTTCCATTGTTATTAATATCGGAAGTACACTTAATATTCACAGAAATATTATTCGGGTCATTGGGGTCGTTATAATTTGAATGGATAGTAACAGGTGAACTACAGATACTCTTCATAGTAAAATCGGAAGATTTAATATTAATTTTACCTCTGGAACCACTTTTAAATGGTGTCTGAGGCATGCCGGTAATTAAACATTCCACATGTTTTACTTTATCATCTTTCCCCACTGTAATAAGTATATCTGCCGTATGGGGAGGCACTGGTTTACCGCGCCAGTTCGGAACAGAACTATCTCCGTCAAGATTATTGACAGAATAAAAATTTCCTCCTGACTGAAAGGCAGGATCATTCGGGTCAAATGATATATAATAATAACATCCTATATCATCAAAAGAAAAACTGGAATTTATCACGGGGAGACTGGAAGGAATAAGACCACCTGCAGTTAAATCCTGTTTACCTGTGCGCATAAAAAGACGTTCATTATTTTTGCCCCAGTTTATATTATTATCCAGGTTGATTGTAACTTCCGTAATGGCAGACTCTGCTATGGAAATAAGATGACTCTCCTTTATCTGTCTGTTAACATTATAAAGACTGGCAGATGTCATAAGTATGATACTTGTCATCATTATGACGAGGAGCCCTATCATCATCAAAACCGTTACGAGAGCAAAACCATTATGGTTATGTTTTTTATTTCTTGAATTCATGACATACAAACCTCCATTTTTCTAAAAATTTATTATTTCTCTAAATCAGGAAACAGATAAATGATCATTTTAACATTAACACTCTTTGCCCCGGTACTGCTGCTATTTGATACATTAACAGTTATTTTTTTATATTTTATTGTACCTGATAAAGGATATGTATTTTCTGTTATACCAGTTTTTACTGTAAATCCCGGTTCCTGTTTGATTATATCAGGATTAACAGGTATAGAGGAATATTTCATAGATTTATACACTTCTATATTTCTCCTGGCTATTATGGTAGCCTGATTGTATCCTGTTCCTTTCTGAACCGCTTCAAGGCCTGCGATCATGGTTCCTATTATAATAACAATAACAGTAGATACAAGACAGATTGCAACAAGAATCTCTGCCAGAGACATACCTTTTTTTGACTTATTCCTGGAAGTTATGAAAAAACATTCCTCATCATCCCTTGATATGTAATTATTATTATAACCGTATTTAGTTCCTTTAAACATCCTTTCACATTCCCTGTTTTCTTCAAATATTCTCTTCCTTTCTCCTGTATTACAAACTTCATGAGTCCAGTCTGTTTTTATTATACAAAGTGGTAACATAAAAAATTTTTCATTACTTACCGTTCTTAATAACATTTCTTCTCCATCCATCTCAGAATGTATTCTTTTTAACACTACTATCATAATAATAACATAAAATGCCTGAAAAAAATGTTAATAATAACAACATAAAAAACAGGTATAATACAGACAAAAAACAACGATAAGAACTCTATTTTAGAAAGATTAAAATTATCTATTTTTCTTCATTTTAAAACTTACGATTAATTTCCCTGTTCTGTCTCGAAAGACTGCCAGTTATACAATTCAGTAAACCTCAATCCAGTTATGCATTGTTATTTCTCTATAAGTTTCATATTTTTCAATAACGGTCAATAATAAAATATGATTGATTTTACATACAGTTTCATACTATGCTTCACTTATAACAATATCTGTTTCCTCTGCTGATCTAATGACAAACTCAAGCATATCTTCCGTTTCATAAACAAGAGAGGAAGCATCTTTTAAAATATCCATGGCCTCTAAAATAAGTTCGTCATCTTTTTCTTCTTCACATATAAATAAAATATAATTATCTATTGAATAAAGACATTTTTTCATAATCTGTAAAATATTATTTTCAACAGGTGTTACAATGCTATATACAGGACCGGGCAAATTTTCTCCATATAACTTTTTCTGTTCTTCTATCATTTCTATATCCTGAGAAAACATATAAAGATATTGACCATATATTACTTCTCTATCTTCTTTTGAAATATTTTCAGAGAGGGATAATCTCATAAGTTTATCTCCTGCTACTGTAAGATATGGTATTATACCTTTTTTCTTTATCTCTTCTTCCCTGGAAATATAAAAGTCAGAGATTTCCTTTACTATAGTATTTTTCACCATTTCCACTCCCTTCTCAGATGACACAACAAAATTCCTCTGTAAAATTCCTGTCTCTTTCTGTTTCCAGTATATTATTCACTTCTCTGCACAGACTGTTCATTCTGAAAGGTTTATATAAAACTCTTATATTTTCCCTTTCTATTGCCATATTCAGTGATTTATCATCCATTTCACTTGTAGACATAAGAATCTTTACGGGAAGGTTCATTTCCTTTATCTTATAAAATATATCCAGTCCTGTAGGGCCATATCCCAGATTATAATCAAGTATGACCATGTCATATTCCTCTTTTTCCAGTAAAGAAAAAGCCTCAAAAGCATTTTCTGCTACCTGTACCGAATAACCGGTTTCTTCAAAATATGATTTTAAAACAAAACATATATCTTCATTATCATCCACTACAAGAATTTTGTATTTCATCATAGTTTTACTCCCTGCATTTTTATTTATATAAACGCAAAAATCATACCAATAGCTCAAAAAAATTAATTTAAATTAAAGCTTATAATTAAAGACAGAAAAAATCAATTTTAAAGCCATTTCTAAAAATTTACCCTTAATAAGCAGAAAGTTTTATAAAAAAGATTTGTAAAAATAAAAAGATACAGGTGTAAAATGTAAATTTACATTTTACACCTGTCCTTTACATTCCAATTCTTCTTTTTTAGAATCCCTGTAAATAAAAGGTTTATATTTTTCTATTCTTTTTCAGAAACTATTTTCAATGGCTTCTTTCAATCTTGCAAACTCTTTCTCCAGTTCTGGAAATATGACAGATATGTCTTCAAGATTGCCTGCATTGCCGGCTTTTTCCATCTCGGAGACTGCTGCACACAGAGCTTCCGCCCCTATACTGGCTGCCGCACCCTTGATGGAGTGAGCCTGGTTCCTTACCTCCCCTGTGTCACCTGATAGAATATACTTCTTAATTGTCTCTAACTGTTCGGGTATACTTTCCAGAAAAGTCACCAGTATATCCAGTGCAAGTTCATCATCATCGTTCAATCTCTCTATCATGCCTGCCCTGTCAAAGACCATGACAGCCGGTTTTTGAATAACAGGACTATCTTCCTGTTCCCCTGGTGCATGTAAAGCCGATACAGGCAGCCATTTTTCAATTACTTCTATCAGAGGCCCGGGGGAAACCGGCTTGGATACATAGTCATTCATGCCTGATTCCAGGCATCTTTCTCTGTCACCCTGCATGGCGTAAGCTGTCATGGCTATAATGGGAATACTGTGATTCAGAACCGGAGTTTCTGAATTACGTATCTGCCTTGTAGCTTCAAACCCGTCCATTTCAGGCATCTGTACATCCATGAGGACCAGATCATAGGGAACTGTTTCCAGAGCACTGACAGCTTCCAGACCGTTGGCCACTCCATCGACAAAAAAGCCAAATTTTTTCAGGATACCTCTGGCTACCATCTGATTGGTAATATTATCTTCTGCAAGGAGGATACGAAATTTATCATAAACCATATGTTTTGCCTCCAAACCGGTAAATTGTGTCACCATGGGACGGGCTATGGGAGTACCGGTTAACAGGGATGAGATATGTTCAAAGAGGGGCCACTGATGTACCGGTTTGGTCAGAGAGCAGGAAAATCCTTTCTCCTGCAGATGACTGTTATCCCATTTCTGGTCCGGAGATGTCATAAGTATCAGATATATATCCTTCAGTTTTTCATCTGCCCTGATGGTTCCGGCCAGTGTTATACCATCCATACCAGGCATATGCATATCCACTATGGCAATCTGAAATGGATCGCCTCTGTCTGTTGCCCGGTCCATGGCATATATGGCAGATGAACCATCTCCTGCCTCTTCAGGCCTCATACCCATGTACCGGAGCCAGTCCATAATTACCCGGCAGTTTGTAGAGTTATCGTCTACCACAAGGATATGAACGCCGTCATACACATCCGGAAGAAACATGTTACGTTCTGCAACTGCCTGTCTGGCAAAATGCGCAGTAAACCAGAACTCGGAGCCTTTTCCTGTTTCACTTTCCACTCCTATCTGACCACCCAGTAACTCTACAAGCTGTCTGGATATGGCCAGCCCCAGACCTGTTCCGCCATATTTACGCATGATAGACGAGTCAACCTGGGTGAATTTCTGAAATAGAATATCCTTCTTATCTGCCGGGATGCCTATACCTGTATCCTTTACCGAAAAGCGCAGCATTACTTCAGTATCTGTTTTAGACACAGTAGTAACCATAACTGAGACTTCTCCTTTATCAGTAAACTTAAAGGCATTACCGGCCAGATTAAGGAGTATCTGCCTCAGTCGCCCCGGGTCACCATGAAGACATGACGGTACATCCGGTGCGGCAGCACAGATGAATTCAAGACCCTTTTCCCTGGCGCGAAAAGACAGCATACCGGCAAAATTCTCCAGAAGGGTCTGGAGGTCAAAATCCAGCATCTCAAGTTCGAGCTTTCCTGCCTCGATCTTGGAAAAGTCCAGAATATCATTGATAAGAGCAAGGAGGGACTCGCCGCTGGTACGCACAATCCCGGCATAACGCCTCTGTTCCTCATCAAGTTCTGTGTCCAGCAGGAGACCTGTCATGCCTATAACACCGTTCATAGGTGTGCGGATCTCATGGCTCATATTGGCCAGGAATTCACTCTTGGACATACTGGCTATTTCTGCCTGTAATGCCATCTCATTTGCACGGGCTATGGCTTCTTCAAGTTGAATATTGGTTTCAAGCAGTATCTGTACTGATTCTGATCTTTTCTTAATATTTACAAGGAGTTGTCCGAAAATTTTCAGCAGTGTTATTTCACTTTGAGTATATTCATAGTATTCTTTTAAGGAATCAAGGCCTATAAAACCAATACATTCTTTTTCTGACATCATTGGAACAGCAATCATGCTTTTTATTTTCAGCAGATCCAGAATTTCCTTCATTTTAGAATGTTTCATGCCATGGACATCTTTAGCATGCAAATAATCACCAGATTTATGTGGATTGACCCATTCTGCCATATCATGGAGCGGCAAATCCTGCAGCACATGTATTTGGGTTTCAATTCCTTTATTACACCATTCATATTCAGTGGAAACAGTATTTTCTGTAAAGTCATAATTACATACATATGCCCTGTCTGCAGAAATAAATCTTCCTATAGTTTTCAGCGAGTCATTTATGTGTTTATCAATATCCGGGAGTGGAATGTTTATGTATTCTAAAGAAATATTGATCAGAATATCCTGCATTTCCATAAGTCTTCTCAGAGATTTCTCGGCACGTTTCTGGGCAGTGAGATCTATCATGACTGTGAGAAGCATCTTCTCTCCCTGATTGTCAATTATCTCTCCGGAAAAAAGTCCGTCCAGCACCTCGCCATTTCTGGCACGAACCTCCATTTCTACAGCCATTATACGGCCACATCTCTGAATCTCTTCTGCTACTAAATGCCGGGATGTATCATCATGGAAGAATCTTAATTCCTGACTGGTTTTCCCTATTACCTGCTCACGGGTATATCCAAGGCGCTTCAGGAATGAATCGTTTACATCCAGAAACTTTCTCTCAGGTATAGAAGTGACTGCCATGAGAGCAGGATTGTTGTTGAACATTTTCTGGAATTTATCCAGAGCGGCCTGCTGTGCAGAGAGATCCTTACATATACCGAAGATGCACTCCAGGCCATTCCATTCCCCGAGCCAGACCCTGGTTTCTACAGGCAGATAAATACCTCCTTTCGTCTGCAATGGAAGGGGACAATAATCTCTTTCACCGCGAACCATAGAGGCAAAGATTATCTCTGCTTCCTGTTGATATTCTCCGGGATGCATATCCAGTACGCACATGTTCTTCCCTTCTTCCTGTGTATAACCAAGTTTTCTTATGAATGCATCATTATTGAAAATTATATGCCCGTCAGTTGTGGCGACAACGATAATATCGTCTACAGTCTGGAAAAAATTGCGAAAATTCTCCTCGCTGGATCTGACCATGTCCTGCAGTTGTTTCTGAGGTGTAATATCCCATATGATACCGCTGACCATTTCAGGATTACCTTTACCATCATATAATAGTTTGCCTCGAGTAGATATGTAATGAACAGTCCCATCTGGCCATACAACACGGTATTCAGGTGTGTAAGGAACATTCTCTTCAATAGTTTTTTTCAAAGCTGTCCTGATCTTTTCACGGTCATCTGTATGGACTGCACAGTAGAACTCCTCTGCCGTTCCCAGAAAGGAAGCACGATTAATCCCGAGAAGAAAACATACCTGATCATCAAAAATACGTTTATTTTCTCTTATATTAAATTGCCACACTCCCATTCTGGATGCCTGAAGTGCCAGTTCAAGTTTTGCCATGCTTAAATACAGGGCATCTTCTGCAAGCCTGCGCTCTGTAATATCACTTGCACTGCCTTCAAAAGCAATAATTTTACCTGTTTCATCCCTTAAAGGAACGGCATTGGTAGTGTGCCAGCGCCATGTACCGTCGGTATGACCGACCCGGTATTCCACACCTGTCTGTCTGTGTCCTGTCTCATAAGTTTTCTGTAAAAAAGCCTGACAATGTTCAATATCGTCGGGATGGATGAACATGTGAAATGATTTCCCGGTCACTTCTGTTACACTGTGTCCCAGAAGGGCAGTCCACCCGGCAGAAACGAAGGTAAATACACCGTCCGGGTTTATAGTATAGATAATGTCATGGCTGTTATCGATGAGGAGACGGTATTTTTCCTCTGATCGTTTCAGCGCATCCTCTGTTTTCTTCCTTTCTGTAATATCATGAATGATGGAAAAAAGCACTGTAGTGCCATGTTGAATTACAGGCGATGAATGCACTTCTACAGTGCGGATTTCTCCATCTGCCAGGCGATGGGGAAAAATAAAAGTATTCTGTATTTTTTGAAGTGCTTCTTTATAATCTTTTACAACCTGTTCAGGTGACATGGTATTAATATCTGAGATATTCATATCAAGGAGCCTGTCCGGGGGGTAACCGTAGAAGGTCACTGCAGAATGGTTTGCATCCAGAATTCTGCCGGTAGAAGCATCTATTAACATCATGACTGCCGAATGAGATGTAAACATGTCGTGGAATTTTGCCTCGCTGTCCCGGATCTTTGCGAAAGCTGCACCGAGCTGTTCTTCCACACTTCCTGTAACAGACCAGACCATGGCCAGGATACCGGAGAAAAACACCAGAGCCAGGAGCAGCTTCACGAAAAGTCCATAGTGGGCATTGCCGGTTTGAACAGTCACATCGCGCAATATAATCAAATCTGCCACATTACGGCCTGATGTATCAGGCAGAGGTATGAATCCACAGTCAAAAATACTGTCACCCTGATGGAGAGTAAAAGCATCTTTTCCATAAAAGGAACTGTAGCCAGCCTTTAATCGTCTGGACAGTTCATCGGGAAGAAGGGCCATAGTCTGATGGGTCACAACAATATCCGGATAATCGTCCCAGTTACCGGTAAAGGCGAAGAGTTTTTTACCGGCCTCGAAATTCTCCCTGCTTATATATTCTTTATGGCTCACAGATACTATATCAATATCCATATCCACAGACATTGAATCTAGCAGATCTCCTGTATCGATTCCCAGTTCCACGTATCCCACAGTTCTGCCATTATTTATCCAAGGTCGGACAAAGCTCAGCATAAAGTTCCCAAATGGGCCGAGTTCAACACCCCATGCATCTGAACCGGTGCTTTCTGCCGTCAGTAAAGTTAACCGGTCTATACGGTACCCACCCATTTCCGGATGATGTACCATCAGAAAACAGGTTCTGTCCGGTGTTATGAAGTTAAACTGGGTAATATTGAACTGTTGTTTCAGCCTGTCGAAAACAGGCAGAGACAGTGATGTAAGCACTGGAAGATCCTGTTCCTGCCATGCTTTCTTCAGTGCAGCATCGGAGGAGATGTAATCTACCTGCATCTTAAGGGTCTGAACATTATTAAACATGAGGCGATCCCATTGACCATTTGCCTGGCCTATAAGCCGGTTTATATTTCTGAGAGATTCTTCTCTGGCATGATGGCCATGATAGGAGATAAAAGCAGCCATGGCAAGCAGCATTGCTATGGCCACAGGAAGAACAACCCATTTCTTGAACCTCAGGTCCGACATGGATCTCTGCCGGTTACGCCAGCGGACTGCCAGTGTTCCGGATAAAAGTAAAAGGAATACTAAAAGTACAGTAAGAAATGGCCCCCTGTAGGCTGTGTTAATCTCTGATTTCCAGTCATCTGCCATAATATCCAGACCGATGACCATAATGACATCACCTCTATCTTCGTCCAGCAGCGGGACAAAGGCAGTAACAAATGATCCATATTCATCTGTATAGGGGCCCACTGTGGCCGGCTGGCCCGTAGAGAAAATATTCTGAATTTCAGCAGGAGGTTTCCTGTATTCTGTTCCCGCCTTGCTTGATAGAGGGTCATTTTCCGGATAGGTCTCAGGACCGAAGAAAAGCCTGCCATCGTGCCTGGCAACACTGAAAATACCCCGGTTTTTAATGCGTTTACTGCAGGCAGTCAATTGCCTGGTTATAACCTTATAGGCAGGAATCCCTCTGTCAGCAGCGGTAAATGTGAGCTTTCTGGCCAGGTCATAATTGATGGTACGGGCAATATCAGTCGCATGACAGAGCAATCGCTCCCGCATATCTGCCTCGACGCCTGCCGCCTGCTTATTACCTTCCCAGAAACCAAGAACCAGCAGGATAGCAAGTAAGGACAGAAGTCCTGTAACCATCCACAGGTTATTGTTAAAGTGTTGTTCCTTAGTCTGTTTATTCTTCATATTTTATAACCTGTCATACAGATTTTACCTGTACCATCATCTGCATGTAAAATAAAAGCCATGTTAGATAATTACCAGCAAACATGGTAACCAAGTCAGTATAAATGAATATTGCCTGTGAAAAGGTAATGAAGTTATAACCCCATAGATTAACCGGTATTACTACTACCTGTACAGTGCTCATTATCAGATACTTTAACACAGAGTTCTCCATTATTCATCGCGTTTATGTCGGCCTTTACAGATTTAATGTTTCTGCAGAAAACTTTAAATATCCTCTATATTTTATTAAAACAATAAATGTTGCTTTCTGTCTATTTTTTGTAAGCTTTCAGATGCCAGCAATCAGCTGTCAGCTTTTACGGTAATTACATATTCAAAGGAATTACAGAAATGGAAAGAAGCAGGAGAAAAAATATATATTCCTGTTTCTGAAAAGATAATGGAGCAGCATGAAGGTTATTTTAAATTGAAAGATTATACCATCGGAAATACTGTTTACAGGAGTTTTTTACCGGCAAATAAAACTGGAAAAATATAGCCCTGTTTATCGGCATGGAAACACATGAGTTCTATCGTATGGGAACCAGTGTCTAAAACTACTGCTTTCTCAAGCTCATTTTTCAAATCCTTTACAGATAATAACCGAAATAATTTCATTTTATACAATTATTGCCGGCTACATTCTTAAAACTTTGAAATTCCCGTTGAAGTCTATCAATCAGACTATATATGGAGCCATTTCCTCCAAGAGAGGCTTCTTCTATTTTCAAAGCAGTATCTGAAAGTTTCCTGGAACATATATTTAAAGAAAGACCTTTAATGGAATGGGCTATAAAATTTACAGATTTTAAATCTCCTTTTAACAGTGATACTTTTAATTTTTCCATATGAGAAGAAACATTATTCATAAAAAGGTTTATCAATTTACTGCATAAGTTTTCATTATAATTAAGTCTCTCCATTAAATCTTCTCTATCAAAAAATTCTATCTCTTCAGCTGGAGAGGAAGAACATATTACATATGGGATATTATTGTTATGTTCCACGGTCTTATTATTTTTTTTAAGCATTTCAACCAATTTTTCTATTCTTATTGGTTTTCCTATATAATCATCCATACCTGCCTCAAGACACAGGTCTATATCTTCTGTTGAAGTCGCCGCAGTCATAGCTATTATCGCTGGCTGTCTTTCCTGCGGTATATTACTTCGAATATATCTGGTTGCTTCAAGACCATCCATTTTTTCCATTTTTACATCCATTAAAATTACATCATAATCCTCTTTTTCCATAGCTTCAATCACATCCAGGCCGCTCGATGCACGCTCGGCAATGAATCCGAACTGTTCAAGCAGTTTAATTGTCATTTTCTGATTCATGGCATGATCATCTGCAAGGAGTATTTTGAGAGGTTCATTTAAATCTGACGATTCTTCAACATAGTTAACGGAATTTAAAGGAACAGTTCTGGTATCTCTTTTCCATGTTTCAATATCAGAATCATGGGAATTACCGTTTGTAAGAGTAAGAAGTTTATTTCCGGCAATTCTTATTTTTCCAACAAATCCCATCTGTTCCAACGTGAGAACCGTATCCATAAGAAAACCTGTCATGCTTTTAATTTCCTTAACATAAGTCATTATTTCATCACTCATCAGGTGAGAAAATTTATTTTTTTCCATATTTGCAGATTCGATTGCAATTTTTGCATATGACAGTTCTTCATCCTTTTTTGCCAGTTCGGAAGAAAGTTTTTCCAGGTCATCTTTATTCTTCTGCACTTCTCTTTTAACCTCTGACATTTCAGCGGCAAGTTCCAGATATTTCTGTTTTTCTTCATGACAGGAATGAGGAATGAGTTCTCCGTAAATAATAATACTCTTTTCTTTGCATGACAATATGAGACAATCATACGGAACAGGCACAGGATGAGCATTAAATGAAAAATTCAGAACAACTCTGATAGAATTATTCCTTTTATTCAGCTTCAAATCCGAAATAATACGAAAAAGGATACGAAAACCTGAATCTGTCAGAAATTCATTTATATTACTGATGCCAGGTTTTATAGAACCTGCAAGTTCTTCAAAAACCCTGTTAAAATCAATAATATTTCCTGTATTATCTATAAGACAGGTAAGATTATTTGTTTCCATAAAAATATCTTCACTGTGTTCATTTAAAAGTTTTATTAATTTATTCATAAATTCTCAACCCTTCTTATTTCGTCATTCATGATGGAAGTAATTGCATTTACCAGAGTAATTATACACATCCACTATGTTTATTCTATTTTCTGTTAATCTCATATGCATACATTATATTCTGCATTATTGATTTTTTTTATGGCCTTATTTACTGTATTTCTTAATTCATCTACAGTTACAGGTTTTAACATACAGTCAAAAGCACCTGACAGTCTGGCATTTAAAAATTCTTCCATATTACCTGACATTACAATAACTTCCGTAGAAGGTGATATTTCTTTTACCTTTTCTAATAAATCTATACCTGACATACCGGGCATATTCACATCTGTTATAAGAATATCCGGTTTTACCAGAATGAATTTTTCCATGGCATACAGTGCATTTCTCTCTGTAAAAATATTACAATCATTTCCCAGAAACAATGTAAAAACTTCCAGAATATCAGGTTCGTCGTCTACAATCATTATGTTTGCTTTATACATTTATAAAATCCTTTCTATCACTCAGGAAAGTTTATAAAATTATTATAAATATTATAGAATAAATTATTTCTTATGCAATATAAAAAACGTAAAAAAATGCCAGCAGATCCATACATGTAAATATAGTAAATTCAGACAGAGGAAAACGATAACATAAAAAATAGAAAAATTATAAAACCTTCAATGAATATTTTCGATGGCTGTCATAAATTTTCTGCAAACATCTATTAAAGCCTTATTTCATGGTAAATTAAACAAAAGAATCTTTACTCTCTATTTTATTTATGGTTCATATCATTTCACCACAGGATGATAATTAAACCGCCGTTTATTCAGGAGAAAAAATTCAAAATACATTATAAAATCAGTTATTTAAGTTCAAAAAAAGAAAGATGCTGAAATTTTTACAGATTATGAATTATTTAAAACTGCATATAAACGTTACTTCAAGTCCATTTTATATAATATTTTACTATTATTCCTGTTAACATATTATTAACAAATAATCTGAATAATTTAAAAATACCTCTGATAAAATACATATAAATGTTAAAAAGGAGAGTATTAATTATGAGTGAGAAAAAAATTCAACTGGAGTACAGATTAAAACAGGGAGATGTGGCAAGATACAGAACAACTGTAGAAGCAGATACGGAAGTGATGGCAGAAGGTAAAACAAATATTGTATCATCTATTATGGAAATGATAACCACTCAGACTGTAAAAAGTATATTCCCCGATGATGGAATAAAGTTAGAAGTATCCATAGATTCAGCATCTCTGAAAAGAAATGGGGAAGAAATACCTGTCCCCTATGCAGGACAGGTTATGCCGGTAAAAATGAAAAAAAATGGGGAAATATTTCAGATGTCGGAAAATGGCTCAGGAGGACAGACCCATCCTTCTTTTCCCGATACACCGGTAGGTAAGGGGGACACATGGGCAGGAGAAAGCAAATTAGAAATACCTGGAAGCGATAAAACAGTTATATTAAAAACAGATCATATACTGGAAAATTTTGAACATATAAAAGGTTATGACTGTGTAAAAATAAATGTTTCTTCTCCTGAAACTGTTATACCCCTTCAGGAAAATATTACCCAGACAATGACAGTAACAGGAACAACATATTTTGCTTATAATGAAGGAAAACTTATAAAATCCATAGTTGAAACAGATACTTCCATGAAAGTACCTTCAGGTCATAATGTAAATAGTTTCACAAAAATGATCATAGAATTAGATGGAAATAACAGATTCTGAATAGAGAAAATATTTGTTTCCCCAATGAAAAATATTATAGAAACATACTATAGAAAAGGATAAGAAAATATGAAGATTCTGATAATAGGAGGAACCAGATTTACAGGTCCTTTTATAGTAAAATCCCTTTATGAGGCAGGTCATAGTATTACAATTTTTCACAGAGGCAGAAACAATATAAAAGTACCTCCAGGTGTAAAGGAAATTCTCGGAGATAGAAAAGACCTTTACTCTTACAGGAAAGATTTTGAAAAACTTTCTCCAGATGTAATTCTGGATATGATTGCCCTTACTGAAGAACATGCCATAGAAGTAATGAAGGTTTTTACAGATATAGCAGGAAGGATTGTGACTGCAAGCAGTCATGATGTTTACCTTGCTTTCGGAATATTTGAGAATTTTGAAGAAGGACCTCCGGAAAAGATGCCTCTTACAGAAGACTCTCCCCTGCGCCGGAAACTTTATCCATACCGGGGCAGAATTGCAGGTTGTGAAGATTACGATAAAATCCCCGTAGAAAAGACTGTATTATCCAGTAAGAATTTACCTGGAACCATTATAAGACTTCCTGCAATTTACGGCCCGGGAGACGGGCAGCACAGAGTAAGGGAATATCTTAAAGAAATGGATGAAAAACCGGGCCCTCTTATAATTGAAAAAAATAGAGCTTCCTGGCATATGCCGGCAGGATATGTTGAAAATATGGCTCATGCCATAACACTGGCAGTAACAGATGAAAAGGCAAAAGGAAAAATTTATAACGGAGGAGATGAAAATCATCTTTCTGTCATAGAATGGGTAAGAAAGATAGCAGAAGCGGCAGAGTGGAAAGGTGAGATACTTGAAGGAGAAGAAATCTGCGATGGCAATAATTATGCCCAGGATCTTATTGTAAATACAGAAAGAATAAGAAAAGAACTGGGTTATAAAGAAATAGTATCTTTAGAAGAAGGCCTCATAAGGACTGTTGCCTGGGAAAGAAAAAATATTCCTGGAACGGTACATACATAAAAATATAGTAAGAGTTCAGCTATCATCATCCATGAGTCAGTTTTTATTGGAATTACATAACAAATGTCGTTAAATTATTCAGACATTTGTCTTTAGATAAAATTTTATCTAAAGCTTTATTTTACGCCATAAAAAATGAAATTTCCTATATTTTAAAATTATATTTTTCAGATTAACAGACATGTCCCCTCCGGCCATGTCTGTTAGTGCAAAAATCTGCTTAATCCAGAAGTTCTGACAGGTTTTTGTCTGTCTGAAGGGTTCCTGTAGAGATGAGCATAGACTTTTAATAGAGACATCAGATTTTTTCTCTCAATTAAGATCCCCAGCTGGATCCCATGAGATAACTTGCTCCAAGGAAAGCAGTGGTAGAACCTATAATCGCTGCACTTGGCAATGAAAAGAGAGGAGAACCAATACAGGCAGAAATGCTTCCTCCAATTGCCGCTCCGGCACCAACAAAGGCCATTAAAGAGCCGTCACCATAAATCTTTTTCTCAATTAATCCTCCTGCAGTAATCATTAATGCCATTGCAACACCGGTACCTGCAGGTCCGCCCAGAATATATCCCGCATATCCTGCTACAGCAGAGGCAGAGGCCATGCCAGAAAGAATAACTTTAGGATTGGTAATTGTATCAGTAATACTTTTTTTAATGGAAGAGTTTTGCACATTTCCGGGCTGAAGTTTGAGAAAATCCGGTTTTTCAAAACTATTACCAGGAATTACCTCTTCTTTAAATTCACCCTCTTTTTTTTCCGCCCCTTTATTTTTTCTTATCTGAAGAGTTACAGGATTTGTCAGGTTATTAATTTTCATAATCTCTCCTCCTTTAATATTTTATATTTTACAGTGTTTATATTATACAGAAAGATAAACTCTTTTGTTTTATAAAAAATGTTAAAAAAATGTTAACAAAGACATACATGCAAATATAGTAAAAAGGACAGAATATAACGTTAATGTTATTCAACTATAATTATTCTGTAATAAAACTGTGAGAATCATAAAAAATTAAAAAGAATGTGCAAAAAAAGGATGAAAAGGCAAAAAGTTATTTTCTGTCTATTTTTATTTGATTACCCTTGAGAACATGATAGAAAAATTATTCTACATCTATTCAGGCAGAATCTATAAAAACATAATATCCTTATTTTTCCTGTTCAAATTCATAGATATTTTATCCATCTGATTTTTATATTTTCACATTAACGTTATTTTTTGTCTATATTACATTATTATCAATTATATATTTTATTAACATTTTATTAACATTTTACATATTGCAGAGAAAATAATTTATTCTATAATTATTTTATAATTTAGAAAATATAAAACATAAGGAGGTTTATATTATGAATGTAAGTAATACAGGAACATTCATAGGAAATAAGTATTACAAGACAGCCAGGTCTGCCTATGACAGGACAGGTAAACCTGCAGAGTAATTGCCTAAAGGAGCAGAAAGAAAAGGGAGTAAATGTTCTATCTCTTTCAAAAAGGATTTACAGTGAACTTAAAGATACAGAAAATGATAAAAAGAGAGAAAGAGTTAAAAATGAGATCTTTCAACATAAGAACCAGGCAGAAGTATATGGCTACCTGTAACAGGGCTTTATCCGGTAAATTCTGTATAAAACCAGTAATGGAGTATTTTGAACTGAAGGGATTAAATTATTTAGACATCTGGCTCGAGATAAGATTTCATCTAAATCTTTATTTTACGCCATTAAAAACGAAAAAAATTCCGAGATTGTCATAAATTTTGTGTAAACATCTAATAATCCTTATTTCATGGAGAGTTTACACAAAACATCTAACAGACTCAAAATTTCCCATACCTTTAAATTAATAAAGACTCTGCAGGCAGTTCAGGGTAATTATTTTTTTATCTATACTCAGATGACCGGTATAATTTTCAGGAAAAAATATATATAAAAAAGACTGGAAAGGCTCCGGTCTATTTATTTTTGAAATCTGCGTAACTCCTGTTATCACAGGTGCCGGTTCAGGCAAACATGAGACAGTTAATAAATTTTTATTCTACGGTAAATTATTTAGATAATTGCTTCCAGATAAGATTTTATCTAAAGCTTTATTTTACGCCATAAAAAATGAAAATTCCTGTGCTCTAAATTTATAAACAATGGAGGTCTACTATGAGGAAATTAAAAGGTATTATTTTCGACATGGATGGTGTGATTACCGATACAGTGCCCTGTCATTACAGGGCATGGTACAGGATGTTTACAGAAGAAGGTTTTTATTTTGATGAACATATATACAGAGAAAAAGTAGACGGGAAACCCAGACTGGAAGGTATTTCATCTGTAGCAATAAACGGGTCAGAAGAAAAACTAAAAGAAATGGCATCAAAAAAACAGAGATATTTTCTGGCATCTGTAGAAAAAAATCCTCCTTTACCCTTTCAGGATGCAATAAATCTGATTAAAATTCTGAAAAAAGAAAATCTGAAAACAGCAGTTGCATCATCTAGCAAAAATGCGGCACTTATACTGAACAAGATTGACATTTATAATTTATTTGATGAAGTGATAACAGGCTGTGATTTTAAAAGAGGAAAACCTGATCCGGAAATATTTTTAACTGCTGCAGACAGGTTAAAGGTTGAACCGGAAAACTGTATAGTCATAGAAGATGCCATAGAAGGAGTCAGGGCAGGATTGAATGCAGGCATATTCACCTTCGGTCTTGCAAGAAAGGAAAATGAAATGGATTTATCCCATGCAGATATGGTAATAAAAAGCCTTGATGAATTATCTATTCAGAAGATTGAAAAATTATTGAAAGAAAAGCTATAAGATTATTCTAAAAATATCAGGAGGTACAGCTTATGAAATTATCGGAAAAAAAATGGCTCATAGAACAAAAGAAATTTGAAATATCAGGGAAAATGGAAACAAACTTTACCCTTGCAAATGGCTATGCAGGCGTGAGAGGCTCTTTTGAGGAAATACTTTATGGAGAGCAGAGGGGCACCTTTATGGCAGGTATTTACGATAAATCGGAAGCACAGGTTTCAGAATTTGTAAATATGCCTTTTTTCTTCGGACTGAGAATATATATAAACAGAGCATATGTAGATCTTCAGACATGTAAAATACTCAATTTTTACAGAGCCCTGGATATGAAACACGGTCTTCTCTATAAGTCTGTGAGGGTAAAAGATAGTGAAGGAAGAATTACAAAAATAGAAGGTTTCAGGTTTTTAAGCAAGAGGAGAACATATCTGGCAGGTATGCAATATGCCATTACACCTGAAAATTATGATGGAATAATTACAGTAGAAAATATTATTGACGGTACAGTATTGAATAAAAAAGATGATCCGAAGGAAAAGATAAAACATTTCACTGTGAGAAAAAATGAAGATCTGAATAAAAAAGGCATATATCTGGAAACAGGAACATGTGAAAAAGACTATCGTCTTGGCATAGCATCTTCACTGAGAGCAAAAATAAAGGGAGAAAATGCCGGAACATGCAGAAAATTCATAGCTTCCGGCGAAATGTCCATGGAAAATATTGATATAGAAGTGCAGAAAGGTATGACTGCAGACATAGTAAAATACGTATCTCTGGCCACTTCAAGGGAAATAGAGAAAGAAGGTCTTCAGAAAAAAACTGAAGAAAGACTCAATGAATTTCTTGCTGAAGGAATGGAAAAAATTCTAAATGAAAGTATTCTGTCATATGAAAAACTGTGGCATATAAAAAACATAGAAATAGATGGTGATGAAGAAGGAGAAAAAGCTCTTAGATTCAATATATTTCACCTTATGAACTGTGTAAATACAGAAGACAGTAGAGTAAGTATAGGAGCAAAAGGTATGCATGGAGAAGGTTATAACGGACATATCTTCTGGGACACAGAGATTTTCATGTTACCTTTTTTCACCTATACTCAGCCAGAAGGAGCAAAATCCCTTCTGATGTATCGATATAATTTACTTGACATGGCAAGGGAAAATGCTTTTACAAACGGCTACAGAGGTGCTCTGTTCCCATGGGAATCTGCAGATACAGGTAAAGAAGAAACACCGCGGTGGGGTTTTGATTATAAAGGAAATCCTGTAAGAATCTGGACAGGAGATCTGGAACATCATATAGTTTCAGATGTGGCTTTTGCCATATGGGAATATTTCAGGGCAACAGATGATATGGATTTCTTTTTTAATTATGGCATGGAAATATTCCTTGAAACAGCCAGATTCTGGAGCACCAGGGCAGAATATAATAAAAAAGCAGATAGATATGACATTAACAGGGTCATAGGGCCTGATGAATTCCATGAACATGTAAATAACAATCTCTATACCAATTATATGGCTAAATGGAATATTGAAAAATCTTTTGAACTTTTAGCATGGCTTAAGGAAAATCATAAATATGATTATGAAACAATAGTCGCAAAAACAGGTCTTACTGCAAAGGAATTACAGAAATGGAAAGATGTGGCAGAAAAGATCTATATCCCCCGTTCAGAACAGTTACTGGAGCAGCATGAAGGCTATTTCAAATTGAAAGATTATACTGTAACAGAATATGATGAAAACAATATGCCTCTCTGGCCTGATGGAGTGGATATTACAAAACCCGGTGATTATACACTCATAAAACAGCCAGATGTAATCATGTTATTACATATTCCGGGAGACACCTTTTCTCTGGAAACAAAAAAAATAAATTATGAATATTATGAAAAAAGAACTATGCATAAATCCTCTCTGAGCCCTGGACTTTACTGTCTTATGGGCCTTGTGGTGGGCGATATGACTAAAGGTTATGAATATTTCATGAGGACTGCCCTTGTAGATCTACAGGATAATCAGGGCAATACCGGTCTGGGTCTCCATGCTGCAGGTGCAGGAATAACATGGCAGACAGCTGTTTTCGGATTCGGCGGTATGTATGTGAGTAAAGAAGGCTATCCTGGATTTTCTCCACAGTGGCTGCCGGAAAAGTGGAAATCTCTGAAATTTAAAGTATACTGGAAGGGAAATCTCCTCGGTATTACAGTAAAAGAGAAAGAAGTTCATGTAGAAATCCTGGAAGGAGATAAAGAAATTTCTGTCTTACTGTATGGTAAATTGAAGAAGATTTCAAAAAAATTATAGTGAGTAGCGGGTAATATATATTCCACTCATCATTAACTGACAAAATCACTCTGATTTATCAAAAGTACTTCCCATTTCTGAAGAGCAGTGGATAGTACACTATAAAAGACCGGTATAACCGGTCTTTTATAGTTATATTTTTCAAAATCAATATCTGTTTGACACGTGAGTGTTGCTTATTTCATCCATACATCCTTCCGGATCTGCATTTTCATATGCCATCTCTGCTTTTTCCTGCATTTTTCTGTGCAGTTTCATGCCAGGGTCATTCCAGATACTGGATGCATCGAAATCATTCGGATCGTAATATTCTACAGATTTAATTTCCCCTGAACTTTTATCCACATAAATAGTTATAATTTTACTATATGAACCAACAGCATCGGAATAAGATTTTCTCTGGAAGAAAACAGATGTAATGTGTCCGTCAGAAGAATCAATTTTTTCTTTATAGGCTGAAAAGTTATGTGTACCATGATAGTCCCGCCTGTAACATACAATAGAACCGTTATCACCAATTTTTAATCTTTTAGCATCATGTTCATATGTGAAATCCTTCAGAATATCTTCTATAAAATTACCGGTTTTTTCATCATATTTTTTTCCCTTTTTATCTATTTTCCCTGCACTTTCTTTAATAGAGGAGAAAAGACTTTCTATTTCTTTTTCTTCATCTTTTCTGTTATTTATAACAGTAGATTCAACAGATGGACTGCTCTGACTGCTCATTTCTATTTCTTTTAATTTTTGCTTCAATTCCTTTGCTATTTCAGAATTTTCAATAAGAGGTATATAATGCTTCTTATTCTTAATGGAATAGTCATTGGAGAATTCGGCATAACTCACAGGAGATGGAGTGGAGTTCGCATATTCAGTATCTTTATCATAGATTCCCTTTCTATAAACTCCTTTACCGGTATTATTATTATATTCATAAGAAGAGATTTCTACTTTTTCTTCTCTTTTCATAAATCCCTTTTTTTTACTTTCATATTTATATATGCCTTTGCCATGTTCAGGATCTTCAGTTATAACTTCCAGTCCCTTTAATTCCGAGTTTTTATCGACTGTTACTGTTGCCTTTTTTATAGAAGGAGAGATGAGGGAAAGGTCTTCTAACAGGGCATCTTTCACTTCTATTACTCCCTGTTCATGATTCAGATCCTTTTCCGTATTATCCAATTTCTTAATACTGTTACCGAGTTTCATAGCAGTATTTCTGAGATCTTCTGCATCCATATAAAAAGACTTGCCCTGAATATCGCCTTCACCCTGATGTTGAAATGTGTCTAAATATTCAGGTCTTTCACTTTCCTGTCCTTTCATGGAAGACAGGCCTATTCTCAGTGCACTTACTGCAGTAGTGGCTGCAAATAATGATGCAAACATATATATTACCTCCTTTTTATTCTTTTTTTCTACTCTCGAGCTCAAGGTAAACTTTTTGCATAGGTATACCCTCCAGTTTACCTGATACAGTCCAGGCAGCACCGGCAGTTGCACCTATTACTCCTGTAACAAGGGGATTCATTCCCAGGATAAAACCGAGTCCTCCTCCAAGAATAGCCGTTGCGGTACCCGTAAGAGCTGACTCTCCAATAATCTTACTCCATATAGTAGCATCTCTTTTTATTCCTTCTGCAATACCATCACTGTAAGAAATCTCTTTTGCCATTACTCTTGCTTCCAGAGGTTTTTCTATACGTCCGAGAGTTGATGCAAGATCGGAAGAATTTTTATTACCCCAGAACTTCTCATTCAGAACCTGGCCTGTCTGTGCATCATAGATATTTTTTTCATAGCTCTCATCGAATGTATCTGAGTCGAAATAGGTATAAATTCTCCTGCCACCGGTATTTTCATATTTATACATACTTCCCCCTGTATAGGAACCATCTATATATTCTGCCTTTTCTATCTCCCCCGTTTCCTTATTAATAGAAAATTCTCCTTTTCCTCCCCTTCCTTCGAATTTACCTTTCTCCGGATTCTTATCATATTCACCGTTATCATTTTCTACGATATATTTTATATTATGAACTATGTCTCTACCGAAGAGACCTCCTGCAATAATTCTCATTGCTTCCAGATCGTTTTTTAATGCCATATCAGCTTCACCGGCTGAAGATGACTTCAATTCATCTTTTGTGTTGTCATTGTTATCCTGAAGTTTTTTATCAGAACCGGTTTTATCTGTTTTCTGTGTGATGGGATTCGATATATTGTTTATCTTCATAATTATTATCCCCTTTCCAGTAGATTTTATTGATTATATTTTAACACGGGTTAAGATGAATAATTCAAAAAAATTGTTAACAAATTGTTAACGGTAAAAACAGTAAAAATATAAACAAACAGACAGAAAATAACGTTAATAAAAATATTAAAAATCTACTGCAGTTACATCAAGTGCTATTCCTGGCGATTTATATGAGAATGATGACGTCAGAGCCTGACAGGCATCAGATTCTCATATTTAGTTGTGACCGCTCCGGTCATGTCTGTTAGTATGAAAATACATGTAGAAATTTTTATATTACTCCATGAAAATCTTACGTTATTTTAAGTCTCTTTACCTGTTCTGCAATATCCCTATTTAGAAAAAGTCAAAAAATTTAGAAAAAAATCTTATGAAAACTTTTAATACAGAATACTATTATCATATCGTTTATTTTTGTCCAAAATTACCATATAGAGACATTGTCTTCTGTTAACATTTTATTAACATTTTTTACAGCCTTTCAGATATTTTTTATTCTATTATGTAGATAATAATTATTCATATATTTTCTGTAATTCTTCAGGAAAGGATGAAACATATGAAAATAAACATAAATCTGTCACCTGCTGTATCTTTAATAAAGCAAAAATTTTCTGTCCAGGAAAAAATAGAACAGGAAGATAAGATAATACTAAATAAGGACGAAAAAACCGGCAATATTGATGATATAAATAATTTACGGAACATTGCTTTTCTCACACAGGGTATAAGTGAGAAGAAATCTCTACAGAAAAGTATTATTACAGGTACTGCAGCAGGAACGCTTATAACAGGTGCCTGTGCTGCTGCATCATATATTACCGGTTCTGCACTGCCTGCCATGGCAGCAGTACCTCTCGGTATTGCAGGAGGTATCATGGCAGGAGTCATCACTGCCAGAAAAGGAACAGAAGGGAAAAATCAGACTGAAACAGAGGGGAGGGAAAAATCAGGAGAATTAAAAACGAGTCTTGCCATGGACGGTTATATGATACCTCAGAATGAAGGCAGAATAAAACATATGTGCTTTACCTTCGGAAATATGGGGCAAGAAAAGCCGGCCTATCTGAATGCCATGAAAACGTTTATATCCAGTATGGATGATGCAAAATTTACCATACTCACATCAGATGAACAGGGCAGAAGAGAAGTGAAAGATGAAATCATGAAATGGTGTAATGATGGAACCATATCTTCTCCTGAAAGGATAACAGTAATTTCTACAGGAGCAAATCTTTCCATATGGGCACAGGATTCGACACTGGTACAGGGCAGTAAAATCATGGAACAGGACAGAATGGATTTTCCACAACAGGGAGACTGGAAAGTGGCCTCTTCCCTGGCAGGGGTAAATCCTGAACTCACATATGAAAGAGTGAAAGGGAGATTCATAGATGGAGGAAACCAGCTTCCTACAATGGATAATATCTATATAGGTTCTGACGCAATAACTTTTATGATGAAAGATATGAAAAACTATCCGCAGAAATACAATACCATAAAGGGTGACCTGCATATAGATGCAAAGGATGTAAGTCACGAAGAACTTTGTAAATTGATGTTAGACAGAACTTTTCCGAAACAGAAGGTTGTTATAATAGGAAATAATGAGGGACAGCCTGCTTTTCATATAGATATGGCCATGACTCCTCTTGGAAAAATTGATCCAGAAACAGGGAAAAAAGTCGTAACAGTGGGAGATCCTTCCATGGCGATAAAGATACTTAAAGATATAAAAGAGAGAGAACCTTTTAAATATGAAAGATATGAAAGAAATATAGAAAATACAGTTACCTGGGGACCTTTAAAGCCACTGGATAATCTCCTCTATACTATGGATGGTGATAGAGAATTACAGGAGAAATTTGATTCCCTGGCGGCAGACCTTGAAAAAGACGGATTTAAAGTGGAAAGATTGCCCTATCTGGGTACGACAAAACTTAAATATGTACCCTGGATAACCTATAACAATGCAGTCATAGACGGAGATAACATATTCATTCCCAATTTTGGCATAGATGAACTTGATACTGCAGGAAACAGTGTTTATGAAAAATATGGATATAATACCATACCGGTAGATATGAATGCCGTAAGTTCCTTCAGAGGAGCTCTGAACTGTATTACAAAGGTAATAGAAAGAGAATATACACTTTGAAGAAATAAAATTATTCTTTCTTCTGGTTAGAAGTAAAATTTTAAAAATATAGTAAATGAGGTGTTATATGAAAATATTAAATAATAAGCTTAATACAACAAATTTCACGAATCAAAATCAAAAAAAGACTTCTTCAGAGAAGATATCAGATAAATTTATCACTTCTGATCCTTCCTCTCTAAACCTTATACCTGAAAATCTTCTTACTTCTTCTACCAGGATAGAAGGAAAGGAAAACTGGCAGAAGGACCAGAGACCTGCAAAATATTTAAAAACAACGGAAGACGGCAGGATTCATATGGAGAATGTAAGATGCGGTTTTAAGGAAGGAAAGGAAGATATCGACTGGGAGCCTATCTTTAAAGAAGTATCTGTAGATCCTGAGAAGGTTAAAAGTGTCTATCTCGTAATAGAGCCTTTTGCTCCTGAATGGATTGCAGGACATGCCCTTTCATATTTTGAATTTGAAGATGACGGGCCTGTTACTGCCTCTGACGGGAAAACAGCAAAAGGCCTTGTTTTATCAATAGAAGCAAGACTTAAAGAAGGAGAGTCTTACAATCTCATAGATGGAATGAAAGATAAATTTTTAAATGTTTATCAGCTGGGAACCTGGGAAGATACAATACAGAAATGTTCCAGGAGAAGGGGACATAAACTTATAAAATATAAGCTGAATTTCACTGAAGCAGAAAAGAAGGAGTTTCTAAAGAAAAGTCTGGAAAAAGCATTTCAATCTCATGATAAAGATTATTATAATACCCTGAATAACAGCTGTTATTCCAATCAGGTAGGACTCATAAATTCTATTCTCCCGAAAGAAAGAAGAATTAATGAGTGGATTATTCCGAAACTCATGAGAAACCCCGGCACAAATATACCAAATACTGCAGGTTTTGCCCTGGGAGCAACAGGTATTATTAATAATGAACCTCCTGTAAAGATAAATCCTGATAAAGAGCTTTTTCCCGATAAACAGATTAAAACATCTTTTACAGGTGAAGCCCTTAAATCTGTCAGTGGTATGAGGGGATGGGAATTTATGTCAGGTCTGACAGGTATGGCAGCAGGTACTGCCATTGGAAGTCTTGTTTTACCTCCCATAGTGGCAATACCGACAACAGGACTACTGGGAGCAGTAGTGGGATGGAAAACAGGAGAGTGGATAAAAAGAGAAAGCCACTCTATTATAGAACTTTAGCTATAATAAAAAAGACTGTCAGTGCTATTATGGGAGGAGTTCTGGCAGCAAGCAAATCTGAGGAATCAGGAAACAATTCTAAACAGATAATTGCCACTGCGACTGCCGTGGCAATTACCGGGGCAGGTATTGTAGTAGCTGCAGGCCTGGTTAAAGTTCCAATGGCTCTGACATTACTGGGGATGCCGGGTTTTGCCGGTATTCCGTGAGGTATTGGAATGATCGGAAAAGATGGAGGAGTTTCATGGAAAAAAAGAAAATTCTCTTACTTTAACCGGTGGTAATTTCTATTTTGTTAATCGTAAAATAAATAGCCTCCTCATATTAGAAGAGGCTATTTATTTTATTATCTTTTAAAACAAAGATTTCATAACAGTTAATCGTGCATTTACAGCACTGCTATCACTTATATGATGACCTGCACCACTATCTATGCCAAAACGGGCAATATCTTTCTGCTGGGCAGTACTCCCAGGATTATCACATATGGCTTCCAGACCGGTTCTTAACATTGTTCTTTTTTCAAACAGGTCTGATGCTTCAACGGCAGAATTAAAGGTCACCTCAGCAATAACAGGTATTAAAGGTTTATCAGATTTATTTTCAATTGCATCCAGAAATTTATATCTTGTTTCTACTGCAGTAATATCAGAAAAGTCATTACCTTTTACTATATTTATACCAAGTCTGGCCAGTTCTTTTTGCTCAGAATTCGTATTTTCATTATCTTTTATGGCTACCATACCGCCATACAGGATCTGTCGTGATTGAAAATTAGTTGATGCACCTTTTGCCGAATCTGAAGTCACTCTGGCAATCACACTGCCAACAGGCCCGCCACAGGCACTCATAATTGCATCCAGAAATTTATATCTTGTTTCTACTGCAGTAATATCAGAGAAGTCATTACCTTTTACTATATTTATACCAAGTCTGGCCAGTTCTTTTTGCTCAGAATTCGTATTTTCATTATCTTTTATCTTCATAAGACCTTCTGTTAAAATCTGTCTTTTCCCGGAATTAGATGATACATTTTTAGATGCTTCAAGGCTTAATTTTGCAATCATAACTCCTATATTATCTGATGGATTTTTGCCGGATAAAGTATCTCTCTCTACTCCCCTTTCTTCAGAAAGAGTTTTATTTCTTTCAGTATTTAACAGTGAATGGCTTATGTTATTTTTTATGCTACCTATCATAATAATATCTCCCTTCATTTTAATAATTTTATTTTTTTCAATCTTTAAAAGACAAACCTGACGGAATATATCCAGAATTTCTGACACATTTTTATTTGCCAGTAAAAATTCTTATAGAGGTGATCACAGGTTTTTATCACATTCTTCTGACTCATATACAGCCTCCCGGTGAAACATATAACTTTCTCCAGGAAAAACATAAGAAGCAGAACCTGTGTTTCTTACATTTCATCTATATTATACATAAACATATTTTTTTCTGCTCAAGAAAAATATTAACAAAATGTTAACAAAGATATACAGGTAAATATAGTAAAATAAGACAAAAAAAAACGTTAAATTATTTATATAAAAGTGTCTCCAGATAAAATATTATCTAAAGCTTAATTTACACCATAAAAAATGATTTACGGGATGAAGAATTGCCGGGCTGAAAATAAAATCGATAAATCTGATTTTATAAGTATGGATGATGAAATACTTAATTCTATTCAGACATTAAAAAAAGATTACAGTGAAACCTATATATCCGGAGAAGAATGGACTGTTGAAGTAGCGGCAGATAAAAATACCATCCATATCGTTTATTTTTGTCTAAATTTACTATATATAAATTTTATTTCCTGTTAACATTTTATTAACATTTTTCATAAGCCATCAGATATTTTTTTTATTATAATATATATAATCACTTCTAAATGAAAATTTCTGATACTCTAAATTTATAAAAAACAGGAGGTAAAAATATGTCAATACCGGGATTTATAGGATTTTCATGGCCGAAAAGTAATAACATTATTCCAAAGCATAGTAATACCATTACTAAAAAACCTTTGCAAAATAAAGTCTCATCCAGCAATCATGCAGTCAGAGATATTCTCCCATCTCAGGAGGAATTGAAAAAGGCAAGAATGGAGTCTCTTGTAAAGGCCCAGGATGAATCCAGAAAAGACAGAAGTCTTGCACCTCACAGTGGTAAAACCTTCTGTAATATAGGAGTGGCTCATACTCTTAAAGATCTGGGAATAGATATAACAGACTCAAAGGTAGGTCTGGCACATCCTGAAACAGGGACACCATATACGGCAAACCTTATGGCAAGAAAGCTGGCTACCTCTGCTAAAGAAAAAGATGGCTACTGGATGGAAGTTGACAGTAAAAAAGCACAGAAACTTGCAAACATGGGATTACCTGTAATCGGAGCACAGAGAAGTAAAGGCCACGGACATATAGTTACTGTCAGACCATGTGGCTATGATAATATAAAGGCTGAAGGGGATGTTCTTTTAAATAATATAGGCAAGAAAAATGCCGTTATGACGGAAAATAAATGTTTCAGAAATCCTCCCCTTTATTATACACCGAGAGGATAATAATTTTTTATATTATTCTATACTTTCGCAGAATCTTAAAAAAATGTTGCACTGTAGGGGCGAAGCATTGCTTCACCCTGCAAGATGGAATAAGGCTTTCTTAAGAAAGTGCAAAAGTATAGATTATTTTATCTGAAAAATTACATATGAGAGGAGAAATATATTATGAAGATTGGTTTATCACAGGGAAAACTTGTTCAGGCAAAACAGACCATAGATTCCGTAAAAAAAGAATTAGATATAGCAAAAAATTTTGATAATGATAAAGTAGATATTAATTGCAGTAAAGGGGAAGTTGATATAACTCATAATCCTTATGGTGCTTCCACACAGATCATTGATACAGACTATAAAGAGAAACTTTACAGTGCAAAAGTGTCGTACAATCCGGAAACAGGTGATATAAAAGAAGGTAGAGTATCCACTTCACAGCAGTTAAGGGAATGGGGACAGGAAAATTCATATATTGACGGAGTATTTTATGCTATAGGCGGAGGAGAAAGGTTTGAAAAGGGTGAAAGTGATCTGTCCTATAGCCTGAAAGAATCAAAATATGAAGAGATAGCAGAAAAAAATAAATGTATATATACACAATTTCAGGATGACAGAGATAAGAAAGAAATATTTTCCAGAGTAGAGATAAATAAGAAAACCGGAGATATAATTGATGTAGAAATAAAAAAAGGAGATTCTGCTCTGAAAAAAGCAAGAAAAGAGTTCAGTAATATTGATGAAAAAAGATTAATATTAAACTCGACAGACCCTGAATTCAAGACAGGTAAATTTACTAATAAAGAATTAAACATAGCCTTTGATGCAATAGAAAGAGTAAAAGATGATTTTGAACTGGCAAAACTTTATGATAATGCTAAAGGCAATGAAGCTATCAATTCTGCTGCAGGTAAAGATAGAGATGAAAAGACAGGGGAAATAAAACTTGATAATACAGATTTCGAAGGAGAAAATGACATAACTGGAAGATATGGATATGGTCCACGCAGGATTGTAAAAAATGCCAGACTTTCTTATGATCCTCTTACAGGAGATATTAAAGAAGGAAAGGTTTCAACATATAGAAGATTACCGGGTCCTTTTTCGAGTGGTGTTTCCTGGTATCAGGAAAAGAAAAATTTCTTCACCGGTCGTGAAATATCTGTTTATTTCAACAGGGAATCATATGAATGTGTCTGGGCTACTGCAGTAGAAGTAGATAAAGAGACAGGAGAAATACTCAAAATTAAACATTATAACAGTTCAGAAAAGGGAAAGCCCTTTCTTTCCGAAGAAAAGGATGTTACTCCTTCAGCTTATCTTGACTATCTCAAAAAAGAAGAAAAAGAAAAAAGAGAAAATCAATTAAAAGAAGATAAAAAAGCAGAAGAGATTAAATATAATGAAAAGAGGAACGAATTTGCTTCCGAAATGAAAAGAAGAATTGAAATTGCATCGAAGGAAATACTAAAGTATGATAACAGTAAAGCAGATCTGAATCCCGAGTCAGGCAGGATCGAAATGAATTCTTCTTCCAGACTTATAAATCAGTGGGGAGGAGAATATTCTCCATATATTAATATGGTTGAAGGTGGATATGGAGAGTCAGTAAATGAAGCAAAGGTATCTTTTAACAGTGAAACAGGAGATCTTGAATCCATGTATATTAAAACAAAAAATAGTTATCAGGAATCCATCTATGAATATGGTTATGAAAATGGAAATCCATATTATAGTAATAATGAAATATATAGAGAAGAAAAGATATATTCCGGTAAAGCTGTATTTAACAGAGAGACAGGTGCATTGATTGATACAAAACAGTGGCACAGCGAAAGAATATCTCCAGAATATTATGTACCGGAGCGTAAAGGATAATACAGAGGATTTCTGTTCCTTACTGTGACAGAGTTCTGGCCTGTTCCGGTGTTTCTATGAGAAGATAAGATAATATTAAATAAGAAAGAAAAAACTGAAAATATTGATGATATAAATAATTTAAGTAAAATTGCTTTTTTCACACAGAGTAGAAGTTGGAAAAAGACATTAGAAAAAAGGAGAGAGAAAATATATGAAAATAAATAATATATCATTCAGTACTGGAAAAATAAATGACATAATTTCAGGAGATAATATAAAAAAAGAGTTTAAAGATGTTGTAACGCTTGAATCTTCCTTATCTGTAACAGAAGGCGATCTATTAAAAGAAATGAAAGAAAACTTTGAAAAAAGAAATACAATATCAGCAGAAAAAGGAAGCTTCGAACGCGGGAAAGATACTTTTATAAACACTGCTATTCAAACATCGGAATATATAGATGAACATGACATGGTAAAAAAATCTGTTAATACATCATTAAAATTCTTTAAAACATTAAAAGCTTTTCCATCTTTTATCTATCCAGGCCTGCTCAATATGACATCTGAAGAAAAAGAACTGCTTATTTCCACGCTGGATAAACTTCCTCTTAAAGATATTAATTCAGTGAAGACCATAACAATGAAGCCTTTTATAGATGGTGCATCAGGTCTTGCCCATGCCATACCATCATCACCTCACATAGATCTTTCCAGAAAATATTTAAACTATTCAAAAGCCTGGGCAGAACATGTAATAATTCATGAAGTAGGACATACAAGAGATTTCGAAACATCACTTTTTGGTGCTATAGGCTTCGAAAGTAAGGGGTATGCCTGGGGAAAGCCTCCTTATATCAGTAAATATGCTTCTACAAACAGATGGGAAGATTTTGCCGAGAGTTTTTCCAACTACTACAGAGAACCTGAAAAACTTAAAGCACAGTGCCCTGAAAAATATGCAAGACTTCAGGAACTGGAAAAGAGTAATTTCTTTGAAAAGCTTATAGATAATGAAGCCTTCAGGGAAACTGGAAAATTCATAGGAAAAAATCTTGAAAAAATTCCTTATATTCAAAACGGCCTGGCAATGATAAGTTATATTACAGGTTTTCTACAGGTTTACAGAGGTCTTGGAGAAATGGCAAAAGGAGAAAAAGATGTAAAATCCAGGATGAATGGCACTCTGGATTTTGCGGCAGGACTCTGTTTTGCAAGTAAAATATTCTGTGTGGCAGGTATGGCCATAGATGGTGCAAAACAGGAGCTGAACAGAGCAATAGACAGACAGGAAATTACTGCAGAACAGGCAGGAGCAGTAATAGAAAATACTATTGGAATTATTGCAGGTCCTTCAGGTAAAGTTATTAATATGATATTATCAAAACTTCCATGGAGAAAATTGCGTAAAAATAATAATGAAAATACAGAAACTGTATCATTTGAAAATAAAAGCAAAGACATTAGAGAAACAGGAAGCCTGCACAGGGCAGCTGCTATAGCAGCAGGTGGTGCAACAGGTGCCACAGCAGGAGGATTTATAGGGCCATATCTCGGAGTTATGGGAGGATTTGCTCTTGCAGGTCCTGTAGGAGGATGGCTTGGACTCATTGCAGGTGCCATAGCAGGAGTAACTGCAGGAAGCAGACTGGGCGGTAAAGCAGGTAAAGCAATAGGAGAAACTATGGAAAAAATGTCTGTAAATCAGCCTGAAGAAAGATAAACTTTTATCTGAAATTTCAAAGAATTTTTGATTTTCAGAAAAATTACCATCATAAGAGCATCAAATTATGAGAAAGACATCTCTTTCTAATCTGAGAGTTATCTGAAAAATATATGATTTTAATAACACCTGTGAAGACGGCAAGCTTCCAGCTCAAGACAGCTGGAAGCTACCATATATTTATTATATTCTGGGATTTTTCTAAAATGCTTTGAGGTTACTCTCTGCTAAAATCTTATTTTTAGCTGATTCTCTTTCATTATCATTTTCTATACCTTTAATATTTCTATAAATCTTTAATGTAAGATGAAGAGCATCTTTCTGTTCTTTCATGCTCTGTAAGAGTCCATAAAATTCATTTATAGATTCTACACTACTCTTTCCTTTTATAGGATTTTCTTTTATATAATCAAAGACGTATATAGCAATTTCTATAATATGTGTACCTCTTCTATAACCATCAATTTTTGGTTTTTGTATATCCATAAAAGAAAAAATAGCATCTTTTACATTCTTTCTATCCTTATCATTTTCTATATCTTTAATTCTGTTATTTATATCAAAAGTGTAGGACATTCTATTAGTTCCAACTTTTTTGAATATATCTATTAACTCTTTTGTGGTTTCTTTAAAATCTTTTCCTTTAATAAAATCTTCTTCAGTAATGACATATCTATCTTTATCTATAGCCCCAGACGTTTCAATCCTAAACATCCTAAAAATAGCCCGCCTGTCTTCAGGATGTATATCATCAATAGTTACATTGTTATCTTTGTTAAAGTCTTCTACTACTTTCTCTGTTCCAATAAAATCTCCCGCAACCCCTCCAATAGCTAATCCAGCGATAATAGAGATAGGAAATGCCAGAAGAAATCCCGGGAAAAAAATTGCCGATCCTGCCAGGCCAAGAGTCATACCTGAAAAAGCACCTGCCAACCTGTAATTGTGAGTTTTCTCATCCAAACCGATCAGAAATGAATTACGACTAACTCCTCTTACAGTGCCATCTTTAAGAAGAACTTTTTCAGGTTCATAGAAAGAATAATCTTTATAGGTTCCATTAAGAACATCATTACGGAAAGCTTCTTCTTCTTTACTTTTTTCACTTTGAAAAAATTTAAAGAAAACATTTTTACTCTGAGTGATAGATGGCATATTTATTCCGCTTTTGTTAGAATTAAGTTCTACAGTATCATTATCATATATTTCAGTAATTTCTTTTTCTTTTTTTACATTATTTATTGTTTTTTGTGTTTGAGTAGTTCCTGTTTTTAACAATTCTACTTTCATTATTGCTTTACCTCCATATTAACTAAAATTATATTTGCACATATATTTTTTTCAATTTCATAACCTGAGCGGTCACAACTAAATATGAGAATTAGATGCCATTCAGAGACAGGATTATCTTATTTTCATAGTAAATCCTAATATTATAATAATCATTATCTCCTTTCCTGTATATTTTACAGTCTTTATTTATTTATATTTTAGCATATATATCATATAAAAATTCATATAATTTATTAACAATATGTTAACTGTATAAACAGTTTAAAGTATAAGAATTAGACAAAAAAAAACGTTAAGATATTCTTAGAGCGTGTCTGAAAAATATATGATTTTAAATTTTAATAACACCTGTGGAGCTGGCAAGATGCCAGCTCAAGCCGGATGGAAGCCGGCTCCACAATATGACTAATTGTGTTCTGGGATTTTTCCAACACCCTCTTAGATATTTGTCTCCAGATAAAATTTTATCTAAATCTTTATTTTACGCCATTAAAATTGTCTGTACTCAGGTCAGTAAATTTTAACATGTTATGATATACACTATAAATGAATATTGATTACCACATCAGGTAAATTTATGGCCCTTTAGATTGTATATGTAAAAGGGATTTACCTTATTACAATAACGTTATTTTCTGTCTTTATTACATTATTCACAGATACATTTCCCGTTAACATTTTGTTAACATCTTTTATGTTTCACAAAAAATACATTATGCTATAGTATAATAAATTAAAGAAAAAGGAGAGAAAAAATGCAAATAAAAAATATAACGTCAAGTCAGGTATTAAATACAGGCTTATTAAGAAAAAATGATAAAAAAGAAGAAACAGATAAAGTTATCCTTGGCAAGACCGAAGAAAAACCTGAATTTCTTTCTATGGATGGTATAAAAAAACAGAAAGCTTCTGCAGACAAAGATCCTTCTGAAATTCCCATGCCTCTGTTCAGTCCTCTCGGAATTCTGGGTGGTATTGGCAGTATGATTGCCGCAGGGGCACTCTATTCGATTGGAGGGCCTGTGGCCACTGTAATGACAGTAGCAGGAGGAGCTCTTACTGGAGGAATGATGGGAGCAATGATCTCTGATAGACAGAAAGGAAATAAGAAACAGATAATTGCCAGTGCACTGGCAGGTGCAATAGCAGGTGGAGGAGCCGGAATAGCAGCAGTAATAACGAAAGATCCACTGGCTGTAGGTTTCAGTGTTATAGGAGGCATTGGAGTGGTAGGAGCTTTTGGATCAGTCGGCGGCGGACTCCTAAATGAAGCACTGTCATAAATTTAAAGGAGGATGATTGTAATGAAAATTAATATGACATATGAAAATCGTAAATATGGAGAGAATACCATAAAATCTGTAAAAGAAGATATAGAAATAGTAAAGAAATTTGATAATGATAAGGTAGACATTAATTTCAATAAAGGTGAAGTGGTAATAGCTTCCCGTTCAAATAATCGTATTACTTCTTACGATTCGGAGAGCACCAGACTCATTCACGCCGGAGAAGTATCTTATGATACAGAGACAGGAAATACCAAATATGCCAGAATTACAAGCACAGAAGAAGCGCCGGATGGATACATGGAAAACTCATATATTAACGGATATTCTCATGCTACAGGAGGAGGAGAATTCACTCAAACAGGTGTAATTGACGTCAAAAATTCTCTGAGAGAGTCAAAATACGAAGAAAGAGAAGAAGGCTTCTTTAATACAAAAACAGTAGGCGTATATACACAGTATAGAGATGGCCACGGCGGTCTTCTTGGTCCTGACACATATACAAAAGTAAAAGTAGAGAAAGAAACTGGCCGTATTATTGATGTAGAAAGAAAAGAAGGTTTTTCTGCCAGGATGAAAGGAAAACTGGAATTTGATATTACTGAAGAAAAAAGAGATGCAGATGATATAAATAAACCTCTGGAAGAGCAGAATACAGAAGAAGAAGGATATTTCCGGAAACTTCTCAACAATGGAGGAGCGGAAAAACTTGCAAAAGAAATTGTACCCCATGTAGTTCATGCGCCGGGTGGGAATATTTTGGTTTTCGGAGAAGATCCATATCTGGATTCTCTGGATGGGAAGGGATGGACTGTCTGATCCTATTAGATTAGTAATACCTGACTATTACTCACATCTTTTTAGAGTGGCCTGACAACAGGGTTTTTATATATATGTTTTAAGTTTTACACTTTCTTATTATAAAATCCTTTCTCTATCAAGGACTCATACATGTAGGTAATAGTCAGAGTTACTAAGAGCCTGTATGAAAAGTCCTAAAATATTTATGGATGAGTAAAACATGGTAATTACTGACTCACTATTCACTACTCACTATTTATAGATTCTGGGATATTTTTTTATCTGTTACAGTAATAAAATGCAGCTATTTCCTGACAACTCTTTACAATCATTTCAGCAAACAATTATATTGTTAACGTTTCTCTGTGTCTGAAATAAAGTTGTATAAATTGTGTATTCTGTTAACAAAATGTTAACATTTTTTATCTTCAAATTTACATAATTTTGATTATAATAATAAAAAACAAACAGTAAGGAAGAAAGCAGGTGAAAGAAATGTCCGATTACAGATTACCGGAATCAAAGGTTGAAATAATTTTCAACAAAAAGTTTTCAACTAAAAATTACATGGAATTTGTTAAAAATTTACTGATCAATGAAGGACAGGTAAAAGAATTCTGCTGTAACATGGTAAGTGATTTGAAAGAAAATGGAATAAATGTGGATGAAGAAAAATCAGAATTTTGTTTTATCCATGAAAAATTGAGTTCATCTCTGGTTTTTACAGAGAAATATCCCAGGTCTTTTAGATTTGATATTCTGAAAAATAGCAGCAATAATTAATTTTATAAATTATTCAGATAAATTGCCTCTACATAATTTTCATCTAAAGCTTTATTTTACGCCGTTAAAAATGAAAATTCATATAATCTCAAATTATTAAGTAATTTCTAAAAAAATCAGGTAAGTTACCTGATTTTTTTATTTTCTTACAGTATTTTCACATAATATTATTCATAATAATATTTAAGTATCTGCTCTGTTTCTATTTTTGTAGCCAGTTCTCCAAATTTTTCTTTCAAATAATTCTGTGCAAATAAACCGGAAAATTTTGAACCCCAGCGATATCCTACTGCAGATCCGCCAAGAGCACCTATAAGTGTTCCTGTTATTGCTCCGGCAGAACCTCCCAGAACTTTTGCAAGGATTTCATTATAACTGTAAGATGCATTATTTATAATTACATCTATATCTCCTTCGTTAAATTTCAGACCGGAAAGTTCTTCTCTTAATTTTTTTTCTGAAAATCTTTTATTTATAAGTGTTCCGGCAGATGTACTATTTAACATTTCTATACCGGAATTCTTCAGAGTATCTTCTGTAATTGTAAAAGATCCCGTAAGTTCTTTTACTTTTTCATGAACATTATAACCCGGTGTCCCCACAACTCTTTCAATATTTGCAAAATCTTTTACAGAATCTCTGTGGTATTTTGAGAGGAGTTTTCTGTTGAAATCAGTGATTTCATCTCTTCCCGATTTTGTTCCAAGTATAGCTCCCATAGCAGTGCCAACAGGTAATGAAACAAGTGCACCTGTAATTCCTCCCAGGATTTTTCCTGTTAATGCACCTGCTGAAATAATATGATTTTCAATATATTTCTTTAAAGGAGATTTTTCTTCTGTTTTCGGCGGAGTTACGAGTATTTCAGGAAGGTTGTTATCTTTGAAATCAGGTGGTACTTCTCCATATTCTATATTACATTTTACCTCTTCCCCTTCCGGTGGTAAGTCAGGAACAGGATCATATTTTGCAGTTGCTTCAGAATTACAGCCCAGTATGCGCATAAAAGCCATTTTACCGCCCTGAACAAGTCCGTGTTTTTCTATTGCTTCCCTTCCGTACTGGGAACAACTGGGAATGTGCCTGCAGACAGACATATGATAGGGGGCAACATATTTTTTATAATTATGTATGATTTCTTTTCCCAATTTCTGTGAAAGAGATAATTTTTCAGGTTTATTTTTTTCATCTGATGATTTTATTCCATTTCCAAAATCTTCTGCTACATGTTTATCTTCAAAAATATAATCTATAAGTTTCATCCAGGTACTGTCTTTTTCAAATTTAAGACTGTCGTATTTTTTTCTTATATCTTTAGAAGGATTTTTCCATGGAATATAAAGGTTCAGTCCCCTTCCGTCTTTTACTTTTTTCTTTGTATCCCATATATAATGAGCTATTACTGCATCTGAAAGCATATCATCCAGTATTTTTGCTTTTTCTTTAATTTCTTCTGATGTAATATGTTTATCTTCCATAAGATTTTTAAGAAAACCTCTTTCATCTCTGAAATCAAAAGCAAGTCTTCTACTTTCAACAGGCTCCATAGATGAGGTTTTCAGCATATCGGTATAAATTATTTCTCTTTTTATTCCTTTTTTAATTAATGTTTCTACAAGCTCCTTTGTGGCTATTCCTACGTTTTTCAATTTTTCCAGATCTATTGCTGTCTGAATGCCTCTGGGAACGTCTATTTCATGGGATTTAACAATGAGTTCTCCAGCTTCTCTCGCCGTTATTACACCGGCTTTTTCCTGGAGTCCGGAAAGTATTCTTTCATAAGGATAGTCAATAGCATATATATCCTCCTGAGAACCGGCCATAACTCTCACATGTTCTTTTATTTCATATCCTACTTCCATCTGTGACATAGAACAACTGTCAAAAGAGAGAATATCCACAGTTTTTCCTGTTTTCGCCTCTGTTTTTTCCAGTGCTTCACCAAGTTCTGCTGCAGAAAGTGGCTCATGGCGGGTTTTCATAAATCCACTGCCATGTTTCTTTATTACTACCATGTAATGTTTCGCAGGAAACTCCTTCATACCCCAGGATAGAAAATCTGACAGAGTATCAGCATTCAGGGGAACTTGTTCTCCCAGGTCTTCCACTATAGGAGAAGTTATCTTTTCTTCATTATTATCTTTAGTAATATAATAACGCCTTGTATTTACTCTTCCCATCTCAGGAGAAAATCTTTCTTTCCAGCTCGGACTGACTGTAGCCTGTACTACAATATTTACATCTTTGTTTGAACCGACTTTCTCCATTTTATTCAGAGCTGCATCGGTGGAATAGGCAAGTCTATTTTTACCTTCTCCGTAAATAAGAACTGTCCATTCCTTTTCATCTTTACCGGAAGAAATAAAAAAATCTCTTCCCTCAGGATTTATTTCCACCGGTTTTTTTAGAAAACTTCGAGTAAAATTTATTGTAGATTTTAACTTTCCCTGTATTGACATTACTGTATGTTTCATAATAACTCTCCTTATGATGAAATTGACGTCACTTCTAAAGGGTTTCTCCAATTTATCTTTTTCTGTTAGATTTGCGAAAGTGAATATAAATTGCCCGGTACAACAATCTATACAGAATAAATAATCAGCAATATCTTTTAAATTCACTGCATCATAATTGCAGACCGGGCTTATAAGTTTATACTGTATATGTGACTATCAGGAATTGCTCCCTGATATAATCACAAAACATTATTGCAGCAGTCTGTTCCTTATTGACATGAATCTGATATGAGATCGATAGCAAGATCTTCTCCCGGTGATGAACTTGATTTGACTGCCTTATTACCTCTATAAACCCCAAGATCTTCATGTTTTTCTGTTTTCTGAAAAACATCTTTTGAGCTAAATTCCTCTTCAGCCATTCCCTTTTTTATTCCTGTGTTTACAAATGATGAGTTAGTTGTCTGATTAATTTTCATATACAAAAACTTCCTTTCTTTTAAATTCAGGACAGATTTTTTTAGATGTCCTGATTTTTATGAACTAATCATAGCATATTTCTACAGAATTATATCAAACAAAATGTTAACATTTTATTAACAAGTATACTTATTTTACCGTTTGATAATTCAGACAAAAAAAAACGATAGCGATAAGTACACTATAATCGGAGAGCTGAGAATCTTCATTTTTCCTGATTCTCAGGAAGTATAACCGGTATAGAGTAGCGGGGATTCTGAGGTATTAGTGCTACAATCGGTAAATATGACACCAGCTAAATCTCTTCAGGAGGCTCCGGATTAATCAGATTTCGTAGCAATAAGAAATGACAAATTGTGTGTCATAAGAAGCTCGTATGATGCCAGATGTAACGAGTATGAACTCAGAAGTCAAATGTTTTTATCGAGAAGTGCCACTGCAGAGATTGTCCCGGAAAATCATTGTTATAATTACCGCTATAAGCACTCATTAAAAAAGTACTCGTTATTTTTTGTCCTATATTTACAACATTTAGAGGATGGTATCTAATCGCCAATCCTGAAGTCATTGAACATATATCTTAAAAGAGGCTATCCCCGGCCCGGATTTCACAGTTGTGTAAACAGGTTACGTTTAAACTGTTTACACAACTGTACCCTCAGATGAAATGTATCTTTTTCCCACTGTAATACAGCCTCTTTCACAAATTGACTGTGACTGGCATATAGAGAAAATATGTTTTTATTATTTAATTTCATCCACCGGACTGCTCCTGTATCATCACCACTTAACATCTCTATAGCAGATGCATCTGAAGGAGAAAGATATAAATGAACGGCTTTTGTTTCCGTGCAATTATCAGTATTACGGGGGAGGCGTCAACATAGCCTGTATATACTGTTTTACCGTCTTCTTCAAATTTTTCACGGAATTTGCCTTCCATTACCATTCATCTATAACGAAACCTGTACTGCTATCCACTTCTGTAAAATACGACTTTTTAGTATTAACAGTCTTTGCCACAATAACCTGTTTGTCTTCATCCATAGTTTCAGTATATTCGACTTTATTATTTGCTTCAACATCATACTAACCACCATAAGATTGTAAAAAATTAATATTTCATTCAGGAAAATCATCTTTTATGAAAATTATCTTAAAAAGGTCATTATAGTGTAATTAAAAATAAATTATACATAAATACAAATCGACATAAAACAACTGTAAATCTTACTTTTACACTGTAAACTTAACTATTACAAAGGTTTTAAAACCCTAATTCTCAGGGCTTTTCATTTTCAAGGCTATATAAAATATCATCTAAAAAAGTTATAATAGAAAAAAACAAATAAGAGGGAGTTTTATATGAATTACAATAGAGAAAGAGGAAAGGAATTCCTTGAAGAATTAAAAAAAATTACGCAGAAAGCGAAATTTAAAATACAGGAAGAGAGATTACAGATTCTATCTCATAGAAAAAAAGAAGCAGAAAAAAACCTGAACCTTTCAGAAGAAAAATTCAGAAGAATGTTTGAAGATTCCGGTATAGGCATGGCCATAGTATCCTTAAAAGGTCAATATGTAAAAACAAATAAAAGTTTCTGTAATATGCTCGGTTATTCTGAAAAAGAACTCCTGGAGAAAAACATAAAAGATATTACATTACCGGAAGACTACAGTAAAGATGAAGAGGAAATAAAAAAAATAATAGAAGGAAATATAAAACAGGTATTTATAGAAAAAAGATACATACATAAAGAAGGCCATATAATATACGGCATGATCCACGGGACAGTCGTAAGGAACGATGAAAATAATCCTGTCTTTATGATAGGGCAGATACAGAATATAACAGAAAAAAAACTGGCAGAAGAAAAATTAAAACAGTCAGAATACGAAGTTTCCATAATAAACGATATAGCAAAAATCTTTCTTACAACTGAAGGGAAAGATACATATAGAAATGTACTGAACAGATTAACAGATGCCCTGCAAAGCTCCTGGGGAGTTATGGGATTTATTAATAAAAATACAGAGAAATCAATTACAAAATATATATGGAATAATATTGAACTAAAAGAGGTAAAATTTACTCCATCCAATGACAGCATGGAATCTATATATAAAAACGTCCTTCTGAATGGAAAACACAGGTGCGAGAATAAATACATTCCGGTGCCGGAAGGACATATTATTCTGGAAAGAGCCTTTACAGTACCTCTTATATATGGAGATAAACCTGTAGGTTTTATTACTTTAGCAAATAAACAAAATGACTATACAGATAAAGACATAAAACTTTTAGAATCTATTTCAAATTTCATATCACCAATACTCTACGAAAGACTAAAAAGAGAAAAGGCAGAAAAAGAGAGAGAAGAACTGGAAAGAAAACTTTTACATGCAAGAAAAATGGAAGCCATAGGAACCCTTGCAGGAGGTATTTCCCATGATTTCAACAATATACTTATGGCTATTATGGGTTATGCCGGTATTTCTCTCGATAATGCAAAAAAAGGAAGTGAACTTTATTCAAATCTGATAGAGATAATCAGAGTATCTGAAAGAGGAGCGGAAATGGTAAAAAAAATCCTTACCTTCAGTAAAAAAATAGAAGAAAAAAAGTTACCAGTAAAAGTATATCCTTCCATAGAAGAAGCAATAAATCTCATAAAGTCTTTCATAACTCCAGATATTCAGATAGTAACAGATATAAAAGAAAAAGATATTGCAATTTCAGGAGATCACACAGGACTGTATCAGATTTTTACAAATCTCTTTATAAATGCATGCCATGCCATGAAAAATTCAGGAGGTATACTTTCAATAAGCCTTGAGAGGGTTCATATGTCAACAGAAGGCACTTATGTAAAAATTACTGTAAAAGATACGGGATACGGCATGGATAAAGACACAGCAGAACGTATATTTGAACCTTATTTTACGACAAAATCTCCGGGAGAAGGCACAGGACTCGGATTATCCATAGTACATGGCATAACAGGTATTTACGGTGGAGAAATATCTGTTAAAAGTGAAAAAGGGAAAGGTACATGCTTTGAAATAATTCTGCCTGAAAGTCAAATAGAAGAAGATAAATGTATGGAAACATCTGCTTTAGAACCTGAAGCACATGATGAAAAAATATATAATTCTAAAGAAGATAAAGGACATATTCTTTTTGTAGATGATGAAGAAGATATTGTTTTTACAGCTTCCCATATATTGAAGAAATTCGGATACAGAGTAACAGGAAAAAATAATAGTTCCGATGCTCTCAGACTTTTCAAAGAAAACCAGGAAATATTTGATCTTGTAATAACTGATTACTGCATGCCATGCCTGACAGGTATAAACCTTGCAGAAGAAATACTGAAAATAAAACCTTCTATCACTGTAATACTCTCAACAGGAGTAAAAGATTTCCTGGATAAAGAAAAAATCAAAGAGACAGGCATAAAAGAATGTATTGCAAAACCATATTCAATCCGGGAACTATCCGAAACAGTCAGAAAATTTATATAAATTGATCCACAATAATTTATGTAAATAAATGTAAAGAATAAATGTAAAATGTAAAATTACGTTTTACATTTTACAGATAAAAAAACAGGTATTTTTTCATGGAAATTAACTGTCAATAAAAAAATAAAAAATATTTTTATTCCTCTATATATAAGGTTTTAACCTGCTATATATTCTATCTAAAAGTTATTTAAAGTCCAGTGGTATAAATTCTGCCTTTAATATAAGTAAGATAAAAAAAAGGAGGTAGAAATTATGCCTGGAGAATTTTTATCAGAAGAACAGAGAGAATATTTGAGAGAATTCACAGAAGAAGTTTCAGAAGAAAATTTGATTGATTTTTTTACTCTTTCTGAAAATGATATGAAAGAAGTAAACAAACATAGAAAATCTTTTAATAAATTTGGCTTTGCCTTACAGATGTGTATTTTACGTTACTCCGGTTTCTGTCCGAAAAATCTGAACAATGTTTCACCTGTAATTGCAAAATATATAGGAAACCAGCTGGGAATAAAAATAAATGTTTTAAAAGAATATGGTAAAGTCAGAAAACAGACGAGAACAGATCATTTAATGGAGATTCAGGAATATCTTGGCTTCAGAAAAGCCACTGAACTCGATCTCTATGAACTTAATAAATGGCTCACAGAAGAATCTGTAAAGAATGATGATAATTATTATCTTTATTCTATAGCATGTAAAAAATTATTGAAAGAAAAAATTATAAGGCCCGGGATAACCGTAATAGAAAGAATTATAGTAAGAGCCAGAGGAGAAGGAGAAGAAGAGATATATAATAAATTATCTCATATATTGACAGCCGATATAAAAAATAGACTGAATGAAAGTCTCCTCTGTGACAGTAAGATTAAAATTACACCCCTCACATGGCTAAGGCGTAATAATTCAAGAGATAAAGCAAAAGAAATTATTGAAAATATAAAAAAACTGGAATATTTAAAAAATCTCGGTGCTCATAAATGGGATATTTCATTTCTGTCTTCTCTGAGACTTAAAGCTCTATCATCCCAGGCCTTTGATTATAATTCTCAGACAATAAAAAAATTAAAACCATACAGAAAATATCCTGTTCTCCTTTCTTTTTTCTATGAATCTTACAATATAATCTTTAAAAGACTCCTGGATTCATATAAAATCTTTATAGTTAATGAGTTAAAGGAAAGTAAAATTTTAACATCTGATCTGATAGTTCCTGATACTATAAATGAAAATTTAAAATATTTACAGAATATTGATTTTAAAGAAATAGCTGCTGAAAAAGAAAATAAAAATTAACAGGTGGAGCAATAAGATTATACCTGACTTAAAGTCCTGAGAAATCAGGACATCTTTATTTTTTGACTTTACTATGATAAAATAATGGGTATGATAGAAAATTTATTTGTTTTTAAATCCAGCATATCAATCAGAAACCTCTATAATCTTGTTAAAGACAATAAAATATACATCAGAGAAAAATTCCAGGGTTATATAAATATCCATAACAGTATTGAAGATTTTAATATAAATCAGGAAAAAGTTCTTTTTACTTTCTACTTTATTTATGAAATTATACTTCTCTCCCTGAACTATATGACAAACCCGCTGATAAACAATAAAAAAAACTACAGGGAAGACCTGTTTTCAACATCAGGTATTATACAGGCAAGAAGGTATATGAAAAAAAATATAAATCCCGGGGAATTTATATTTTTACTGAAATATTACAGTCAGTCCTATATAGATCTTATTACAGACAGAGAAAAAGGCCATATATATCTGGATTATTGCTCAATAATAAATAAAGGCTTCACTTTTATCAGGCAGGCTTTTACTATGGAATGGCTCTGCATGAAAAATAGCATAATCACAGAAGAACTTGATTTAAACTGTGTAAATGATGAAAATAACTGGAAAGAACTGAACAAACTGGAAAATCCTGTTATCTTACTCAATGAGAGCAATAAAATAAAAAGACTTAACAGAGCTTCTGAAAAATTTCTGAAAGAATACGGTGAAAGAGGTGATAAAAAGCTCTTTTTTTCATCTTATATTCTAAACCATATAGAACCTGAATTACTCATTTTTGCTTCCATGGATAATCCTGTTTTCACTTTTAATACGAAAATTAATATAAAAAATAAAACTTCTTATTTTAATATTAAAATAATAAAAATACCTTCAGGTACGGAAGATTATGATACAGCAATTATCTTATATAAAACAATTGAAGCCAGAGATATTGTAAATAAAAGAAATATTTCTCACAGAACTATGTCCCTTGAAAATCTTGTAGTGAAAATAGCCACAAAATTTATCAATATTGATTTTTCCAGATTTAACAGTGAGATTGAAGAAACGGTAAAAGTTATAAGAGATTTTGTCGGAGCAGAATGTATTATAACTGTTATAACAGAAGATGGTTCTGGCCGATATGAATGGTTATCCAAAGGATTTATACCAATGTTAGTAAGATTGAGCCACTATTATCTTGTGGAAAAATCTTTAAAAAAAATATATGACAGAGGAATTATTCACTCAACCTATTCAGGACAGCTCTTTTACTTTACGGGGCAGAAGAATAGTATAGTAAAATTGCTGGTTATAATAGAAGGAATTTTTTTCATATATGTTTCCATGTTCTTTGAAGCAGAACCACCTCAGAGCAAACCTGCCCGTAATGTAAAGAAATTTCCGTGGCTTATGGACATGACACAGAAACTTAAAACTATTTATATACAAAAAATGTCTGATTTTCCTCCTGAAGGTCATATAGAAAAAGAATTTTTCGAACATATAAAGGTTAAATCTCTGGTTTCAATTCCTCTTTCACTGAATAAAAAAGCCCTTGGCTCTATAGGTTTTTTCAGCTATTTTGAAGAAAGAATCTGGCTTAAAAAAGATCTGAAACTTTTAAAACTTCTGGGAGATATATTTGTAAATGTATGGAAACGTTACGAAGGAGAAAAAAAATTAAAAGAATATCAGGGAAACCTTGAAAATATTGTAAAAAAAAGAACAGAAGAACTTATTCTGGAAATAGAACAAAGAAAAAAAGCTGAAAATCATCTGAATTACTGGCTGTCAATGGAAGAATTGATTACAAATATATCTACAAGATTTATCAATTTTAAATTGGCAGATTTTGATAAAGAAATAAAACACAGTCTTGAAGCAGCAGGAAAATTTGTAGATACAGACAGAGTATGTCTCTATTTCTTCAATAAAAATAAAAATCATGAATGGTGTTCTAAAAATCTCTCCCATAATTATACAGGTAACTCAATTGCAAACTTCCTTTATGAAAAATTCAAAGAACCGGAATATCTGGAAGAAATAAATATTTCCTCTGTTATGGCCAATGAAAAAGAATGGTTATATTATGAAATTAAATCTATTCTTATGTTTCCTATTTACAGAGAAAATATTCTGACAGGTTGTTTCGGTTTTACTATGAAAAAAAGAGAAAGAGATTGGAAAGATGAAGAAAGAAGATTCTTAAAAATGCTGAGAGAAATTTTTGTAAGAGTCTATGAAAGATATGAAACAGGGAAAAAAGAAAAAAATCTTATAGAAACAAAGATAGAACGTTCAAGATGTCATAATATAATAGGGAAAAGTCCTTCCATGCAGAAGATTTACTCTATAATAGAAGATCTCGCCGACATCAACAGTACAGTGCTTGTTACAGGTGAAAGCGGAACAGGGAAAGAACTTGTAGCAGAAGCACTGCATTATAAAGGTGTAAGAAGACATAAACCTCTTATAAAGGTAGGATGTCCTTCTATATCAGAAAATCTCTTTGAAAGTGAACTTTTTGGGCATGTAAAGGGAGCTTTCACCGGTGCCATTAAGGATAAAACAGGTCGCTTTCAACAGGCTGACAGCGGCACCATATTTCTGGATGAGATAGGAGATATCAATCCTGAAATACAGAAAAAACTGCTCCGAGTACTTCAGGAAAAGGAATTTGAACCGGTAGGATCATCAAAATCAGTAAAAGTTGACGTCCGCCTTGTAGCAGCAACAAATCAGGATTTAAAAAAGAAAGTTCTGGAAGGAAATTTCAGAGAAGATTTATATTATCGCCTCGAAGTAGTGGAAATAAAACTTCCTCCTTTAAGAGAGAGAAAAGAAGATATAAGACTCCTGTCAAACCATTTCATAAAATTCTTCAGCAATAAACTGAATAAAAAGAAGCTTTCTCTTTCAGAAGAGACTTATAATATATTTATGAATTATTCATGGCCTGGAAATGTAAGGGAACTGGAACATACTATGGAACATGCCGTAATATTTTCTAAAGACAGTGACATTACACCTGACAATCTACCGCCCAAATTCAGGTCTTTATCAGAAAACAACATATCCTGCGATGAAGCTAGAGAAAATGAAAATTATAATAGTTCATTCAAGTATTTAAAAGAAATAGAACTAAGAAAAGCCAGAAATAATATAGATAAAATAAACAGTGAAATATATCAAATAGAAAAAGTGTTAAAGAGAACTGATAATAATATAAGTAAAGCATCAGTAATACTCGGTATAAGTCGACCTACTTTATATGAAAGAATAAAAAAATATAAGATTGTCCTAAAAAATACAGGTGATTTTACAGCAAATGAAAAAATTACAAAACACCATCGTTAAAATTATGAATAATATTTCCACAGAAATAACTGCTTAGAGCCTATCCGAAAAGTAATATTTATTGCACACCCTTCCGGTGTGTGAGGCTCTGGAGAAAAATATATACCGTATTAACGGTAATTTGTAAATTAAATAAATGTAATATCGTAGCAGTCTTTAAAGACATGTTGTTTTGCATGAGGATTATAGATTTTTCGGAAGAGCCTCACGCACCGGAAGGTATTTGATGACTTTTCGGATAGGCTCTTAGTACCGCAGCAGGTAAATTGGTACCTAAAAAAATATGGCTCACACTCCTGTCCCTGGCCGGGCTCTGGAGGAAAAGATATGCCGTATTAAAAGAGAGTTGTAAATTATATAGACGCAAAATATTAACAGTCTGCAAAACCAGTTTGCGACGCAACATGATCATATATTTTCCGGAAGAGTCCGGCCGGGGACAGGTTTTAGAAATGTGTAATAACTTATCTGGAGCTGTACTTAGTGATTGAAAAAAGGAGTTCATTTTGAATATTTGCCGTGATAATTTTTTTGATATTCTGACCGGTCATGCATTACAAAAAGGCAATAAGACAGCCATTTATTACTGCGGAGAAAAAATAACCTATTTAAAACTCCTGGAAAATATAAACAGGGTTGGAAATATCTTAAAAAATCTGGGACTCAGAAAAAAAGACAGAATTCTTATTGCCCTTCCCGATTTTCCCGATACTATTTATTCATTTCTTGGCGCCATAAAAATCGGTGCCATTCCGGTGCTTCTGAGTCCTGATTTAAAATCGGAAACATATGAATTTATCTTCTATGACTGTGAAGCATCTGCTCTTATTACATTAAAAAACAATGAAATATCCGGGATAAAACCGGGCTCTCTCAGATTTAAATTATATATTGATGATAATCATTATAATGAAATGTTAACACAATCATTACCTGCTTCTGAAACTTCACCTGAAAAAGATATAAATTTTATTATGTACACTTCAGGCAGTACCGGTAATCCCAAAGGTATACCACACAGACTGAAGGATATTACCTTTATTGCAAAAACCTATGGCACACAGGTTCTGAATATGACAGAAAAAGACATAACATTTTCTGCAAGTAAATTATTTTTCGCCTATGGTTTCGGGAACAGTCTTGCTTTTCCTCTGACTTTCGGCGCATCAACTGTATTATTCCCTCATAAACCTGCTCCCCTTGAAATAATTAAGGTCATTTCAGAATATAAACCGACTCTGTTTTTCGGCGTACCGACTCTTTATAATATGATGATAAAGGCTATGGGAGAAAAGGTTACATTCCCGTCTATTCGCCTCTGTATATCTGCAGGAGAAGTTCTGCCCCGGGGGATTTATCATGAATGGAAAGAGATGACAGGACTTGAAATAATAGACGGTCTCGGAACTACGGAAACAATGCATATTGTTATTTCAAACAGGCCGGGGAATATACGGCCCGGTTCTTCCGGTTTTCCCGTACCCGGTTATGAAGTAAAGATTGTGGAAAAAAACGGCAGGGATGTTCCTTCCGGCACTCAGGGACATTTATTGATAAAAGGAGAAAGCAATGCTCCTTATTACTGGAACAGACCATATAAAACGAAAGAAACAATGGTCCCTGAAGGATGGATAAAAACCGGAGATATCTATATTGAAGAAAACGGCTGTTACACATATCAGTGCAGAAGTGATGATATGTTCAAAGTTGATGGTAACTGGGTATCACCGGTACAGGTAGAACAGGTAATAAAAGAACACCCTGCGGTAATGGAATGCGGAGTAACATGGAGAAAACTGGAAGAACTGGTAAGGCCTGTAGCATGTGTGGTTCTCAGGGAAGGTGTTAATGAAGATCCTTCGGTGAGTAAAGACATACGCAATTTTATATTAAAAAAATTACCTGAATATATGTGTCCAGTCCAGATAATCTTCACGGAAGAAATACCGAAAACCGAAACAGGAAAGCTTCAGAGATTCAAATTACTTAACGTAATAAGCATAAATAAGAAATATTTAAAAGAGTGAAGACTGAATGGAAAGAAATTTGGTTCAATATTAATAACCGTTATAAGCACTAATTACCGTAACAGGTAAATTAGAAAAGGAAAGGAAGATAAACATGGCAATTACAACATCCGATATTATTAATCTAATGAAAGAATCGGGCATAAACGAGATATTTGTTAACAGCCTTAAGGCAGATGTACCTCTTATTCTTCAGGGAATGGATTCTATTGATTTACCTATGCTGGCTGTAGAGACAGAGAAAAAATATCATATAGATTTATCAGATGCCACAGGAGGACAGCTTAAGACTATCAATGATTTTGTAGCTTTTGTGAACGAAAAAATAAAATCTTAAGTGGTACTGTGGTTCCAACCAGATCGGATAAAAGAGAATATTTTTTTTGCTTTTTCAGAATAAAGATTTATATTGCTGAAATCGGATAATGTCTGATTTTTTTGCATTAAAATACTGTCCGAGTTAAACCACAGAGGAATATATCCTCCGAAAAAATAACCTTTTTTTCGTAGGTTTTCTATTATTCTGCCTGACCATGGTTTTTCCAGATTAATAAAGAATTGAAATATATTTATATTATTTTTTATTCCTTCTTTTTCCAGTTCTTCTGCAACCCTGTCAAAATCGCTGCCTCCGGTAATAACATTAAACCTCCCTACAGATGCAAAGTTAAAGAATTTAACATCTATGTTACTCTTTAAATTTGCCGGTATTTCCTCACATGAGCAGGTAAGTGTTCGTTGAATATTCAGGTCACTCAATATATAGTCTATTTCTCCTTTATAAATAGAAGGAATAAAAATTTCTCTGAGAGTATCATTGAACAATTTTATTGATATAACACATGATACTCTTCCCGGAGCATTACGTTCTTTTTTATAGGTCTCTTCAGGCATGAGGTCTAATTCTATGGCGACATCTTTCATGCCGATAATATAACACGATTTCTGTGTAATAATATGATTGCACACAGCTTCTCCGAATATGCCGTCAGGAGAAATCTCTTTTACAAGATTTTCGGAGATATACTGATTAATCTTAAAGGCAGCAAAGGTATCACGATAATTTTTTCTCACAATATACTGGCCTATTTCATAAAGATTTTGATTATGAGGAGAACTTCTGTAAAGAGCACCATGGCCTATAACATCACCTTTCGGTGTACGGGCTACGACAGAATAGATATTTCCGTTGCAGTTTTCCTCTGCCATTCTTTCCGGAATATAATAGGTTTCAAAGGGATATGCAGAGCCGTATATTGAGTGAAAAAGATGAGCCACACCCTTTGCATCTTCAGGTTTAAACCGTTCTATAACAAAAGTCTGCCCTGTTTCTACAGATATATCATAATCGATTTTCATTTATAGCCTCCTGAAATAACTTTTTATCATATTATTATAGTTTAAAATCTACTGAGATACAATCTTTTCACTATTCACTTTTCACTTTTCACTATAATAAATTTTCAACAGGAAGGATATTTAAATGAATCCATAGAAATTATTTTGTACAGGTATATATAAAAATTTATACATAATTCTCCGTTAAATCACCACAAAAAGAATAAATCATTAAATAAATAGGGAGAGAAAGATTATATGCTATCATCTGTACCTGCGAAATCTTTATTACCGATACTCTGTATATTAGTCAGTATGATAATACTGATGACAGGCTTGTTCGATTTTATTACTTTAAACAGGATAAATATTATTTTTGAAGAGTATAATAATACATTAAAGGGGATGGATGTACTTAAATCGATTCAGGAATGCGGTAACTCTGTTATGTCATATGAAACTATGTTGATAAATACAGAAGAGAAAGAGGACATATTTGCAAAGACTGAATTTTCTATAAAAAAAATATATGAACAGTCAAATATTTATCAATCTCTTCCTATGACTCAGGAGGAAGAGCTTAAATGGAAAGAGTTTTCTGTAACTCTTGAGGAATGGATAAAGAATCATGAAAAAGTTCTGTCTCTTTTATATGAAAAAAAACATTCAGATAATAAAATTTTAGAAAATAAAGAAGATTTACAGGAAGCCATTTCACGTGCCGGAGAATCTTATGCAACATCTGCTGATAAACTGAATGATTTAATAGAAAGAAAAAGAAAAATTTCAGAAGAAACCTTCACGGAGCTTATAAAACAGCTAAAAACAGGCAGAGTGATTATAATAAATTCTGTCCTTATCGGTATAATAATGGTTATTATGACGGGTATATTGATTACAGGTAAAATAAATAAATCATTAAGTAATGGGCCGGAAGAAAGAACTGAAACTGCTGTCTTGATAGAAGAATTATACAAGATAGCAATAAAACTAAAGAATACCACAAAATAAGTATTCACTGGAGAGAGACCTGTTATGAAAAATTACGAAGATATGACCAGAGAAGAATTAATAAATATCGTTGAAGAAGAAGAAAATCTCAGGAATAAACAATCGATAGAGTTAAGGGAAAAAATAAAAGAACTTAAATGCCTCTATGGCATATCCGAAGTCATGGAAACAACATACACTAAAGAAGATGAATTATATCAGGAAATTATCAATTTAGTTCCTTCTGCCATGTTTTATCCTGACATTGCCTGTGCCAGACTCATAATTGAAACAGTGGAATTTAAAACACCTGACTTTATAGAGACAGAATGGAAAATGGAAAGAGCCATCAATGTTAAAAGCCAGAAATGCGGAATCATTCAGGTATTTTACAGAGAAGAAAAACCTGACATGTTTGAAGGTCCTTTCCTCATGGAAAAAAAACATTTAATCAATATCATAGCAGAAAGGCTTGGAAGAATAATAGAAAGAACACAGGTAGAAAAAACTTTAAAGCAAGAAGAAGAAAAATTTCATACCATAGCCAGACTCTCTCAGGAGATAATCACTATTGTAGACATAAACGGTAACATAATTTATACTTCCCCTGTTTTTGAAACCTACTATGGTCGTACACCTGAAGAGGTTACAGGGAAAGAAGTTTTTACCTTTATTCATCCTGATGACAGACAGTCAGTTTTTGAGAAATTCAGAGAAATTCTTGCCCATCCGGAGAGAATTCTGACGATACAGTATCGTAATCTGAGAAAAGACGAAACATATGTATGGCTGGAGGCTATTGCAAAAAATCAAATCAATAATCCTGCCATATCGGGAATTATTATTATTACAAGGAATATTACAGACAGAAAAAAGATAGAAAGGGACAGTAAAAAGACTGCAGAATCTCTCATAGAAAGTGAAGAAAGACTCAGGACACTTATAAATTCAATGCCTGATATTGTATGTTTTAAAGACGGTAAAGGACGATGGCTCGAAGCAAATGAATTTGATTTAAATCTCTTTCAACTTACAGGAGTAGATTATAAAGGGAAAAAAGATTCCGAACTTGCTGATTATAGTTCATTTTATCGTGAAGCCTTTCTTACATGTGAAGATACAGATGAAAAAGCATGGATGGAAAAAGATTATACCCGTGGAATAGAAGTAATTCCCAGGCCGGACGGGGAAGACATGGCTTTTGATATTATAAAAGTTCCTACCTTCTATCCTGATGGTTCCAGAAAAGGTCTGGTTGTTGTAGGCAGAGATATTACGGAACTCAAAAAAACAGAAGAAGCATTAAAAAAATCAGAATTTGAAATATCGGTCAAAAATCAGATAGCAAAAATATTTCTCACTATTGATGACAATACCATGTACGGAGAAGTTCTGGAGATTGTTTTAAAAGTAATGAAAAGCAAATACGGAATTTTCGGTTTTCTCAATGAAGGAGGAGAACTTGTCTGTGCATCTCTTACAAGAGAAATATGGGAACAATGTATGGTAATAGATAAGACCATAGTATTTCCCCGGGAAACCTGGAAAGGTGTATGGGGCAGAGCCCTTATTGAAGGTAAGTCAGCATGTTCCAATGATAGCCTTACTATTCCTGAAGGACATGTTCCTGTAACAGGAGCATTATCTGTCCCTATTGTATATCACGGTGAAGTCATAGGACTATTTACTGTAGCAAACAAGACAGAACATTATAATGAAACAGACATACTGCTCCTGGAGTCAATCGCAGATTTCGTTTCTCCTATTTTACAGGCAAGACTTCAGAGAGACAGACTTGAAGCAGAGCGTAACAGACTGGAAAAACAGCTCCGTCAGTCACAGAAAATGGAGGCCATAGGCACTCTTGCAGGAGGCATTGCCCATGATTTCAATAATATTCTCGGTTCTATTCTTGGCTACACAGAACTGTCTCTAATGGATGTGCAGGAAGGTTCCCTTATCTGGAAAAATCTTAAAGAATGCATCAAAGCCTCCCTTCGTGCAAGGGATCTGGTAAAACAAATTCTTGCAGTAAGCCGCAAAAGCGAAGGGCAAAAAGAACTGTTACAGATTAACCTTATTGTAAAAGAAGCACTTAAGCTGCTGAGAGCAACAATCCCATCTACTATTGAAATTATCCAGGACATAGACAAAGACCCTGCTGCAGTGCTCGCTGATGCCACCCATATTCATCAGATAGTAATGAATCTCTGTACTAATTCTGCTCATGCCATGAGTGGCAGGAGAGGTTCCCTTGAAGTAAGCCTCAAAAACATTGAAATTACTGATAAAGAAGCACATTTATATAATGAACTACCCCAGGGACCATATGTAAAACTTACAATAAAAGATACAGGTCATGGAATGACCAGAAATGTTATAGAACATATATTTGAACCTTATTTTACAACAAAAAAACATGGAGAAGGGAGCGGTCTCGGCCTTGCTGTTGTTCATGGAATTATAAAGAGTTACAGAGGAGAAATAAGAGTGGAAAGTGAACCTGAAAAAGGAAGCACTTTTTATATATATCTCCCCAGGGTTATAACTGCTATAAAAGAAGAAAAGGAAAAAGAATCCCCTCTTCCCTGCGGTAAAGAAAGGATAATCATTGTTGATGATGAAGAAATACTGGTTAATGCAATGGGAAAAATGCTGGAAAAACTCGGTTATTCAGTTATTGTAAAACATAATACTTATGACCTGCTGGGTACATTTCGTAAAGAACCTCATAATTTCGATCTTGTTATTACCGATCAGACAATGCCTCAAATGACAGGTATTGAACTTGCCGGAGAACTTACAGGAATAAGACCTGATATTCCGGTGATTCTCTGTTCCGGTTATACTGATATTATCAGTATGGAAAAAGCCAGAGAGACAGGCATCAGAGACATTCTTAAAAAGCCTGTTACACTACAGGATCTGGCCGGTGCGCTCGAAAATTTATTCAGAGGAAATAAGTAGAGGAAAAACTATTTTATTAAAAGTTCAGCCTTTTTTGCATAATCCATAATAAAAGGCATATCCAGAAAGTGACTTATAGAATTAAGAGTGTAAACAATAGACT
>DAIOEN010000004.1:34245-86399 GCA_036746235.1 Vulcanimicrobiota bacterium | reverse complement strand
CTTCGTAAGAGCCTGTCAGGCAGAAGCTGATAAAATGGTTACGAACTTATCTGGAACGGTACTAAGTAAAAATATAAGTTAAAATAAATTACAAGGGAAAGATTACGCGTCACGCGTCACGCGTCACGCATCACGAGAAAAATGTCTTCATTTGCTGAGAATTTTGACAACTGGTTCCAGAACCTTATAGAGAGTTATAGAGCTAATTACAGGCATCTTTTTCCGCCTGAAAGAGATGAGTTTTTTCTGGAGAATACTAAAAAACTTGTCGGTCTTTATATGGAGAAAAAAGATAATATAGAAACATTCGGCGTAAAAGTTCTGAAGAAGTTTCGTCATGAGAAAAGCCTTCTTAATAAAGTTCATTCCTATGGTTTTCGATTGAAAGATGAAACTCATCTGGCAGAAAAACTTATCAGGAAGAAAATAGAGAATCCTCATATAGAGATTGTAAAGGAGAATTTTTTTTCAGAGATTACAGACCTGGCAGGTCTCAGAATACTTCAGCTTTATAAAACTCATATAAATGACATTCATAAATTCATATGTAATTGTAAAGAATGGGAATTAAGCAGAGAGCCTGTGGCTTATAATTTTTCTCCCAGGTTTTTAAAGATCTTTAAAGAGTTAGATATAGAAGTAAAGGAGAAATCTACCGGTTATAGTTCTGCTCACTATGTAGTAAATGATGTGGAGCGTAAAAACTGTCATTGTGAAATTCAGGTAAGAACACTTTTTGAGGAAGGATGGTCAGAAATAGATCATACCTTTAATTACCCCAGGCAGAAACCGGGTAAAGTCTGTCAGACCCTTCTTGAAACTCTGAAACGAGTCTGTGATGTAGCTGTTTATATTGCAGATCAGATACCTGAGATTTATTATGAAGAAAAGAAAAATCCTGAACATATGGAAGACATGAAGGTAGGAATGGCAGTACTTCAGACCAATTTAATAAGAAATCTTCAGGATGAGCTTGAAGATTTGAAAGAAAAGTTAAAGACTTCAACAGGTTGTACTATAAATGAAGATTATTATCCTGTGATTTTATAAAATTCACTGAATGGATTAATATTCACGGGTCAGGCGTTATCCGTCACCCGTTACGAGTAAAATTATTGGAAGCTGATTTTATGAAATGGTCCAGAGAATATGATAAATGTAAAATATGTGGAAGTGACGAGCACAGGCATTATGCCAGAGGTCTTTGCAGAAATTGTTATAGAAAAGAACTTTACTGGGATAATGTCCAGAAGGAAAGAGATAAACGTAAAGAATATTATGGCTATAATAAAGACAAAATAAAAGCCTATTATAAGGACAACAGGGATAAATTACTTAAATATCAGAAAATGTATTATCTTGTGCAGAAATATAAGGGTAAAGCTATTTTCTGGGATATTTCATGCACTATGATTAACAACTTCACAGGCAATCAATATATAATAGTAAACAAGGTTTTTGAGAATAAATTTACAGTACCATATATACAATATAATAGAGAAGAAATATGCTGTGAAGATAAATTGATGTTCAGAAGAATTATTTTATTTATGTAAATTTAGATTATAGCTTATATGAGAATCGTGAAGAGTGAAGAGAGGATAAGTTCTCATACTTCGTTGTAATCAGCCGGTCAGGGCAGAATTCCGAAAAACTTTACGTTAATTTCTGGCAGTTTTTTTGAATTTATCCAGTTTTTCTTTAAAGGACATTACTCTTGCCAGGCATCCTCTTACCCAGTGGAGGTCAGGATCCAGTGCAAGTGCCTGTTCGTATTTTTTTATAGCTTCATCGATTTTTCCCTGTGCCTGATAAACTGTGCCAATATTTCCCATTACCTGGCCATCTTCCGGATTTAGTTCCATGGCTTTCCTGTATGCTTCCAGTGCCTCTTCAATTAATCCTGTTGCCTGGTATGACCGTCCGAGATATGGATATACACATAGGAGACCTTCGTCAAGTTCCGTAGCTATTTCGAAATTAATTATGGCTTCTTCGAAATTACCCTGTGAGTAATGTTCATGGCCTGCTTTGCTATATTTATCACTGTCTTTGCTTTCGAGTCTGAGTATGTTTTTACATTTTACAATGGTTTCTTCAAATATTTCCCTGTCGTACGTTACTTCAAGAAATTCAAATCCTGATTTTGCTTTTTCTTTGATGTTTAATGCTTTCTTGCATTCTACGAGTGCTTCTTCATATCTTCCTGCTTTGAACATGGCTACTCCAAGAAAACCATGGGCCAATTTCAATGACGGGTCAAGTTTTATTGCTTTTTCATATTCTTCTATTTCCTGTCTGATATTACTCTGTGCCATGTACGCACGTATCTGGCCCAGATTTAGATAGCTTACAGGAAAATCAGGATCAATGTCTATGGATTTTCTGCATTCCCCGATTGCCTCTTCGAAATGTTCCAGTTTACAATAAGAAATACCAAGGAAACCGTAGACCCAGGTTAGATTCGGGTCAAGTTCAATAGCTTTTTTGAATGAGTTGATAGATTTTGCAATATTTTCTTTGTTCTGATAACAGAGCCCGAGATAGGCGTGAGTCCAGGCCATATTGGGATTTAATTCTATCGCTTTTTTATACTTATTTATTGCTTCGTCATAATTACCGTTACTGTGATAGAGTAATCCAAGTTTTACATAAACCCATCCTACTTCCGGATCCAGTTCTATGGCTTTATTATAGTTTTTTATTGCTTCTTCTATATTACCGAGTTCTCTATAGACTCTTCCCAGATTTCCATAGCCAATGGAATCGTCAGGAGCAAGTTCTACAAGTTTTTTATACTGTTCGAGAGCAGATTCTATTTTCCCCTGTGCATAATATATATGGCCCAGATGTCCGTAATTCCAGGGAATAGAACTATCGAGTTCTGCAGCTAATTTATATTCTGCAATAGCCATATCATAATTGTTTATGGCATAATAGGCATAGGCCAGATTTCCATGAAGTATCCCGTTCTGTCCTTCGAGTGCTATAGCTTTTTTATAAGTTTCTATGGCTTTTTCAAATTTTCTTTCAGCACCGTATACAAGGGCCAGCCCGAAGTAAGCTTTTCCCATGTTTTTATTCTGTTCCAGTGCTTTTTTATAATATTTCTTTGATTCTTTAAATTTCTTCTGTGAGTAATATGCATCTCCAAGACCTTTAAAGGAATAGGCATCAGAAGGGGCAAGTTTAAGAGCACCTTCATACATCCTTATGGCCTGTTCATATTTTCCGAGCTTATAATAAGTATTTCCAAGAGAATTATGGGTATAAACATCATTTGGATCCCATTCGAGAGCCTTTACAAATTCTTCAAGAGCTTTACTGTAATCTTTTTTATTGAAATGGACACAGCCAAGATTGTAATGAACTTCTCCTGCATTACGATCTTTATCAAGGGCTTTTTCATAGTTTTCTATGGCAGGTTCTATCTGTCCCTTTTCCTGATAGAGACGTCCCAGTCGGAAAAAGGCAGTAGAATCGGCCTCTCCTTCTTCGATAATCTGAAGATATGTATCAAATTCATGTTCCAGATTTTGAAGTTTCGGATTATAGTAAATTTTTTTATCTTTTTCCATTTTTTTTATAGTGAGTCGTGACCGGTGACCAGTTATCAGTGACCAGTGACCAGTTATCAGTTATCGGTGACCAGTGACCAGTTACCAGTTACCAGTTATATTATCATATACAAAATCTGCTTATACCTCACTCTTCACTCTTCACCCTTTCTGTCTTTAATCTTAAAATTAAGATTTCCCTGAGGTTTTGCCTTGAAATTAAATTTCTCTTCCAGCATTTTTATGTCATTTTCATATAAGGAAATATTTATTTCTCCTTTTTTTGCCAGTGCATATATAAAAGCAGGAACGAGGGTGGGATCAAACTGTGTACCGGAACATCTTATCAATTCCTTTACTGCCATATCTGCAGTAAGAGCTTTCCTGTAAGGACGATCTTCCGTCATGGCATCAAAGGTATCACATATGGCTATTATTCTTGCCTGAAGTGGTATGGCAAGGCCTGATATCCTGTCAGGATAACCGTAACCATCCCATTTTTCATGATGATGTCTTATACCGGGCAGTGCGCCATGAAGAGCAGGATAGGGAAGTACTATTTCTACTCCTATCATGGGATGTTTTTTTATCTGTGCAAATTCCTCGTCATTGAGTTTACTGTTTTTATTTAAGATTGTATCAGGAATTCTCATTTTACCTATATCATGAAGGTTACCGCATTCTCTGAGAGAATTTTTTATATCCCTGATATAATTTAAAATATCTCCTTCACCATCTTTTTTCAGATAGGAAAAACCGTCAGGGCCGTACTGGCCTATATCTTTGAAAAAGGCTGCATTTTTAAGGTTTTCAAGCTGTTGTTCATCATTAATTCCCAGTTCTTCAGCAAGCCCCATAGTTAAATCCATTACTCTGTTGGAATGTTCAAAGGTATAAGCAGAATGTATTTTCATAAGAACTCCGAGAATTCCCGATGTAGTATCTTCTTTATCTTCCGCTTTTCTTGCTTTTTTCAATATATCCCATATGGCTGAAGCGGCATTTCTTATGGCTACTCTGAGCTGTTCCTGAGAAGGTCCTCCTCCGGAAGAACCTGAAACTGCTGCCTGTCTTGTTTCCATGAACTGCTTCATATCCGTCTTTCTCAGGGAATCAAGACCTCCTTTTCCCATAGCGGAAGATGTAAATTCTTTATTTATAAGTTTTTTTGCATCATCAAGTCTTGAAAAGGGTTTTTTTGTTGCCATACCTTTTGAGCCTTCAGGAGAACCTGAAGCAGCAGCGGATTTTTGACCTTCCTGTGTATTTTTTGTCTGCCCCTGTTTCTCGCCGGCATCTTCTTTTGCAAAGCCGCTGCCAAGTAATGGCATGGCTATTTCCGTAAGGTGTTTCATTACGCCGGAAGATAGTTTCGGATCTGACGTAAGACCGCTTTCTGACATAGATTTGGAAAGTTGCGAAAGGGATACCATTTTGCCCTGTATACCTGTAGATGTGCTGTCCTGGGTAAAGGCGGGAGGACTCTGGGCAGTAGATGTATCTTTAGGCGTCATTTCCTGACTCTGTTTCGGCGTCAGACCAGGAGATACAAAACCTGGCTGAATTGAAGGTTTAAAAGATGATGTTCCTTTAATATCCATAAAATGTAATCCTTGTGTTCGTAACGCGTTACGCGTAAATTTTATCTGTTTTATTATATATAAGTACAAAATAAAAAAAAGTAAAGTCTATTACATAAAATAGTGAGGCGTAATCAGTGAACAGTGAGCAGTGAACAGTGAGCAGATTAAGACAGATATTACTTTATTAATGGCAATAGAACTGATAACTGGTAACTGATAACTGGTAACTGTTCATGCATCACGCTCATATTCCCTGTAATATTTCTTTTTATGTACAGCAAGCACTTCTTCTACTTTTTTTACAAGTTCAACAGGATCGAAGGGTTTTGATAAATATTCTTTTATTCCTACATCATAGGCTATTTTTATATCTTCAAATTGATCTTTTGCTGTGAGTATAATGAAAGGAATATTTTTTGTCGAATTCTTCTCCTGAAGTTTCAAATAAAAAGTTATTCCGTCCATTTTGGGCATCATAACATCTGAAACTATGAGATCTATAGCATAATTATTTTCCTCCAGTATTTCAAGAGCTCTGTATGGTTGAGGAGCTGACCATACTTTATATCCTTCCAGTTTAAAAAGAGATACTACAATATTTAAAATCGTACTGTCATCTTCTACAATTAACAGTTTTATGTTTTCTTTTTTCAGTTCCTCTTCTTCAGAAGGGAAAATTTCTGCAAGTGTTTCTGCAAGTTTTGAAAAGTTATCCGGTCTATCGAGAGTATATTTAAGACCTAACCGTTTAAATTCCGACATATCTCTTTCACTTGCAAGATAGAGAACTATCAGAGGAATGGAAGAAACTGCAGGATTATTTTTGATTTCCTCACATAAAAACCATCCGTCCATATCAGATATAGATATATCTATTATTATGGCATCCAGTTTTTTCTTTTTTATAATATTAGATGCTTCTGAGCCTGTTACTGCAGTGTAAATATCAAAATTTCCTTTTTCCAGGGTATTTTCTATTTCTTTTAAGAGAGATTTTTCATCTTCTATTATTAAAATTTTAGGAATTTTAGGAATAAGAATCAACTCTTTTCGTAATAATTATTGGTCGTGACGGGTAACGCGTAACGCGTGACGGGAAGATTTCCCTTTTCACGACTCACTACTCACTACTCACCATTCTCTTAATAAAATTCATCTCTTCCCATAGGAATCCTTCTTTGAAATTTGCTATTGCTTCAATTAATCTGAATTGATATAATTAAACAATAAGCATCTACGCGTTACGCGTCACGAAACAAAAGGAGTTTATTATGGCAATAATTAAATTATCACAGAGAAGTTATGATATTCAGGCATCACCTATAAGAAAGCTCACTCCCTATGCAGATGAAGCAAAAAGAAGGGGCATAAAGGTTTACCACCTGAATATAGGTCAGCCTGATATAGAAACACCGCCAGTATACTGGGAAGCTATTCGTAAATACGGAGAGAAGGTATTGAAATACGGACCGAGTAACGGTATAGGTCTTTATCTGGAATCTCTTAAAAAATATTATAATAAACTTGGCTTTAATGTAAGAAGTGACGATATATTTGTCACAACTGCAGGAAGTGAAGCAATAATATTCACCTTTCTTGCGGTAATGAATCCGGGGGAAGAGGTAATAATTCCCGAACCTTATTATACAAATTATAACGGTTTTGCCACTATGGCTGGAGTTAATATTATTCCTCTTACAACCTATATAGAGGAAGGTTTTAAACTTCCTCCTGCAGAAAAATTCGAGGAAAAAATAACAGATAAAACAAAAGCCATTTTGCTCTGTAATCCGGGAAATCCCACGGGAACAGTTTATTCTGAAGAAGAACTCTCAATGGTAGTAGAGCTTGCAAAAAAATACAATTTATTCCTTATTACAGATGAAGTTTACAGAGAATTTATTTATGACGGACTCAAGCATACGAGTATAATGGAGTTTACCGGTATTGATAAACGGGCTATAGTGGTAGATAGCATATCCAAGAGATTTTCCGCCTGCGGAGCAAGGGTGGGCTGTATTGTATGTAAAAATAAAGAATTTATGGAATCTGTCATGAAATTCGGGCAGGCAAGACTCTGCCCTCCTACTCTGGAACAGATTGGTGCAATTGCACTTCATGAACTGGGGGTAGATTATTTTAAAAGTATTTATGATGAGTATAAACTCAGAAGAAATACCCTTTATGAAGGACTTGTATCTATTCCCGATGTAATTGTTCATAAGCCTCAAGGTGCTTTTTATATGGTTGCAAGATTTCCTGTGAAAGATACGGAAGATTTTGCCACATGGCTTCTCAGGGATTTTGATGTTGACGGAGAAACGGTTATGTTTGCTCCTCTCGATGGTTTTTATGGCACTCAGGGTCTGGGGAAGGATGAATTGAGACTTGCCTATATATTGAACTGTCATGATATAAAGAAATCTCTTGTCATATTAAAAGAAGGGCTTGCCAGATATAAAAGTTCCGGTAAATAGATTTGAAAGGATGGCTCAATGATTGAGAATGGTAAAAAAGACTACCGTACCGGTGCAACTTTTATTTTACTGATCTGTTTTTTTCTATGTCTGGCTGTTTCTTTATTCTATGGCTCAGTAGCTGCTGTTTTCAGAGCAGTCAGAGCGTCGAAATGGCAGAAAACACCATGTTATATACAATCATGCAATCTGCAAGAATATAAGGCGAAACATGGTATTAGATACAGAATTAAAATGTCTTATAGGTATGAATTTAAAGGGAAAGAATATACTTCTGATAGTTATAGTCTTATAGATGAGACTGATCCTTCAATAACCCCGGAAGAACGTCATGATTTTATAAGACAGTATTATGGAAAGGGTAAAAAAAATTTCTGTTATGTGAATCCGAAAAATCCTGAAGAGGCTGTAATTACTAAGAAAATAGGTGTATTTTTTATTATAGGTACCTGTTTATGCGGATTATTTTCTACAGGAATTACATGCCTGTGTATAATAATTTTTTTATATTAGAAAATGTGTAAGCGTTAAGCTATCAGCATGTTTATCATCATCGTGTCACAGGGCACGAGCATAAATATATGAGGTGAATATTATGTTAAAAACGTTATTGATTTTTCTTTTACTATTTTCTTTTACTTTACCTGTATGGTCAAGAGATAAGAATGTTTTAAATCCTACGAAAGGAATCGGTGATGTAATTTCTTTCGGAGAGGAAATAAATATTGATAAAGCGAAGGAAGCCTTTGGAAATCTCACCAAAGTAGACAGGCCCGGTCTTAACAGTGATAATGCAGATATAAAAATTTATAATTTCACCAGAGGCTTTACCTGTCTTACGGCAAATGATAAGGTTGTTCAGATGCAGATAGGCAGTGATAATATCGTTCTGGATTCAGGTGTCAAAGTAGGAGATGATGCAGGTGATATTACTGATGAATATGGAAATGTTTTTGTAACAGAAGGAAATCCTAAATATGGAGAGGGGACTATGATATTCAATCTATATCCTGATTATATTATTGCTTTTACAATAAATTATGAAGGTAAATGTACCAATATAATGTGTGCCAACTGTGATTTAATATATAAAATGTCTCCTTCCACTTCTATTTTAAAATACTGGGACGCTCCTGTAGATATTAAGTCTGCCAGCAGCAGAGATACGATAAAGATCATGAAAAATACTTCTTCCGTAGATGGCAAATATATGATAGTAAAGGGGGAAATTCTGAATATCGGTAATAAAGAACTGAGATATGTCCAGGCAGGTGTTACTTTTTACGATGTTAACGGTCAGGTTGTTGATGTAGTAAATGCCTATATACCCGGTATACATCTTCAGCCGGGAGAAACGTCTCCTTTTACTGTCATATCTACACAGGGCAAACTTACTGCTACATATAATATAAAAATTACCAATCAATGATTGATCTGTGAAAAGTGAATCCCACCCGTTACGCGTCACGCTTCATGCGTCACACTTTATAAGGAGGTTTCGCCTTTGTATTTTTCAGATTTTATTGTAAAATTTGAAGATTTCCTTTCCGGACATATTGATAGAGAAGATTTTTTATCTGCCCTGGAACCATTAGAAAATGATCTTTTAGATATGGAAGAAATTGCCAGAGAAGCCAGGAAATCTACAGAAGCTATAGTAAAATCTCTGGAAGTAATAGATGATATTTCAATACTTCTTGAAGAAGAAGAGCCATGTTTTGCCAGACTCAAAGTCTGTCTGGAAAAATTAATAGAATTAAAGATATATTTTGACACTGATGAAAAACCTTCTCCTGTATCTGAAAATAAATTTTTTGATCAGACAAAACAAGTCTCCGGTCTTACGGGGCAATTGAGATTTAGCGAACCATCCTTTTATTTCCATCCCAATATGAAAATTAAAATACCTCAGGCTCAACCTGTTTCCGGGCCATGTGAGCTTTCCGACATAGAACTGAAAATATCGCCTTTATATAATCTCATAGAATTTGCAAAAAATTACATGTCTTCCGTTGGAAATATGACAGATTTCTCTGAAATTCTGGAAAAAACCTGTAGAGACCTTTGCAAACTGTCAGAAGAAGGTGCTAATTCAGATAATAATTTTATTTGTTTTATAGAAGAATCTATTGATAAGATTAATGAAATAGAAGACTTTGTCGAAGAAGCTGATTTTATGGAAGATCTGCCTGATTTCATAGAAGAATTGCAAATGTTGAATGAGAAGTTTATTAATTTTCAGAAACGTCCCTTCCAGGATGAAATAGCCATGACAGATGAGAAACTGATTGAAGAATTGTACAATAGAATAGATCCGGACATTTTTATTACATCCAATTACCTTCTGATATGTAATAAACTGGAGAGCTTTCTTAATGATGAAACAGATGAAGAGGATGTGAAAAAAATACTTGCCTCAATAAAAGAAATAATCACATTTGCGAGAGAAGATTATGAAAAATCTTATATATCACCGGAAGAATGGACTCTGGAGGTTTGCACAGGTGATAAGTTGCTTTCCGAAGGTATCGACACATGGAAAGAAGGCCTTGTAGCCCTGGAAGAATGCTTTACAGAGAGAAATAAAGAAGAAATAGATAAAGCTATATCCATAATTTTTGAAGGAAATAAGAAACTTATTTTAAATCAATATCTTGCAGAATATATAGATGAACAGTTGATGTTAAATAAAACCTACAATGAGAAAGATTTTAGTGAAGTGTTAAGGGTGAAGAGTGAAGGGTGATTGATAAGTTTCACTTTTCACTATTTATTTAAATCTCCGGTAGGAAAAGGTTAATCTTTATAGAAATGTATAAAAATCTAATAAACTGAACTTTACGCGTCACGCGTCACGCGTCACGCATCATGTAATTTATGGATAAAGAAATAGTATCACTTATAGAGGATTACAGCACTTCCCGTCTTCACAGGGAAAAAGCACAGAAATCTCTGAAGAAATTAAATAGAAAAAAATCAGTTCTGGAAATAATAGAAAGCCTGAAATCATCTGACAGGGATATGAAGAAGAAGGCTATTCTTGCCCTGGAGTTAATAAAGGACAGCCGTGCTACAGCGCCTCTTATAGAACTTCTTTCGGATGAAGACGAAGAGATAAGGGAACATGCCTGTATAGCCTTACAACTTACAGGCAGCAGAGCAGGAAAGTTACTCTTAAAATCTCTCAGGAGTGATAATATTTATGCCAGACGATATGCAGCTCTTATTCTCGGCAGTACTGGTTATAAAAGATCTGTAGATTACCTTATAAAATCTTTATATGATAAAGACCATTACGTCAGGGCCAATGCTGCTCTTTCCCTGGGTACACTGGGAGATAAAAAAGCCAGAAAACATCTTGTAAGACTTCTGTGGGACAGTGTTACGGAAGTACGTAAAAAAGCTATTTTTTCTCTCGGTCAGTTAGGGGGAAAATCTGTAATTCATCCTCTGAGTGAAGCTTTAAAGGACACAGATCCTTCTGTCAGGAAGGAAGCAGTCTTTGCTCTCAGGGCAACCGGTATTAAAGATGCCATTGAACCTCTTGCAGGAGCCCTTTCCGACTGTGATGAAAATATTCGTTACTGTGCTGCCATAGCACTGGAAGGGTTCGGTGATAGAAGAGCTCTGGATACTCTTATTGATTCTCTTAACAGCAAAGACATGTCGGTAAGAAGATATGCCATAGATTTACTGGGTAAAATCGGTGACAAAAGAGCCCTTGAGCCACTGTTAAAACTTCTTTCTACGGTTAAAAAAGAAGGCTTTGATCTGACTCGCTACAGATTGAATGACTCCATAGTGAAGCTTGGAGGTATTCCTGAAAGGAGATATCTTGCTATTAAAGCTCTTGAAGAAGGTAATTATGAGCTTGCCTTAAAAGAGATAGAAAAAGCTATAGAAGAAGACGGAGAAGACAGCAGACTTTATAATGATCTGGGAGATATTTACACGGAAACAGGTAATGTAAAAAAAGCACTGGAAGCCTATGAATATGCTCTCAAACTGGACCCTGACAATGATTTATATTACAGGCAATCAGGTATAGAATATGCCAGGAGCGGCATGATAGACCATGCTATAAAAGCTTTCTTAAAGGCAGTTTCTTTAAATCCTGTAGCCTCTGACTATAATATGCTCGGAAATCTCTATAAAGAAAAGGGAGAATTTGTCATAGCTATAGATTATTATAATAAAGCAATAAAATTAAATCCATGTAATCTGAAAGCCTGTCATAATCTGGCTTCTCTTTACAGTCACACCGGGGAATCCGAGAAAGCCCTGAGTACTTATAAAAAGATTTTAAAGATAGATCCGAAAAATACCATGTCTTACCTGGGGCTTGCCATGGAATATGACCATCTGGGAAATATGGAAAAAACAATAGATATGGCAAAGAGTGCTATGGATATAGAACCTTCAAATACGTTGAGTCATCTTATCCTTGGCAATGCTTATTGCAGGACAGGACAATCCGATAAAGCAATTAATATATTGAGATGGGCAGTAGAACTGGATTCTTCCAGTATTTTAAATCATACGGCTCTTGCTCTGGCCTATGAGAGAAATAAAGAGTATGATAATGCTCTGGAAGTGTGTAATAATGGCATGTCTCTGGAAGGGGATCATGGCTCTATATTCTGGTGTATGGGCGGGATATATTACAGTACGGGAGACATAGATAAATCTATAGAGTCTTATAGAAAAGCCCTGGAATTGAATCCGGAACAGATAGTTGATTTTTTAACGTCAGATGATGAGAGAGAAGATATTTTACAGAAACCGTTCAATGCTTTTAAAAAGTTACTGGACGATAAACCTGATGATATTATAGCCAGGTTTGCTATGGCCTATCTCTATAAAGCATATGGCAATAAAGATGAAGCGGAAAAATGCTTTAAATATTGTATGGATAATGCCGATGATGTCACGATAGCCGATATGTGTTTCGGTGAAGTGAGTCGTGAGTCGTGAAAAGTAGGGGCGATCACAGGGGGTCGCCCGGTACCGGTAAAAACACGCATCACACATCACGACTGGCCTGAAACGTGAGTAATTTAAAAGCAAATTTTGTGAGGTGAGTTAACCACGCGTCACGCGTCACGCGTCACGCGTCACGCCCATAATGTCTACCAGAGGAGATTATTATTTTAAAAGAGGTAATTACAGAAAAGCCATTGATTCCTACGAAGATACTCTCAAAAAAGACCCTGACAATATGATAGTCATGATAAATCTGGCAGAAGCATGTCTTAAATCTTCAGATTATGAAAAAGCTCTGGAAACCTATGAGTATGCCCTGGAAAAACTTCCTGAAGAGCCTACTTTATATCTTAAAAAAGGTGATGTTTACAGGGCACAGGGTGATTATGAAAATGCCATAAATTTTTATGAAAAATCCATCTGTATAGCTCCTGACTATGTAGATGCTTATAATCGCCTCGGAAAAACTTACTGTGCCAGAGGAGATTTTGATACGGCAGTGGAACTGTTTCAGAAAGCCATAGAGATATCTCCTTATTTTTTTGATTCTTATAAAAACCTGGGAGCTGCTTATAAACAGAAAAAAGATTTCTATAATGCTATAATAACCTATCAGAGAGCAGTGGAAAATATGCCTGATTGTTCCAATGCCTATCTTGAACTTGGCATAGAACTCTATGAAAGAGAAGAATTTGAAGCTGCCATTATGTCATTTGAAAAAGCCATAGAGGTAGATGGAAAAAATGGTCTCGCCTATAATAATCTCGGCATAGTTTATGAAGTAACAGGTGATTCCGACAGAGCACTGGAAAATTATAAAAAAGCCATAGAGGTAAAACCTGATACAGTAAGCGCCTACAATGATCTTGGTTGTTTTTATTGTAATACCGGTAAGTTTGAAGAGGCAATAGATGCTTTTATTAAATCAGTAGAATTAAATCCTTCAGATCCCCTTGTCTATGGCTATATAGGAGAAGCCTACAGAGGTAAAGGAAACCTTAAAAAAGCTCTTGAAGCTTATAAATATGCTACAGGCCTTGCGCCTGATCTGAAAATGGCGACACTTAAATCCAGATTGAATATAAAGGTCAGAAGACCGAGCAGACTTTCGTCAGTGATCAGTAAGCAGTGACCAGTAATCAGCGAGTCGAGAAATCTCATATGTCACATGTTATATATCACACTTTACTATTAGAGTGAGTCATGAGTAATGAAAGGTAATACCCACGCGTCACGCGTCACGCGTCACCTATTTATGATAATAAAAATAGAACAAAATAAAAACTCAATAAAGGAATCCCTTGTAGAAGTGGCGAATATAATAAAAAGCGGGGGAGTGGTTATATTTCCTACAGAGACACTGTACGGTCTGGGAGGAAAGGTCCGGGATTTGACTGTGATAAAAAGGATCTATAAAATTAAAGAACGTTCCCCTTTAAAACCCCTGCCTGTCATGGTTCATGATATAAAGGAAATGTATGAACTTTCAGGTTATGTCCCCACTTATGCCAGATTACTTGCTGAAAAGTACTGGCCAGGTCCTCTTACACTTGTCCTGAAATGCCATCCGTCACCTGCAACATGCGGGAAAGACTCTGTAGCTATCAGGATCCCCGATTATAAGATTGCCCTGGACCTATTAAAATATACGGGAGAACCTCTTGCCGTAACTAGTGCCAATCTGTCTGGTGAAGAAAACCTTTTTACAATCGATGAAATTATTTCTGCTTTTGAAGATAAAGTAGATGTAATACTGGATGCAGGAGAGATTACATATGGTGTACCTTCTACTATTGTAGATGTTACAGGAGAGAAAGTGAACATTTTAAGAGAAGGAAAAATACCTTCGGAAGAAATATTTAGAGTTGTGAAGGGTGAAGAGTGAAGGGTGAATAGAAAAGCAATTCCCTTTCACCGGTCACTGCTCACTGAAAAGGGGTAAGATAATGAAATATTTTATAACATTTATTATGTTAATATCCATACTGGTCTTTAGCTTTTCTGCTGTTATGGCGACACCGAACATGAATGATCCTTATACAAAGCAATACATCGGTGCCTACAAGTCAAAAATCCTGGAATATAATCCCGGCCTTTCTGATAAAGAGCTTGATGCAGTAGTTCTGAGTATACTTTATTACTGCCGTCAGTATGGTGTGGAGCCACGGTTTGTTGTTGCAGTTGTGGCCTGCGAGTCTGCCTTTGATATTCATGCTACTTCCTGTGCAGGCGCCCAGGGGTTAGGGCAGCTTATGCCCGGTACTGCCAGAGAGGTTGGAGTATACAATTCCTATGATCCCGTGCAGAACATAAGAGGAACTGTTCAAATACTCAGACATAATCTGGATTATTTTTCCGGATTTGATGTTGAAAGACAGATAAAACTATCTCTTGCCGCATATAATGCAGGTATGGGAGCCGTTCAGGATTACGGTGGAGTTCCCCCTTATGCTGAGACACAGCACTATGTTGAAATAGTTTATAATCTGTATAAGGAACTATGCGGTGTCAGGTAGGAGATCGTGAAGGGTGAAGGGTGAAGAGTGAAAGCACCCTTCACGACTCACGACTCACAATAAATTGTACTGGAGTGTTTTAAATGCCTATTTATGAATATTCCTGTCAGGACTGCAGAAAAAGGTTTTCCCTTCTTGAGGGAGTTGGAACCATTAAAGCTGATAAATCCTGTCCTGTATGTAAAAGTAAACATTTAAAAAAATTAATATCTATGTTTTCCGTACCGAAATCGGAAGAAGCCCGTCTTGAATCCCTTGCAGATCCTTCGAAACTATCGGGTATTGATGAAAATGATCCGAAATCGGTAATGAAATGGGCAAAAAAAATGGGAAAAGAACTGGGTGAAGACATGGGAGATGATTTCGACCAGATGCTGGAAAGTGAAATGGAAAATGCCGGAGCTTCCGGCGAAATGGTTGATGATAAGATTTATTAGTGAGTAGGGGTAAACCCCTGTGTTCGCCCGGTACCCGATGAAACAACGCATCACGGACCACCCGTCACGCGTTACGACTACAGTACGGCGCCGCAATTATTACAGAACTGGCAATTATCCGGGCTTTTCTCACCGCATTCTTTACATGTTTTGCTGCCATAATCGGCAGTGAAATCGCTTTCTATAAAATCGCTTTTTATTTCTGGGAGAGGGGGTGGCTTTTTTTCAGGCTTTCTGAGGAAATTATTAAATTCTATCCTCCTGGTTCCCTTCTTGATTGTGTGTGTACCATACTGTGGTGAATAGGGCTTGAACTCTTTCTTCTTTTCTTCTTTTTGTAATTTTCCAGGCTGTTTTCTTTTTGAAGGCTCAATTTTTTCACTGTACATTATTTTACATCCGGCCATTTCTGCAATTCTCAATGCTTTACTTCTCAAATCTGCCACAGAACTATTAAATTGATAACCCAGTGTCGCTCCCATTGATACAACCTGTTTATCTTTTCTTATGCCATAACCCGGTATTCTGACCTGAATAAAAAAATCTGTATAAGAACCTGATTTGCTGCTTCTCTGTGAAGTTTCCAGCTTTATTTCCAGTAAATCTTTAATCGGACACAGAAAGGTTGTTGTTTTAACAAAAAGGAACTGATTGCTCAGAAGGATATAACCTGTATCGGGGTCAAATGTCATATAGTCATCAGTAGAGAATCTGGCCATGGCGGCTATAATACCTGTAGCCAGCCCTGCAAGGATTATGGTTGGATTCGGCGGAGGGTTACCATGTTTGCCTCCCAATCCCAGGCACATTATAAGCAGTCCGACAATTATAAAGGCAGTAAAACAGCCTTCTCTGGTTGATTCAAAATCAAATTTAACAGGTTCACTGTCAGTATTCCCGGCCATAAGTCACCTCTATCTGAACCCTGCATATTTCTTTATCAGAAATCTCTGTTCCTTTAATATTCTCTGAAGGGGGATTCCTCTATCCAGAAGAATTATAACCCGTTTATTCTGTAATCTTAATACATGCCCTTCTACCGATATAATCTCTCCGTCATGGAATTTTATGGAACCCTTTATATATTCATCGACTTTAAATGTCGTTACAGGAGAGAAGAATTTGACTCCTCCTTCAGAGATGTCTATAACCTGATATGACTTATTATCTAAAGTAAGTTCCGGTCTTTCTATAAAAGGGTATTTTATTCTGTAAAATCTTCTTCTCTGTTCTCCTGAATAACGTTCTTCTGTCATATATCGCCACCCGCCACGCGTCACGCGTCACGCGTCACGATTTAATATATCACTTATTACCTCTGCAAGTTCATATAGCTTGAATGGTTTCTTAATCAGTTTTTTTATACCGATTTCACTGGCTTTTTCATCTGAAATAAGATCTCCGAATCCTGTAGTAAGTATAAAAGGCATAGAAGGACTGGTCTTTTTAATTACTTCTATAAGTTCGAGTCCTGTAATAAAAGGCATAGTATGATCGGTTATAATTAAATCAAAGTGTCCCGGATTTTCTCTGAAGAGATTTAAAGCTTCCACACTGCCTGTGACAGCAGTTACATTATAACCAAGCTCTTCAAGATTTTCTTTCTCCAGTATTGCCAGTTCTTCTTCATCATCAATAAATAATATATTTCCATGCCCTCTGGGAAGTGGTTTGAATACCAACGGTTCTGCAATTGTTCCGCTGGCAAGTTTGGGAAGTATTACAGAAAAAGTACTTCCTTTATGCTCCTCACTTGTTACTGTTATAGTTCCACCGTAACTTTTGACAATTCCATGCACAACAGAAAGTCCCATACCTGTTCCTTCTCCCGGTTTTTTTGTCGTAAAAAAAGGTTCGAAGATCCTTTCCATTGTCACTTCATCTATACCGCATCCTGTGTCACGTGCAATGAGGTTAACATAGGTACCGGGGCTTAAATCAGGATAATTACGGATATCTTCTTCTTCTATTTCAATCTCTTTAAGGGTGATTTCCAGTATCCCTCCTCTGTCTTTCATCGCATAGGAAGCATTTGTACACAGATTCATAAGTATCTGATGGATCTGTGTGGGATCACCGAGTATCATAGAATTTGCTTCTATATTTTTCTTGATTTCAATGGTTGAAGGCAGAGATGCCCTCAGGAAATTCAGTGTTTCTTTGATAATAGGGCTGATTCTTACCGGTTTTCTTTCTTTCTCTGTCTGACGGCTGAAGGCAAGAATCTGTCTTACCAGATCCCTTGCTCTTTCACCTGCCTTCAATACTCCTTCAAGTTTTTTCACTGTAATACTTGATTCTTTTATATCTCTCAGGGCAAGTTCCGTATACCCCATCATGATTGCCAGGATATTATTGAAATCATGAGCTATACCACCGGCGAGTGTCCCTATTGCTTCAAGTTTTTGAGATTGACGTACATGTCTCTCCAGTCTTTTTTCATTTGTTACATCTCTTGCAACACAGATATAATTTATAACGGCGCCTGACGTGTTTTCAATAGAAGATATGGATGTTTCTACCTCATATGGCGTTCTGTCTTTTTTATGGTTTATAATATTCCCTGTCCATACATGTCCTTTACTTATAATTGCCCATATTTCATCAGAATAGTTTTTATCCATTTTTTTATTTTCTATAACGAAAATACTTTTCTGAAGAATTTCTTCTTTTTTATAACCGGTAATCCCTTCAAAAGCAGGGTTTACATACTGAACATAGCCATGACTGTCTGTAATTATGACACATTCTGCTGCATGTTCTATTGCCCTTGCAAGCCTTATTCGTTCTTCTTCTGCCTTTTTTCTTTCTGTAATATCTCTTATGGTACCTACAAGGACTTTTTCCCCGTCTTTATCTGTAAAAACAGATTTTTTCGTAAGTATCGTATGGGTTATATTTCCCGAGTCTGTAAAATATTCCTCATTTTCATTTTCTTCTCCCGAAGAAAAAACCAGCTCATCTTTCTCCCAGAAGACCTTTGCTTCTTCCGGAGGAAAAAAATCATGATCGGTTTTCCCTATCAGTTCCTCCTTTTTATAGCCCATGAACTTACAGAAAGAATCATTGAGTACTATCCATCTATGATGCTCATCTTTTACAAAAATAGGATCTGCCACTGCATTGATAATATTATTAAGAAATTCCCTCGTTCTTATCAATTCGTCTTTAAGTTCTTTACTTTTTGTTATATCTTTGCAATATCCTATATATCTATCTGTCCCTACCTTTACACCTTCCATTAATAGATAACATAAAGAAGAATCTTTTCTTTTACATGATAATTCTCTGCTTGTTCTTGAATTACGTCTGGCTTTTGCAAAATGTCTGAGTGCTTTCTTGAAGCCTTCACGGGGGATAAGATCCATTATATTCATCCTGAGCAGTTCATCAGATGAATAGCCTGTAAGATTGCAGGCAGCATTATTGACTTCCAGGAATTTTCCTTTGCTGTTTACAACAAAGATACCATCAGGAGCGTTCTGTATGTAACTGTCATATTTTTCTTTTAGATCTTTATATTCTGCCGGTTCCATATGTACCTCTTAAATGAATTAACCTTCATTGTATATTTCTATATTGACTAATTAAATCCTGTTAAAGATAATCTATAAGGAAGGACTTTTATTTTTTTAATAGAATAAATTTCATCCGTGACTCGTAACGGCGTAACGGGATTATACCCGTGCATAACGCATCACGACCAGTAATAGGGGGGTAATTAAATGAATCTTGCCAGAATTATAACAGAACACAGCCAGAATATACCGGAAGCTATAGCTTTAATATATAAAGACAGACGTATTTCGTACGGGGAACTCGAAGAATTAACAAACAGACTTGCCAGAGGGCTTATGTCTCTCGGTGTGGGATATGGAGAACATGTAGCTCTTGTATGTCCGAATATGCCTGAATTTGTTACAGGTTTTTTTTCTGTCTTAAAATGCGGCGGTACAATTGTACCTGTTAATTTTCTTTTCAAGAATGAGGAACTTCTCTTTGTTCTTGAACACTCAGGAGTTTCTTCTATCATCATAGCTTCCCCTTTTCTTCCTTCGTTACTGGAAATAAAAGATAAGTTGCCGGGACTGAAGAATATAATAGTTTTCGGTGCTGAAAATAAAAGGGAAGAAATAATATCCTATGAATCCCTTATCAGGGAAAATTCATCAGAACCGGTTCTTTATCCCGTATCAGATGATGATATAGCTGCAGTGCTTTATACGTCAGGCACTACTGGCAGGCTTAAAGGTGCCATGTTAACTCATAATAATATTTACTATGATGCAAAAGCAACAAATGAAGTGGTTGTTCTGGGAGTAGAGGATTGTTTCCTTATAGTAATACCTCTTTTCCATTCTTTTGCTATGACTGCATGTATGGTTTTAGGTCTTCTATCCGGTTCAAAACTTGTCCTTATGGAAAAATTTGTTCCTCAACTTACATTACAGGCTATTGAAGAACATAAAGTAACAGTGTTCATGGCAGTTCCTGCTATTTACAGTGCTCTTCTTTATTACGGAAGAAACCTTGACAGGGATAGATTTAAGAGTCTTTCCGTATGTGTTTCAGGCGGTGCTCCCATGCCGGAACAGGTTCAGATAGATTTTGAAGATTTCTTCGGCTGTGTCATAATAGAAGGAGACGGCCCGACGGAATGTTCGCCTGTAACATCTGTAAATCCTCTGCGCGGGGAAAGGAAGATAGGTTCTATTGGTTTACCTCTTGTGGGAGTGGAGATGAAAATAGTAGATGAACATGGTATGGAAATTCCTGATGAAATAACAGGTGAAATTATAGTTCGCGGCCCTATAGTCATGAAAGGTTATCTGAATGATATAAAAGCAACAGAGGAATCCATAAGAGACGGATGGTTCTATACAGGTGATCTCGGGAAAAGGGACAGAGACGGATATTTTTATATAGTTGACAGAAAAAAAGATCTTATCATCACAGGAGGAATGAATGTTTACCCCAGGGAAGTGGAAGACCTTCTGTTGAAACACCCTTCCGTGTCAGAAGTTGCAGTTACGAGTAAACCCGATTATCTTCGCGGTGAAGTTGTTCATGCCTTTATTGTACTGAAAGCAGGAAAATATGTAACGGAAAAGGAACTTATTTCTTTCTGCAGACAGAAACTGGCAAAGTTTAAAGTCCCCAGGGAAGTTACCTTTATGGAAAGCCTTCCCAGAAGCTATACAGGGAAAGTTCTGAAGAGGATACTCAGGGAAAAGCATGTTCTTGAGAAATGTCCATGTATGGTATTGTGATGTGTGATCTGGTAATTCGGATATTTCGGATTTTGCTTTAAACCAGGGGTAATCTTTATCCGATACATCCGAAAAATCCGACACATCCGAGTTCAGACATTTTACTATTTTTTCTTCTTATGAACACCTGCTATAATATTTTTTATAAAGCCGTACATCCTGGGATCACATTGTTTCAGTATATCTTTTTTCTTCGGATTAAAATATGCTTCCAGGGATTCTGCAAAATATTCCTTCGGCTGTGTGGAAGCATATTCACTTATAAACATGCCTTCGTGATAGAATTGATTCCATAGAAATACAGAGAAGGGAAACTGCATATCATTGGTAGCCATCCATGCATGGTCATAGGCATGACCGAATTCATGTATGGTAACGCCTCCCGGTATGCCTGTTATGAGTTCTTCTGCCATAAACATCATTCTATGCTGCGGATTATAGGCTCCTCTTACCACTTCCCATCCTCTTCCGTCTCTTACCTTTGTTCCCGGAGGAAAGGGATGGACGTCATTTATTTTTATTTCCGTCAGGTTCCGGTATTTTTCGAATATAATCAGTCCTATGCCGAATTCCTGGCATTCACGTATGAGCACTTCGCCCAGAGATTCTAGCTCTCTGAACATAAGTTCCGTAAGGTGATCAGACGGGGAATAGGATACCATTTTTTCCAGATAATATCTTGCACCTTTTTGAGGTGTTTCTTCTTTTACAGGTTCTTCCTGTTCTGTGAATTCTTCTTCCTCTTCTTCCAGTGTCTCATAATATTCAAAAGAACTTTCTTCTTCTTCAGAAGGGACTTTTGATAGGAATGACTGAAAGATTGCTTTTTCCTGATAATCCTGCGGTATAATATCAATATCCAGGTCGAGACTGTGAGAAATGTTTCCTTTTTTTAATGGAGGAAGGAACAGTTTTGACCCGTCCGGTTTCCGGTAGCTGAATTCCTCATCGGGAATAAAAGGCTGTGCCGGTAAATTACCTGAGATCTGAGGTTTCGTGTTTTCTATTTGAGACATTTCTCCCGTATCTGCCGGAGCAGAAGCTTTGAGTTTCTGTCTTTTCAGCATTTCCTCTGTCTCACGCCAGCCGGTATGGGCGGTCTGTTTTGCTTTAGGGCCTCTCAGCCACTGTTCTTTTGCATTCATATTATAAACACCTTTAAATCACATCTGCAAAGACTTTTTCAGTTTTCCGAAAATACCAGATTCCGCTCCAGAGGAGTATCAGAACAAGAGAAACGGAAACGATAAATCCCGGCCAGTAGATTTCCACACCTCTTCCGAGAATGGCCCACCGGAAACCGTCTATTACACCTACCATAGGGTTGAGTGAATAAATAAGCCTCCATTTTTCAGGCACTATGGAACTGCTGAACCCTACAGGTGATATATATAGTCCGAACTGAACTATAAATGGCACTATATATCGAAAATCTCTGTATTTTACATTGAAAGTGGCAATCCAGAGACCGGCGCCCATAGCTGCGCCGAAGGCAAGGATTATGAACAACGGAAGAGTGATTATCTTCCAGTCGGGAACAAATCTGTACCAGACCATTATGACAAGTAAAATGGCAAAAGATATAAGGAAATCAACAAAACTTACTATGACGGAACTGGTAGGAATAACAAGTCTGGGAAAATAGACCTTTGATATGAGGTTTGAATTTGTAATAAGGCTGTTACTTGCTTCAGACAGGGCATTTGAGAAAAACTGCCATGGAAGCATGGCTGCAAAAACCAGTATGGCATAGGGAACACCTTCGGACGGTAATTTTGCCAGTTTCCCGAAGATTACCGTAAAGACCATCATGGTAAGGAGCGGCCTTATAAGGCTCCATGCCACGCCTATGGCAGTCTGTTTATATCTTACGAGAATATCTCTCCATGCAAGGAAATAAAATAATTCTCTGTAACGCCATAGATCTTTCCAGTATTCCTTTTCAGTACGACCTGCTTCTATGACTATTGTAAATTCTGTTTTTTTCTTATCTTCTGCCAGTGCTGCAGTCATTGGTTCCTCCTTTGAAATCGTGACGGGTGACGCGTAAGGCGTGACGGGTGATGCGTGATACGTGATAGGTGATGTATGTTTCACTTTTCACAATTCCCTTCATACCATTTAATCGTTTCCCTGAGTCCTTCTCTGAAATCTTTTTTTGCCACAAAACCGAATTCTTCCTGTGCTCTTTTTACATCAAGGCTTCTTCTGGGCTGGCCGTCCGGTTTCGATTTGTCCCAGATGATCTGCCCTTTATAGCCTGTAAGCTCTACTATCAATTCTACAAGATCCTTTATCTTTATTTCTTTCCCTACTCCGAGATTTACAGGATCACTTTTATTATATTTCTCAGCAGCAAGTAATATTCCTTCTGCCGCATCTTCCACATAGAGAAATTCTCTTGATACCTCTCCTGTGCCCCATACTGTAACCTCTCTGTCTCCTCTTTTCTTTGCGTCAACCATTTTTCTTATTAGAGCCGGTATTACATGAGAGTGTTCCAGATGGAAATTATCTCTGGGACCGTATAGATTAACAGGGAGAAGATATATGCCGTTAAATCCGTACTGATCCCTGTAGGACTGGCATTGAACGAGAAGCATCTTCTTTGCCACTCCGTAAGGCGCATTTGTTTCCTCCGGGTATCCGTGCCAGAGATTCTCCTCTTTGAAAGGCACAGGTGTGAATTTCGGATATGCACAGATTGTTCCCAGGGTAACAAATTTCTTTACTCCTTCAATTCTTGCCGCTTCTATAAGTTGAATGCCCATTATGGCATTATCATAGAAAAGCGTGCCGGGATATTTCTTGTTAAACCCTATACCTCCTACCGATGCCGCCAGATGTATAACAATATCCATATCTTTAACCGATTTTACGCAATTATCCATAATCCTTAGATCACAGTCTTTTACATCAGGTACTTTTATATCTTCTTCCTTTACACCTCTTTCAAGTAATTTCTCATGTATAAAAGACCCGAGAAACCCGTGGCCTCCCGTAAGGAGAATTTTTTTATCTTTCCAGAATTCCATCAGTCTTCACCCCACCATTTCACTGCAAATTTTTCTTTTATTATCCTGTCTCCGTCTCCGGGAGGGGTAATTCCCCTTTTTCTCATATCGGCATCGAGCATTATTCTTACAAGCTCTTTAAATTTTACCTTCGGTTCCCATCCCATTTTCTTTTTAGCCTTACTGTAATCACCGATAAGAATTTCCGTTTCTGTGGCACGGAAATATGCAGGATCTATTTCCATAAGAATTTTTCCGCTTTTCTTATCCAGAATCTTTTCGTCAATCCCTTCACCTTCCCATGTTATATCATAACCTGCATAGGTGAAAGCTTCCTGTAAGAATTCTCTTATAGTATGAGTTTCTCCTGTAGCTATAACAAAGTCATCAGGTGTATCCTGGTTTAACATAAGCCACATTGCTTCAACATATTCAGGGCTGTAGCCCCAGTCTCTTTTTGCATTCAGATTTCCGAGATACAGTCTGTCCTCTTTCCCTGCTTTCATTTTTGCTATGGCTCTTGTAATCTTCCTTGTAACAAATCTCTCTCCTCTTCGAGGGGATTCGTGATTGAAGAGTATGCCGTTACAGGCATACATATTATAGGCTTCTCTGTAGTTCACTGTTATCCAGTATCCGTAAAGCTTCGCACATGCATAGGGACTGCGGGGATAAAATCTGTCTGTTTCCGTCTGAGGAATTTCAGGAGCCATACCGTACAGTTCACTTGTAGAAGCCTGATATACTTTTGTATCAATCCTTGCTTCCCTTATTGCATCTAAAAGTCTCAGGGTTCCCAGGGCATCGACATTCCCCGTATATTCGGGCAGTTCGAAAGAAACTTTTACATGGCTCTGGGCTGCAAGATTATATATTTCATCAGGAGACAATTTTTCAATTAATCTGCTCAAATTACTTGCATCTGTCATGTCTCCGTAATGAAGTTTCATGGTGACATCTTTTTCGTGAAGATCTTTATAGATATGATCTATTCTTCCCGTGTTGAAGCCGGAAGCTCTTCTTATAATCCCATGAACTTCATATCCTTTTGATAAAAGAAGTTCTGCAAGGTAAGAGCCGTCCTGACCTGTTATTCCTGTAATAAGGGCTTTTTTCAAAGTTAAATACCTCCAGTTTCTGTGGTGTTAAAGTAAAGTTCTAAATTCTTCATTTCATTATAAATTCCTCTGTTATTTGTATACTATTTATATCGTGACGCGAGGATAATAACCGTTCTAACAATTTGGCAGGGTTATTTTTTTCAGATATTCCCCCGGCATTCCTATTGACTCTTACTCCCTTATATATTATTATATCCTCTGAATTGTATACTTGAATTATATATAAAAGTCTTCCTGTCACTGGTTACGATTAAAATTTGAGAAAGGGAAAAAGAGTAATTTTGTCTATGAATCACATAACTGAAAACAACCAGTACAACTCGGGCTACATATGCTCAACCCTTCAGTGTGAAAAAGGTCTGTCCCGTAAAAGGGCTTTTAATTTCATTACAAAAGATTTCCGCAGAAAAGATTTTACCTTTGAAGATCTTCATATTTACTCAAATAAAACAGCCAATATTTTACATATGCTCGGCATAAAAGAAGGAGATGTCATTTTTACATATCTCCCGAAAGTGCCGGAACAGTTCTTTATATTTACCGGCATATTAAAATATAAAGCCATAGCAGGAACACTTTTCTCAAACTTCGGAGAAGAAGCACTTCTTGACAGGCTTTCTGACTCAAAAGCTTCTGTGGTTTTTACAAAAAAGAATCTCTACAGAAAAATAAAGAAAATAGAACACCATCTTCCTCATCTGAAATATATCATCCTTACAGATGAAGAAGCTGATATTTCTTCAAAAATACTGAGCTATACCAGTCTTACGGAAAAGGTTTCTTCCTCTTTTGAAGTAAAAGAGACTTCCCGTAACACCCCTTCAGTGCTTCATTACACCTCCGGTTCTACCGGCAAACCGAAAGGTGTTCTCCATGTCCATGGCGCAGTGGAAATGATAAATAAAACATCTGCCGAAATCCTTCAACTGAATGAACATGAAACTTACTGGTGCACTGCTGACCAGGGATGGGTAACAGGAACATCATACGGAATAATAGGCCCCTGGAGTCTTGGAGTATCTCAGATACATTTCGAAGGAGCTTTTGATTGTGAAACCTATTTCAGGATACTTTCTGAAGAAAAAATTACAATCTGGTATACTGCCCCCACACTTTTAAGAATGCTTATGACTGGAGAAGATGAATTCTACCGTTCTTTTGATCTTTCCTCGTTAAAATATATTTTTTCCGTAGGAGAACCACTTAATCCTGAAATTTTATCCTGGGGAAGAAGGGTGCTCAATAAAGATATTTATGATACATGGTTTCAGACTGAAACAGGGGCCATAATGATAGCAAACCGGCCGGGACTGGAGATAAAAGCCGGGTCTATGGGAAAGCCTGTAGATACAATAACGGCAAAGATAATAAACATGGAAAATTTCTCCGAAGAAACAGTCAATTCTCCCGGCTATCTCTGTCTCAAACCCGACTGGCCTTCCATGTTTACCGCTTACCTGAATAATCCTGACGTATATGGAAATAAGTTCAAAAATTCTTGCTATTTCACAGGAGATGAAGCCAGAATGGATGAAGAGGGATATTTCTGGTTCCTGGGAAGAAGTGATGATGTGATAAATACTGCAGGCCATCTTATCTCACCCTTTGAGATAGAAAGTGCACTCCTTGAACTGCCTGAAGTGTCTGAGTCTGCTGCAGTGGCTGTGCCTGACGATATATTGTTTGAAGCTATCGTGGTTTTTGTTAAAACTAAAGGAGAGATTTTTGAGCCGGAGGAATTAAAGCTTAAGATTCGTCTTTATCTTTCGAATAAATTATCTACTGTGGCCACACCGAAGGAAGTGGTTTTTACCGATAATATACCGAAAAATAAGAGCGGAAAGATTATGAGAAGGGTTCTTAAGGCCACCTATATGGGAATAGATGCAGGGGATGTTTCTACGATGGAAGAATGGTGAGTGGAATAAAACCTGAATTAATTAATAAACCCTTAATTCGTAATGTGTTGAGATAACTGCCGGCAGGGGAAATGTGTTTAGAAATGATTCAGTTGATTTGCAGTATGTTTTAAATATTTGACAACATATGAATACATATGATAATATAAAAGCAAGAAGGTGGTATAAATGGATACAATTAAGTCAGAATTTTTAACATCTGCAGAAGTTATAAAATTGCTCAGGATAAGCAAAAGCACTCTCCATAGATGGATAGAAGGGGGAAAATTAAAAACATACCGCACAGGCAAACGACTGAAGTTTAACTATAAAGATGTATCGGAAATGATTAAAGAATATTCTCATAACCAATTTACTGATGAAGAAGAAAGGATAAGACATATAAAATCAATGAAAGGCAAATATGCTTACACCGGTGTTTCAACAGGGGATTTTATTAAAAGGAAACTGGACGATATTGAAATGGAAGAGAGGAAATGAAAAAAGTTAATATAATTTTTGATGCCTGTGCTTTAATTGCTTTTTTAAATAATGAACCAGGGGCAGATATTGTAGAGTTATTGTTGATTGATAGTAAGAATAAATGCTTTATCCATGCAGTTAACCTGTGTGAGGTGTTTTACGAGTTTCTCAGGGCAGGAGATGAAAATCTTGCTCAATCAGTTATTGATGGGCTTCTTTTAATGGGAATTACTGTAAGAGAAGATATGGAGACAGATTTTTGGAAACAAACAGGTCGTTATAAGATAAAAGGAAGAATATCATTGGCTGACTGTTTCTGTATATCTCTTGCCTGTAGACTTGATGGAGAAATAATCACATCAGATCATCATGAATTTGAAGAGATTGTAAAAAGAGATATGGCAAAAGTAAGATTTATAAGGTAAAGAACAGGATTTACCTGATTATTGCCATAGAACAGAAATTTAAAATTAAATTCACGATGAGGTATTCAGTGATGGAATTCAGTAATAGTCTGAGCTTTTCCTATATATTCCCTGAGATCTCTTTCCAGCTTTTTAATCCTTATATCCTGTTCTTCAACTTTTTCCTGAAGATATGAAACAGTATTTTTTAAGACTTCTTTTTCCATGTCCTTTTCCTGAGATGAAGTGCCGGTAAGAGGATATTTTTTTTTCTTTTCTCTGTCAGAGGATATTCTGTATATGACTTTATCTTCTCTTGCAGTAAATTTTTTATTCAGCTCTATGATTTTATCTGTAGTCCCTTTAAGATCATAGACTATTTCTTTAAGTTCGGGAACAAGTTCATCTTCTTCCGTGGAAGCCGATATAACATGGTTTTTTTCTTCAGTAAACCTGTTCCCTTCCCCTGATAAAATCCAGTTAATATTTACACTTAAATTTTTATAAAGAGCTTCTGCTACTTCTACAGAATAAGTCCAATAAGAAAGATATAGATGATGATGAACTTTTGAAGTCCGGCAAATTATTTCTCGGTGATCTGGAGATAAAAAGTTTTGACGATATACCGGAAGAGCTTAAAGAGGAAGAAGAAATAGTAATGGCATTAAAAGAACTCTGCAGAGTTGCTCGCGATCCCATGGTAATAAAATTACTGAAAATGAGAGAAGAAAAAAAACATGGTGGAGGAGACTGACCTCAGAGTACCTTCAGTCTTTCAGTATTTCATCAGATTTGTTTATGCTGTATATTTTTTGGCTATTAATAATAGGTAATTTTCGTCTGTGAAGATATTCAGTTTATTTCAATCTATCAATTTATGATAGAAAATTTTCTTCAGATGCATATGCTGTGGATATTATTAACTCTGTCCAGTATAAATGAATTTGAAGATCGCCATTGAAAAATTATGGGAGGAAGACAGAAAGGTACATTGTAAAAATAGACAAAATAAGTAAAAAGATTTATAATAAAATGTGAAAGGAACTGATTAATGGCCGTTAAAAGATATAATAAATTAGAAGACAGTGCGTGGAAAGATATCCTGGAGGAACTGTTTCCTCAGTTTATGGAGTTTTTCTTTTATGATTTATATAAAGATATAGATTTTTCTAAAGAGCCAGTCTTTCTGGATAAAGAGCTTGAAAAGATAGTAAAAGCCGGTGAAACGGGGAAAAGATTTGCCGATAAGCTGGTTAAAATTTATTTTAAAGATGGTACTGAACGGTGGTGCCTCTGTCATGTAGAAGTGCAGGGAAAAAGGGAAAAGAAATTTTCCGAACGTATCTACATGTATAATTACAGAATTTTTGACAGATATCATAAAGAGGTTATAAGCCTGGTTATTCTCACAGATGAAGATAAAAGATTTCGTCCCGGTCCTTATAGATTCAAAGCGGGGCCTTTCAGTCTCGTATTTGATTATCCTGTAGTGAAATTAATAGATTATAAAGACAGGCTCCATGAGTTGAAAAACAGCGAAAATCCTTTTGCTATAGTAGTGGAAACATATATAAGACTTCTTGAAGTGAAGAAAGATAATGATAAGAAATTATCACTGAAAATAGTGTTATCTAAATCTGTTTTTAACAGGAAAGATTCTCTAAAATTATTAAGATTTATCGACTGGTTAATAAATCTGCCGGAAGAATATGAGAAAATTTATTATGAAGAAATGAGTAAATTTGAGGAGGTGAGCGGAATGCCATATGTAACAACTTTTGAACGTTATGGATACAGCAAGGGTTTGAAAGAGGGAATGGAAAAAGGTATGGAAAAAGGCATGGAAAAAGGCATGGAAAAAGGCATGGAAAAAGGGAAACTGGAAGGGAAACAGGAAGGGAAGCTGGAAGGGAAGCTGGAAGGGAAGATTGAGTCTGCCAGGAAGATGCTTCTTGCCGGTATGGAGAGGAAAGAGGTTGCGAGAATTCTTGAAATGGGGGAGAATGATTTTTAAAAAAGAAATAATAAAAGACAAATGACAGAACAATCCCTGCTCTGCAGACAGGTCACAGGCAATCAGGGGATTTTGACTTTTTTTCTCCTTGAATTATTCAGTCATGAAATGCGGCTAGCAGCTGGTAGTTGATATTAATCTCCAATAATCCTTATCCATCCTATATAAAGAGCCACTCCTTGAAAATCCTCTGCCTTATATCTGTTCAGCCTTTTCGCTTCCTCAATAGCATCAGTCCTGTCTGGCGGGTCAGGGAGAAGTTCTATTGTAACAGTATGTTCCTTGTCTTCAAGGCCGGAGGCGATATTAAATGCAGTAAGTGGGTAGTGAGATGCCCAGAGACTCATATAGTTTTTTATTCCCATTTCTTTTCCATCTATAGTAATTCTGACTATTCCTGTATCAGGAGTAAGTATTGTGAAAATACCTGCGTCAGTGCCTTTAAATTTCAGAGTAATTTTTGCCCCTGGTTTATCTGTACACCACATTTCTTCAAAATATTTAGAGAAATTTTTTCCATTAATATCAGAAGGAGAAATCTTTTTCCATTCACCAAACATTGAAACTATAGAGGAAGAAATAGAAACAAGTTTTGCTCTTTCCATATTGTCTTTTCTAAAAGGTTCTGGCAAAATATAAATTTTTGCTTTTGAGTTTTTCGAAAGTTTTTCGAGTCCTTCTAATATAACCTGTGTATATATAGTGTTACTTTCAGGAGTTGGACTATAGTTAAAGGTAAATATAATTTTATCTTTTATCTGTTTTGCTTCTTCCTGGGTTGCTTTTGTAATAATTTTTCCTTCATTTACCATTTTTCCTATTCTATACGACATATTAATAGAAGAGATACCGTAGTAATCTGCTATTTTTTCGTAGGCTGAAACAGCTTCAGGAGATAAATTGTCTTTATAGTCTTTTTCCATTCCAGGATTAAAAGAATGGAGAAATATTATATCCATTTCAGGATTTGATTTTCTTGCCTGCCTTATCATACCTTCTATGACTTTCCACATTGTATCCATATCTGCATTAATTCTATAGTCATCAATACTGAAATCTACAAATACAAGATCAGGCTTTTTTTCCAGGACATAATGGCTAAAACGGTAAATACTAAAAAGAGAGCCAGGAGCAGAACCAGATATAGATGCATCTACTTCAGTAATATCTGCTCCTGGATATTTTTCTTTTAGCCAGTTTATTACACCCTGTCTCCATCCATGTTGAGGATTGAAACCTCCTTCAAAATAAGCTATTTTTACAGACTGTTTTTTTTGCAATTTTGAGAAAAAGTTTCCTACTCCATCTCTAAGAGTAAATTCCTCTGCTTTTCTTTTTTCATATCCAGGTACTATAAAATATCTCTCAGTAGTAAAATCTCCAAGAGAAGCAGCACCAGGAGATTCTACTACAGGCCAGGTAGCTCGTGCTTCATCCTCATAAAGGCCGATTTTATCTAAAGGAATCTGTTTGAAGCCGAGTTTTAAAGCAGGTGATTCATCTTTTAATCGGAAATTATGGTTTTTTATATCTATGAATAGAGGATCTGAAATGATCGATTCTTTATCAACATTGAGATTTTTCCAGTCTTTCCATGTTAATAGTTTACTTCCTTCGCCCTCATAGGAGAATTTAACTTTTAGTTGTATATCAGAGGGGCAATAAATTGTATTGAAATCAAATTCATTTTTAGAAAAATCTTCTCTGTAAGTATTATAATGATAAATAATTTGTTCACCTTTAGAATTTTTCTTTATTGATTTACTTTTTTCTTCTGTATAATAAACAATATTTCTTATGAATTTTAATCCAGTCATAGATTCAGGTTTCGTATTTAAATAGTCTGCAAGGTCAGGATATAATTTTAAATAGGGTGAATATGGATAACAGTTATCTTTAAGTTTGTTACATATGGTTGGCCAATACGCAAAGGAAGGAGAAAGGCATAAAGGGCTAAAGGGAGTGCAATCTATAAGTATATTGTTTTCAAAGACATTGTCCCTTCCTCCATGATTATCCATAGCAGCAAAAGGTGTATTCCAGATTATATTTCCATAAACATAATGACCACTATTGGGGGCATCAAGATAAATGCCCCAGGTAAATCGAGGGTAAGTATAAGTGAATTTTCCATCTTTTATGCCTCCTGTTTTTCCAAATCCTCCGCTATTGTGTATTCTATTATATCTTATAGTATTTCCCCTTTGAGTCCAGTCAAAAGTGCAGGAATAAAGGCATCCCCCGTCACACTGCTCAAGGTTAGTATGATGTACATGGTTAAACTCTATAATATGTTCATTCCCACTGAAATCAATGCCAGTATATGGTGTGTCATGAACAAGATTATGGGCTACTAAATTACCCACCCCTCTACAACTGATTGCAGTACTAAAATACCATTTGTTTATAATTCCTGTATGATGAACATAATTATTAACTGCGTAGTTTTCAGCTTGTTCAAGGGTTTTTCTATCTCCTCCATCGACTGATATACCTCCACCACCTGTTTGAAAGATATCATTACCATTAGCTCCAGATTTTTTGCCACCTTCTATCTTTATACCCCATCCACCACAGTTTTTGATGATACTTTTAGTAATATTACAGTTTAAGCAGTCCTGTATTAAAATTGCATCTTCATCACAATTTTCTATAGTAAAACCCCTGAAAATGATATTTTTTGATTTTTTTATATTGATAATAGTTCCTGTTACAGGAATTCTAACTTCTCCTTTTTCAATATCTGATGTAGGCCAGAAGTAAAGTACAGAATTTTTTCGATCCACATACCATTCGCCTGGACTATCCAGTTCTTCAAAAAGATTTCGAACATAGTATCGATCTCCAATACGAAGATTATACGAAGCGTTTTTTGTAAGTATAATTTCAGATTTTTCCTGATTTGCCGATTTTATAGGGATAATATTCCACGCCCAGTCATATCCTGGAAATATGCAGATTTCTGATTGCTCTAAATTTGTCCATTTTTTTATGACATCATCTGTGCATATAAAATGATCCTTTACACCACCTGTATCAACAGATGCAATATATGCCCATACGCCTCCATGAGGATCCTTGACATCTAAATTTGGATAACGTGCTATTATTTGTCTTTTATTACAGAAAAAAATTTGTTTGAAAATTATTTTATCAAAGTTATTTTTCTTTAAATCACATTGTAAAATTTCTCCTTTATATGGTTTGAATTCAGCGACAGTTTTGCTTCCTGTGAGAACAGGTTTTTCGTTTTCATAAGATTGATATGTAATAGGGTAATCTTCTGTTCCAGAGTCTTCACTTTCCAGTAAGAAAGTTTTTTCAATTGTATATGTGCCATCTCTTACATAAACTGTAAATGGTATGTTTACTTCTTTACCATTCTTAAGTTTTCTTATTTCATCTCTTGCTCTTTCGAGTGTGGCAAAAGGACCATCAGAAGAGGAAGGAGAAGGAATTTTACCTGACCATGCATCATTTCCATCTTTAGAGACATAGAATTTAAATTCCTTTTCACTACATCTGCCTGATATAAGTAGTAAATAACAAAAACAGAGTATAGATAGTAATTTTAAAAATTTCATAACCAGTTACTCCTATAAAAAATAGCAAATTTATATTTATTTTATAAATTATTCTTTATAAAGAAAGCATCAATTTGTAATGTTTGATCTGTTTCCGGATGCCTGAGTTCACCTAGCTGACCAAAAAAATTAAAACCATACTCAATAAACATATTATAGACATCATTGAATAATGCTTGACCTTTGTATAATTCAAAAAAAGATAATTCGCAAATAACATAATTGACATGTTTTAGTGTTTCCTGAGAACCATTTAATACAAATTTTTCATATCCCTGAACATCAATCTTCATTAAAATTGGTTTTTCTAAATTTTTACCTGATAATACATTATCTAACGTTTTAACTTCTACTTTTTCCATTGTTAATTCTGCTGTATAAGGAAAGGCATTTTTATGTAAGTCGTTCATTTCTAATAAAGAACTTGAATAGTCATAATTATTCTTATATATTGTTATCTCCTCAGATTTCTCACCTATTGCAATATTATAACACTCAAGCTTAGGTATTTTCTTTTTAAGCTTACATAGCTCATGATAAGGCTCTTTTAATGGTTCAAAAGCATAAATAGTAGCTTCAGGAAAAATACAGTTTGCACATTTTACAAACATTCCTCTATTAGCTCCAATATCTATAATAGTTTCAGGTTTTATACTTCTTCTAAAAATATTATATACTACAGCGTAAAATTCTAAATAACACCCAGATTTTCGTGCTTTATAAGCACCAGGTGTATTAATAATAATTTCTAGTTTATTTAGTCTAGATGTTATATATTTTTTTATATTTATGAACATATATTTACAGCCTTTCTGTTATTTTAACTATACATATTAAAAATATCGACTTTATTTCTTCAGTATATTTTATTCATTAGCGTTATACTGTGATCCTTTTTACGGGTTAAAATAATTATGTAATGATCAGGCCAAAATGATGGTGATCCTGAATATTTTTTCATAACTATATTTTTGAGATTTGATAGTAAAATTCTAGTGAAAGGTTTAATATGAGAATTCGAATTATAACAAAAACGATAATCTTCAACAACCCAATTTGGTAAGGAAAATAATAGATTAATAGATGGAAATATAATATGCTCAGGAAAACTGTTATACCACCAGTGACTACCAAGTAATTTAGCAGGTAGAGAATTTATATTACCAGTTAAAATAACCAAGTTCCCTTCAGGAGATAATGCGTTAAAGCTGTCATATAAAAATTCATTAAAATTATATAAATGCTCAATTAAATCAAATGCAACTATAATATCTACAGGATGAACTATATCTTTTAAACTTTTTAACATATTATGCCCTTTGCCTTTACAGATTTTTTCTCCAGACTCAGAATATTCTATACCATATGTAATGCAATTACAACGTTTTGCATAATCTAATAATTCACCAGTATTGCATCCGATATCAATTATCGAATTTGCTTTATAAAGAAGTCTTTTCATTATAGATATTACGTCTTTAGTTTTATCTTCTATAAAATTTCCCTTTAATTGCCAACGTTTTGTACTATCAGAGTTAGTATATAACATTTCAGCATCTTCTTTTCTTATTACATTTTGAATAAATCCTGAAAGGCAATTATTGCAATACCATAATTCAGATTTATTTTTTAATTTAACATATACAGATGAAAATAAAAGTTTTTCTGGATATTTTATTTCTCCTTTATTCTTTATATCTTTATTAAGACATAAAGGACAATATTTATAATTTAAATTATTATCTAATAATTTATAATTAATTTCATAATTTACCATAATTCAAATCAAGTTAACTTTTATAATTTTTCTGTTTTTTTATAAAGATAAAACTTATTCCTAGAATACCATAATAGAAGTAAGGTAAAATATAACTTAAAGAATAGAAAATACCAGTAAAAATAAAAGAATATAAGAAGATATTTTCTAATGATAGTTCAGCATGTTTCCATGATTTGTATAAATAATAAAATATCGGTCCATACAAAAGATAGAAACCAAATAATCCATGATAAAATAAGATCACCAAATAACCAGAGTGGAAGTGATGTCCTGTTTCTTTGCGAAAATGTCGTTCGTATATAGGCGTTATTTCGAAGCCTTCAAACCTTGTTCCGAAGATCAAATTGTTTATTATAATGGGACAGTAATATTCATACATGTCATATCTCCACTTTCCTGTACCTTGTTCTTTAAATTTATAAATATCTTCAATTCTCTCTTTAAAATAAGTTTTAAATTCTTGATTAGTAAATGAAAATGCAAATAAAAATAATATAATACAAAATATACTTATTGATAAATATTTTTTTTTGATATGGATTTTTTTTATTTTTCCAAGAAAAATTGTTAGTAAAATACCACCTGTGAATCCAGAAACCCATACAGTTCTATGGTTTTCAACTACTATAAATAATAAATTTATTATTATAATTATAGATTTGTATAAAGCAGATTTTGTAACTTGATTAATGGTAAAATATAGAGTGACAAATAATAACATATATATTATGTGAACAGGTAAAACCCTATATGAATATGGGTTGTATACTCTCATTATTATTTCCTGAATATATATATATCCGCATGTTACATAACATAACCTATTTAAAAATAAGTCTGTATTTATTCTTAGTAACGTATAAAAAACCACAGTATAAAAAAAACTGCTTATTGTAAGTAAAATATGAGGGTATTTTATAATGGAATTATATTTAAAAATAGACTCTAAGATTATAAATAAATAATAAATTAAGTAAAGTAATAAATGACTTTTTAAAAATTTATCCTTTATTTTATTAGACACAAAAAATGCACATGATAAAATCATAAAACATATTATAATACCATCTCTTATATTAGCTACAGTTTGTTCAGAAAATAACATAAGAAAATTAATTTCAAATAATATTATAGATATGAGAAAAATTGTTACTATAAAACTCTTCTTTAACATAATTAATCGATACTTTATTTTCTAATTGTTATAAAACTAACTAATTATAATCAGTTAAATTTAAAATTAAATTTAATTTCTTAAATAATATATTGTTAGTAAACATTATACCTGAATTACTGATAATATTTTTAACTTCATATATAACTTTTTTATTAATTATTAAGCTAACAAATAAAATTATAATTCCTAGTAATATTTGTATAAAAAGTAATATTAAAGTGTGGATTTGCATAATTCTTATGTAATTAGAGAGACAATAAATTAATAATCCTGTAACTAAACCTGATAAAAGAGGAAATACATAAATTTCAAATAATTCTTTAATAGTAATATTAAATATATTTTTTAAATAAGAAATATAAATTATATAACGAATAAATTCTCCAATTAAAATTATAAATGCACAACCAGTAAGACCATAATTTATCATAAAATAAAAAAATAATAATAAAAATAAAATATAAAATAATTGTATAACAATCTTTACATTTAATCTTGCTGTAGCATCACATATAATTATTGGTAAAATAGCAAGGAGAAATGGAGGCATAGCTATAGAAAGTATTTGCATAATTGGTATCGCTTTAATCCATTTATCTCCAAGGATGGTTAAAATAATTTCTCTGGAAGCAGCAGAAATACCGAAACATAATGGTATTATAAATGCACTGAGTAGCATTGTTACTTTTAAGAACCATTTTTTCAAAGCCTTATTATCTTCCTGAAGTTTACTTAGTGATGGGAAAAGTACAGAGGTTAAACTATTTGTAAAATAATATGTTGGTACACAGACTAGTATGTAAGCTCTATTATATAAACCAAGAGAGGTTGACCCTAAGAAATGACCTATAAATAAAGTATCAATATTAGCACTTATAAATTCAAGAAATCTAACAATAGTCATCTTGCCTCCGAAAAAGAATAAATATCTGTAATATTTCCGTTTATAGATAAACTTAATGGGATGTTTTGTGTGAAAATAACATAATAATGCATTAATGCCCATTTGAGTCAAATTAGCAAAAACCAGACTCCAAACACCAAAACCTCTACTGGCCATTATTATACCAGTTAATCCATAACCTACTATATATGAAATGACATTATTAATTGCTATATATCGAAACATCATATTTCTTGTGAGAATACTTGAAGATGTAATTGAAAGACTGGAAAGAATAAATGAAATAGATGTAATTTTTAATACTGGAATGACTTCTTTATTTTTAAAAATATAAATTGTCAGAGGTGAAATGAACCAGAATAAAATAAAAAATAATATTCCTAAAAAGAAAGAAGAAGTAAAAGATGCTCTAATATCTTCTTCTGTAATTTCTTTTTTTTGAATTATAGTAGACCCTATACCCATTATGGTAAATCTGTTACCAAAGCCTATTAGAACCATAGCCATAGCAATAATACCGAAAGCAGATGGCTCTAATAAACGTGCCATAACTGCACTGAAGGCTATTTGTGCCAATGCATTAATTATTCCAGACATATACGTCCATTTTATACCATGTAAGGTTTTAGCAGTAAGGCTGTCTACTTTTTTATTATCCATAATTAATTACTCCATTGTAAAAAGCTTATAAATCCAATGGATATATTGGGAATATGTTTCATCTTTTTCTACCCTCTACAATTACAGCTTTTTCAGTACGTTTTTTATTTTCTATTTGTTTTATATCTTCAATAGCACTATTAAATTCTTTTTTACTTACTGCATCAAAACCTATATAATTTAAAAGGTTTAGTAATGTCTGAGTATCGTACATACATTTATGAGGAAATTGTATAAAATGGGATAGGAAATTTTTAATAGGATTTTTACTATTCCCAGATAATACTCCAAGTTTTGCAATAAATTGGTCTGCACATAACTTCCCATCTATATACTCTTTTACAAAAACCTGTAGATCAGGAACTACTATCCTGATGATACCATTATGTTTGAGTATACGATGGCATTCTGTAAGAAAAAAACAACCTTCTTCATATGTAAAATGTTCTAAAGTATGAGAACTATAAATAATATCAATAGTATTGTTTTTCCATGGAAACTTCTTTGTTAAGTTATGAATAAAAATTCTTTTATCCCAATCAAGATCAAAGAGATGCAACTTTTTGTTAATTATGCGAAATAACGGAATTTTAGCGAATTTTGCCCCTAAAGAATAATCTACATTAATCCATCCTTGAATTACCTGATTACCACAACCAAGATTTAACTTCATATACTTTTCCTTAAATCTACAATTTTGTTAAATTATTTTTATTGAATTTAATTATTATCTCTGGTAAAATTAGTTTCATATAAGGCATTATACAATAAAATGGCCATAAAATACCTGCATGTCTTTTTGCAAAAACTTTCCATTCTATGAAAGGTAAGCCTTTTGGCTGATTTATTCTTTTTAATTTTTCTTTTATATTTACATTCATTGTAAATAGATTAACCTTATTTCTTTCACATGTCCCTACATAGCCAGGAGCAAGCCATACAGAGCAACTAAGTGATTTTGCTCTTAATGCATAGTCATAATCTCCGATACTGTGTGAAAAAGCTTTATCTATGTTACCTACTATTCTAACTACTTCAGATGATATAAGAACACAGTTCCCGTTCATAGCATCAATTTCTAAAGGAATATCTGATGGTTTTATAAGTCGAAATTTTAAAGGATGCCATCTGCTACAATGAATAGCCCCTCCATAGGTAAGAATTCCTGTAGCAGGATCGCAGGTTGAGCCTACTATTATAGTTTTTTTAGTATATTTCTCTGATAATTTATAATGTGTTTTTAATAATCTATCCAGGCTATCTTCATAAAGTAATGTATCATCATTAAGCCACAAATAATAATCATAGTTTTTTTTCATAGCTTTTTTAAAAGCCAGTCTCATTCCACCATTCCAGAATAGATTTCCACTCCCCTGTAAAATTATAACTTCGGGGAAAGAATTTTTTATTGCCTCTCCTGTTCCGTCAGTGCTTCCATCATCTACCAAATATACTTTTATATTATTATTTTTTATGTATTTTTGTCTGAATAACGCATCCAGGCAATTTAACGTTTTATTCTTTCGATTATGACATGTCATAATTATTGCTATAGTATTCATATGAAACTTATTATTTAATACGGAAATTGTCAATAGTTTGAGACAGATTCCGATGCGAAATTAATTACCCTCCTTTCAGTAATTTTTCCGGTGGATTTATCCACACCGCATCCGGCACCTCCGGTGGAGTTGGAAGTTTTTTCACAAACCTTTCCGGATGTTTCTCATAAGCTGTATTTAACACAATTTGTCTCTGCTTTATAACAGATTTTTCCTATCCATACTGAACAACCCCAGGTATCATTAAAGCAATACCACTGTGATAGTGCTCCCAGTTATACCATTGAAAAAAATTTATACAAAAAGCTCTGGCATCCTGAATACTGCCAAACCTATCCGGGAATTCCGGCCTGTATTTGAGAGTTTTAAACTGACTTTCAGAGAAAGGGTTGTCATTGGATACATGAGGCCTGCTATGAGTTTTTGTAATCCCAAGATCTGCAAGAAGAAATCCTACTGCCTTTGAAGTCATAGAAGAGCCTCTGTCTGCATGAACTGTAAGCTGCCCTGGCTGTATATTCTGTTTCTTACAGGTATCCTGGATAAGCTCCTGAGCCAGTGATGAATTCTCTTTATGAGCTACCATCAAGCCCACGACATACCTGCTGTAAATGTCCATAATCACATAGAGGTAATAATATGTCCACGTCTGAGGCCCCAGTAATTTTGTAATATCCCAGGACCACACCTGATTTGATTTCTCTGCCAGCAATTCAGGTTTCTTGTAATTTGGGTGCTGCAGTTGATTTCTTCTTTCCCTTACCTGTTTATGTCTTCTGAGTATTCGATACATTGTCGAGAGAGAACAGTGGTAATTACCTTCATCCAGAACAGTGGCATATACCTCTGCTGGAGATTTATCCTGGAACCTCTCACTGTTAAGGCAATCAAGAACTTCTCTCTCCTCCTGTTTTGATAATGCACGAAAGTGCTTTGATTTTGACTCAGTAACAGGTTTTACAGGAGATAATTTACGATAATATGTCGCTCTTGATATTCCAAGAGCTTCACACGCTCTTAATACTCCTACATCTGTTGAAATCTCTTTTACTACATTCATCAATCTTCCTCTTCGTATTTGTCCACTTTCTGTAACGGTATCCCGCTCAACTCTGAGATTTTTTTTTGTACATCTATGATCATCTCGGCATGGTCAAGACGTCTTTTAAGTCTTTTATTATCTCTCTCAAGTTCTTTTATTCTTTTCTCTAAATCGTCAGGTGATTTCTCCTTTGGACCTCTTTTCTTCGGGCTCAATCCTTCTAATTCTCCTCTCTCTCGCTGCCAGATCCACTGACCTATATTGGATGAATATAATCCTTCTCGCCTCAGCAGAGCTCCAATCTCTCCATGTTTCTTCAATGTTTCTACTTCATGGAGTATCCTCAACTTATACTCTGCTGGATATTTCCTTCTTATCGGTCTCTCTATTACCTCTGGATCTGGCACTGTACATATATTAACATGAGACATTTTACCGTTTCCTTTTACTTTATTCTTATTATTTGACATACTCTTACTCCTTTCCTACCGCCCTATCATTATACACTAAATTCGGGGTAGGAATCTGTCTCAGCTATTTTGACACAGAGGGATATCAAAAACATTTATAGTAATACAGATGTATATTTACCAATTATGCTTCTTAAAATTTTATTTTTTTATAATAATACCAATCATCATATTTCCAAGCCACCAGAATAATGTATTTAATATATCATAGCACAGTTTTATAAAATTAAGTCTTAGTAATTTGTTGTTTTTGCTCACTTTTTCTGAAATTTTCATCATAAAACAATTATGGTCCCATAATCTGATGACTTTAATATATAGATTTTTTTGTAATAGATAACTTAATGTTAATTCTTTAAAAATAAACTTATTCCAGCGAAATACATAATTAATCGTATTGTCATGCTTTTCCCATATTGTTCCAAATAATTTAGATATAATGCCACTATGTGGTTCAATTACAATAATAGCTTTTTTAGACACCCTGAGCATTTCTGTGAATCCATTGGCAGGCCGAGGAAGATGATGTAATCCATCCTGTACAATAACTAAATCATAAGAATTATCCGGTATTGTTAAATCTTCTGCATTTAATAATATGGTTTTAATCCTTGGATCTCTCTTTTTACATATTTCTAAAGCATTTTCAGAAATATCTGAAACTGTAACGGAATTAAATCCTAAATCTGCCAGTAATGTTCCTTCTCCTCCTACTCCTCCACAAATTACTAAAGCATTCCATTGATTATATTGAGATTTTATTAATTTTTTTAGATGCTCTATCGCTATTTTAATTCTTCTGTCTCTAAGATATCTCACTAATATATCATCAGTATCATGGAAATTCCATTTTTTTTCTTCCGAGGTTGAATAAATATTTTCAAAACATTCTTTTTGTTTTCCAATATTACAATTCATGTGTATACTCCTCTTGAGCATGTAATTTGGGATATATGGACTACAAACAGTTTATAGCTTTTATTATTCCTTTACTAAAACGATTTGCCATTTCTTTTATAGTATATTTCTCTCTAGACTCAATACATCCGTTAATTAGTTTTTTGTAGTTTTCATTATTCTGTAATATATATGAGACTTGTCTTGAATATATTAGAGGATCATTAGATTCCTGGACAATTATACCATTAAATCCATCGATTAGATAGTCAATTTCCGGTGAATGATAAGATATACTAGTCGTAATAATAGGGGTTTCCATTGTAAGGGCATCTAAAATGCCTAATCCTACAAGTCCAGGCATTAAAAATAATTTTGATATCATAAAATAAGGTACTCTATCTATGTCATATTTAGGCCCCACATAATGAATCCATTCAAATCTTTCTGAAGCAAGTTTAACTTTATCCTGATCCGAGCCTGAACCAATAAAAATCATTTCGAAATCCGGCACTTTTTCTTTAATATAAATACAGGATTCAATTAAAAAATCGAGACGTTTTTCAGGATACATACTTCCTGAATATATACAGATATTCTCTCCTTTTATATTCAGCTCTTGTTTCAATTTTTCCAGAGCACTCCGAGTAATTTTCTCTTTTGCTTCTATTAAGGATTTTGTATCAATAGCGTTCTGTACGGATGTAATCCTCTCTTCAGGATATCCAAGTTCTTTTACTATTTTTACACTTAGGTCATTGTATGCAAACCACCAGTGAACACGTTTTGAGATAAAATTTTTAATTACTTCACCGACTCTGCTGACTTTATGTGATTGAAAATTTTTTCCATGACCCCAGAAACAGAGTTTTTTTATTCCTGCAATGTGAGCTATGAAAAGAAGATAATTTAATAATAATTTGCTGGCCTGTTCTACAATTATTAAATCGGCATCTTTTAAGAGCCATAAACATGGTTGCCAGTAAAGGGTATGAGAGCCGATTTTAATGAGATAGTTATGAATTCTATATGCCCAGTTTATATTCATAAAATCTCTGTCTTCCTGTTCACTTTTTGCTCCAAAGACTAATTTTAATTCAATATTAAACTGAGAAAGCTTTTCTTCCAACATAATAAAAAAAGGCTTGCGATAATGTTCCAGGCTTTTTTGTATAATGAATACTTTCTTTTTCTTATCTAAATAACTCATCTTTATTATTTGTATGCTACAATACAGATCTCTGAGAAAAGAGTTGGCCATAACTTACATAATATATAAGGTACTTTATTTAAATTCCATCCACCGTAGCCAAACCATTCAACTCTTTTAAAACCTGCTTTTTCAAGACAGCATTTGCTTAAAGAACGAAATGTAAAATAATGAAGATGTCCTTCGTCATAAAGATGCAAAATCCTGCTGAAAAATGTAATTTTTTTCTCTCGGAATCCGGTTGAAAAATGTACATGTTAAAATTCTATATACCAGTCTTATTTTAGGAGAAGTGTTAGTAATCAGATCCAGTAAAAGCATGTATATGCTCTTTTGAGATCCGTTATCTACTCTATCGCCTATCCTGTCTGCAGTATTATATCCAGTATTTTTATAACAAGTGATCTCATCATGCTTAATCATATCCCACCTGTCATAATACATGTTGGAGCTTTTACCATAGTTTTGTTCTCTCAGTTTTGATAAAGGAATCCGGTTGAAAAATGTACATCTCTTCCTGCTATAGTGATGAGACACTAATCTTGATAAGGGAATCCGGTTGAAAAATGTACATCTCTTCCCGGTAAAGTTGTTGAACAGAGATACTTCTGTATTTCCTACCGGTATAGTTAAGTTATTAAATTTATCTTTAGCTATAACTCTATTTAACATCCCTGTCTTTTTCTTCCTCATCTGTCGGTTTAACTTCCTGTTGCCCTAAAAGCTTTTCTTTACCCTTCAATCTGTAACTTTCTCCCTTGAGGTAATATACATCACCGTGATGCATAAGTCTGTCCAGGAGAGCACTTGCAAGAGCATTGTCTTGAATAATCTTACCCCATTCAGTAAGACTCTTATTACTGGTAATTATTGTGGCCTTCTTCTCATATCTCTCTGAAATAAGTTCGTAGAGAACAGGGCCCGTCTCCGGTTCAGGAACGAGATACCCAAATTCATCTAAGATCAGCAGAGCAGCTTTGCGATAAGGACGGAGGACTTTTTCCTTCTCTTTTGCTGTTTCAGAAGAAAGTACCTGGTTCACCAGCCTCTGGACTGTAATAAATCGGACATCAAATCCCCTTTGAACCATTTTTATCCCTATAGCCGAAGATAAGTGCGTTTTCCCGAGACCTGGAGCCCCCACCAATACGAGCGCCCTACCCTCTCTTATAAAACTCTCTTCCAGGTAATTCTGGAATATCTGTCTGCGTAATTCAGGATGGAGTTTGAAATCAAATTGTTCCAGTGTCTTCTCAAAAGGAAATTTAGCATTCTTCATATGACTTCTCAATTTACTCTCTTCTCTGGCACACACTTCTTCTTCCAGTAACCCTCTTAAGAAATCACTGTAACTTATTCCTTCTTTCCCTGCTCTGTCTATCCACTCTCGATATACTGCTCTCATACGTGGTAAGCCAAGTCTCTTCATCAGGTGTTCCATTACTTACCACCCCCTATAGCACGATACTCATAATCCAATAAAGTTCTATCTAATTCTTCCTGTAAAGGAACATCTGAAAGCGTAAGGCTTGATATCAACTGTCCTTTATCAGATGTACGAAGCAGACTCTCAAGGTAATCTGAACCATAGGCACCATGCTCTGAGGCAAGAGCACAGGCTACACCTAATTCATCTGTACCATATTTTTGCCACATATGATACATCTCTACTATCTGTTCTCCAAAGGTGCCTTTATAACGGCGGCACAGTTCTGCTATAAAGGCTTTAATACTTTTATCCTGAGCCATTAAAAAATCTCTGTATACCATTACTCTAGCTCTTGGTTTTTTTACAAACACTTCCTCATAATGAGAAGGGTCTATTACAGGCTGCCATTGTTTTGAACGTCTTTGATGCTTGGCAACACATTTACAGCCATCATAAAAATCTATTATTTTCTCTCTTATCCTTGCTGTTAATACCTGACCTATATAGCTTACTGGTATGGAATATCTGGTGTTGTCTATCATTACAAGACTTTCTTTACCTGCTATTACTTCACGGTATAGTCCATAATCCTCTGCTGTTGTTAGAAGTCGAGTAAATTTACTTCTCTCTTCCAGTAGAATTTCTGAGGGGATAGCTCCGTGAGCCTGAGATTGACTGTTGTTTATTTTATTAAGCCACTGGTTACACTGATTAACCATATCCCTGTCATCAATAAATTCTCTACCGGAAAGGAAATTGTCCTTTACCCATCCTACAAGATTCTCTACTGAGCCTTTCTGATTCCCTGAATAGGGCCAGCATACATCAGGATGAAATTCCATCTCTGCTGCAAACTTTTGAAATATTTCATTCCAGATTGGCCTATGCTTATTATCACGTCCTGTTGTCACTGTTTTCATATTGTCAAATACTATTACCCAAGGTATTCCACCTATATCTTCAAATACCCTTAATAGGCTTCTTATCAGATGCTCCTGGGTCTGGTCAGGCTTAAATTCCACATAACTGTAACGACTGTATTTCAAACGGGCTGCAAAGAAATTTATTGTCTTTTTCTCCTGGCCTATAAATGGAAAGTCATTTACCTTTCCCCAGTCCACCTGAAGGTATTCTCCTGGTAATCCTTCAAATCTTACAAAACCTTCTTTTTGTTTATTCTTCAACTCTGTTTTAAATAACTTTACTCTTTCGTAAAAGGAATTTCGACCTCCCTGGTATGGATGCTCTTTATCTTCACGGACAAGTTCTAACATCCTCACTACACTTATCCCATTATTAAGCCAGTTAAATATATCTTCTTTGTAGACGTCTACCTGGGATGGTGCAATTTCCCTTGTATATTTTTTTTCTACCTGTTCTTCTACTATTTTTTTCACTGTTCTTCGATCACAGCCTATTTCTCTTGCTATCTCTGTATACTTCTTTCCACGTTTTTTTAACGCTTTTATTGCACTTCGATCCATAAAATCATACATCTCCTTCACTCCCCAATTATTTTATTGGGGTTTTATTCTACCAAAATTACTTTTTTCTCTTTTTTATTCCGGTAGTAGATGCACATTTTTCAACAGGATTCGATGTACATTTTTATATTGGATTTTACAAAAGATCTGTCAGGGTTTTTTTATCATAACAAAGTAAGCCTTCATCCATTGAAGCTGTTGATGGGAAGTACCCTAGTAGTAATTTTATTCTTCTTGTCCATTTCGCTATATTAGGTGTGTCTATAATCAGTTTCCCACCCTTACAAAGAACTCTATTTAATTCTTTAAGAGCAGTAATAGGATCAACTAAGTGTTCTATTACTGCTGTCATAACTATAGTGTTAAAAAAATCGTCAGGAAAATTAAGATTTTCTGTATCAATATTATGTTCAATGATTGTAACTTTACTGAAATTATTAAATAATTTGTGAAGTTCTTTGCACCGTATTACAGATAATTCTGTAAGGATAAGTTCATCATATTTATTAATTACTGTAAGAGCTACATTACCAGAGCCGGCACCAATTTCAAGATACCTGCCTTTACAATTTTTAATTGCTAACTTTGCAGTTATTTCAAATCGATCCTTTGGGTAACTGGCTATTTTTACAGTTTTAGTCTCTGATGCGAAAGTATTTTGATATTTTTTGTTATAATGATTAATTAGATTATTTGAACTTTTCATATATTTTTTATAAATTTACATATTCTAACTTTGTTTATCTAAAAGTGAATAACTCATTTATTGATTACACTTATTGATTTCACTGCAAAAACTCTTAAATGTAACTTTGAAGACTATTTTGACTTTTGTGGAACTGTTATTTTAAGCCATTTCTTTAATATATTTTTTTATGAAATAGGGTTTTTGCAGTAGAACCATTTATTTAATTTACTGGAAAAAATTCTATGAATATTACTCCTGTTTCTTTATTCAGATATATAACCCTAAAATTCCACCTTTCAATATTTTGATTTTTCATAAAAAATATTTTTGATAAAGTTTCTTTTAGTAATTCTCTATTATCACATGCTTTATTAGGTATCGTAATATAATTCATTGAACATAAAACATGTATACCTCTATTATAAGAAATATCTAACAATCGGCCTTTATTCTTAGCTATAAAAGCTTCTTGATCTAATGCAAATCCAAGTCCACTCATGGTTTTTAAGCCGAGTGAGTAAGCAATAATTCCATCATCGAATTCTAAAATTTTATTCTCAGGATATATACTCTGTAGGTTATGTAATATTTCATTTCTATTTTTCCAAAAATTATAATATTGATAGTTGTAACTACTATTAATTTTATAATTTAGAAAACTATTACTTATAAAAATTATATAAATAAGTAATGTTAATGGAACTAATTTTGTAAGATTATTACTTTTAATAATTTTAATGCTATAAGTCTCTTCTGATATATTGCAATTTTTAAATATACTATGAATGCACATAGTTATGATAAGGTTAAAAACCATAATACTTAATGGAAAGTACCAGTGCCCTTGATGATAAGGGGAAACATTAATTATGTTGTAGCTCCCTTTTAGACTTACATATATACAATAAGTATAAATAAGGAATGTTTGATATTTTTCATTTTCTTTTAGATTTGTTATAGAAATCTTCTTTTTTAATGTGATATAAAGTAATGCGATTAAAGAAACTAATAAAGGTATTCCCATTTGCAAAGCACGCCATGATACATCTTGCCAATCTGTTCTGTAACCTGTTGAAGTTTTCATAAAATATCTAAATGGTATGAAAATATTAATAAAGGCCCCTATATTTTTTATCAAAGAAAAGCCACCTTTTGTTGTTCCACTAACAGGCAATAGCATATGAGCATAATAAAAGTTATAAATAATATATATAGCTACAAGAAATACAGGAAAAAAGGCAAGTAGGGAAATATAAGTAAAAATTTTCTTATCATTTTTATTAGAAATATAAAAAATGATAAGAAATGATATAGTTAAAAATATATCATCTAACCTGCTCAGACAAATTAGAGAGAGAAAAAATGATATTGATAAAATTCTAATATAATTATATTTATTTAGGAATTCTTTATTGAACAGTAAATAACTCAGTATTCCAAAGAAAAGTATTGAAAGACCTGACTCCATACCATTAATAAAGCTCCATGGTGAAAAATAATGAGGATTTAGATTACAAAATAATATATAATAAAATCCTGGCACTCCGCCTAGCAATGAAAGTGCAAAATTATTACTCAAGTGATATAAAGATAATCCGAATAAAGAAGTTCCAACTGCTGTAAATATTATGGTTGATAGAAATACAAAATATATTTGTATCTCCTGGCTTTGTAGATGAAATAACTTAAATGATATAGTTAAATAGTATTGCCAGAGAGGATGAAACCCGTTAGTTGGAAATATACCATCGAATGTATAAAGATTAGTAGAGCTAGAGCGGGCAGCTATTGTAAGATAATAGAAACTATCAGCAGCAAAAAATTTAAATGGTATTTCAATACCTTTTATATACAAACCTAAAATTGTGGGATAAATTATTAGTAAGAAAAGCAAAATAAATAGCAAAGTGGGATATAACTTAGATTTTAGCAAATAATTATCTCCTATTCATATTAATAGCATTTTCATAAATTTTATTTAATATTTTAAAATTTTGTACAGAAGTATATTTTTCTTCAAATTCTTTTCTAGCATTTTCCCCCATTTCTTCCATCTTTTCTTTATGTACCCAAGACCATTCGATCTTTTCGGCAAGATTTTCATAATTGCCGGGTATAAAATGTAAACCGGTATATCCATTGTGTATAATTTCTTCCATTGCTCCAAGGCGGGAAGCAATAATAGGTACGCCACATGCAAATGCTTCAATAATAGTTAAAGGTAAGCCTTCATACCACTCAGAAGGAAATACTAGAAATTTGGAACCTTTTATTAACGAAATGATCTGCTCCTTTGTTTGAAAGCCAAGAATTTCAATATTTTTCATTTTATTATTATTAACAATATTTTTCACTTCATTCATAAGAGGTCCGTCTCCTGCGATTTTAAGAGGTATATCTTTTAATAATTTCCAGGCTCTTAACATAGTAGAAATTCCCTTTTCTTTTGAAAGGCGTCCTACAAAAAGAACATAAGATCCATTTGTTTCTCTTGCCTGTGGTTCAGGATATATAAAGTTTGGTTTTATAAAAATTCTTTCTTCTGGAAGGCCGGATTCAATAAATAATTTTCTTCCAAATTGAGTTAAAGCTATATATGCATTTACTTGCTTCTGCCATGTCCTCAACCATCGGTGTATAGTAAGCATTGCCGCTAAAACTACTGTATGAATTAAAGATGAATGATAACAGGAATATATTAAACTTGGCCATGGCAATATCTTTTTTATACATATTTTACATATTTGATTATTGCGATATAATGTAGCTGCTGGACACATGAAACGGTAGTTTTGAAGTATTTGAACTACTGGTAATCCTGCTCTATAGCATGCATAGTAAGCTGATGGAGAGATAAGAGGAAAAGTATTTTGAAAATGTGCAATATCAGGTTTTTCTTTTTTTACGATCTGTAATATTCTGTTATAAGAATAAGTCGACCAGATTGTATCTCTTGCTACTGCCATAGGAGACATTATTTTTATACGATCATTATGATCTGTATATTCTATGACAGTATGGCCATATTCTTTGAGCATATCCCTTTCTGCTCTGAATGCTGTATCTTCACCACCGGGTTGCTGGTAATAATTGTGCGCTAAAAGTATTTTCATAATTTTTAAAGTAAAGTTTTTCTTATTATTGACATTTATTTAGTTAATCCAATAGCTATATAAGATTTAGCCATTCCCAGGAAAAATTCTTTCTGAACCATACATTCGGGAAATAAAGAACCCATTTCTTTATAATTCAACATTCTTACTTCTTTTAAAAAATTAACAATATCCTTTTGAGAAGGTTTGGCTACCAGACCCCATACAGTAAAATACCTTATTAAATATTTCTGAACATTTTTCGGTAGAAAATGTATAAAAGGTGCTATCAAATGTGGTTCTACAAAAAAATACTTTGCAGGCGTTTGTACCCATATATTTTTACCAACCCTTGTTAATTCTTTTGCAAATTTTACTTGATTATCATAAGTTGAAAGATGTTCAATTACAGAATTAGAAAATACAATGTCGAAAGATTTATCTTTAAATGGTAATGAAGTTCCATCACCTTCAATATAAGTATATTTTGATCTGAACACTGCATCTTTTGGGGAAATTTTAATATTCAGTAAAGTAATCTTTGAAGAACAATTTAATTTACTCCAGAAATTCTGGCAACCTCCTACATCTAATATTTTTGTATTCTCATCTGGATTTAAGGTATCAAAAAATAATTTCATTCTTTTAGATCTGAAATAAGATGTAAAAAGGCTATATATTGTATGTATGTTCATTTTTATAATCCTTATAAAATAAAGAACCATTTTGAGATTTACTTAAATTATAAAAAAATAAAGCCACCAGTGCTATCAGACAAAAATCAAAAGGTAATCTGTAACGAATCCTTGTAAAAAATATCGCCGAAAAGAAAGCATTTGAAATATAAATTATAATCAAAAATAATTCAAATTTATTCAATTTAACATATTTAAAATAAAAGAGTCGTATTGTGAATGATAAAAGCAGACCTCCGTAAGTGAAAAGCATAATCACATCTTTCCACGGGGAAGATTCGCTTTTAGTTTCCAGTTCATTTCTATAATTAAAATAATTAAGCACTTTCCCGGCATAAAGCTTTAAAGATTTCCACTTATTTTTACAAATGTATTCAAAAGCTCTGTCTCTAAGATATGCATCTTTTTCCACTTCATTCATCCCTGCAGTATTCTTTTCATATGACAGAATATCAGTTGTTATACCGCTATTAGGTCCTGCATTCTCCGAATTTCCTTCAAGGAGCATTTTCCCGGAATTGGCGGATATGAAAAATAGAGATTTAAATGCAGTATAATTTCTTATTTGCCAGATACTGATTATAGCACATGTAATTATAAAAAATATTATAATATATAAAATTTTATACTTATATGCTTTCATCCATATAGTAATAAGAAGAAACTGAAAGATAAAAGTCGGTATTGTAATTATGAGATATCCCATAAGTAATCCTGCAGCGGCAGATCTTTTTCCGGTAAGATCACTGCTTAAAATTAAATAAATCACTGAAAGAAAAAGTAAAGCTCCTATAGTCTGGGGATAAAACGTACCTGCCGTATAAAATAATACAGGATATAAAATAACAAGAACTGCGCCAATTAACCCTGCAACAGGGGAACATTCTCTTTTTAAAAGGATATAAATTAAGTATAAAGTGCCGGCAAGCATTACAAAATTTAAAATTCTGAGAACAATTAAATTTGCTCCCATAGACATGAAGATAGATAGGAAAAAAGAATAACCAGGGGGACGGCAGGCACTGGGATTTATCCCGTCAAGACTGTATAAGCCTTTAGATGAAAGATTCCCGGCCATTATGTAATAAAGCCATTCGTCAGGATATCTCAATTTATCTCCCAGATGGAGCGAATATAATATCCCTGCCAGTATAATAAAACTGCAAAGTAACCCGATTAGTTGGCTTTCTTTACTTTTGATAAAAGATATAATTTGCATAGTTTACATAATAATAAAGACTCATATAAAAGTCAAGAAGGATTTTGAGTCTTTTTGTATAATTGATGGAAACTAGTATGTGGAAAAGTAAAAAGTAGTAAAGGTAAATGGATACTTTCACCCGTCATGCGTCATGATTATTTAATAATTCTTTTCATTGAGCTCCTGTCAATAGGTGTGGAAAATTCTTCCAAGTGCATCTAACTCCTCTCAATTAAGCTGCTTTAGATGTCAAATTTGCCAGCAGGAGCGGTAGTGTAAAATAAAAGCCCGTTTATTCAGAATTTCTTCATAAGAATTTCAAAAGGACAAATCCATCTAATTCCTCTCTGAAGGAATTTTTATATTTTCCGCAGTATCACCTTCATTACTGATAAATATTATTTTTATGTGTCACTGCAGGTTAACAGTTCTTTCATCTTCTCTGCAGATACCTTGAACTTTGCTGCAAGTTTTTCTACTGGATATCCGTCTTTATACAGTTCTCTTGCCAGTTCAATTTTA
>DAIOEN010000004.1:0-34145 GCA_036746235.1 Vulcanimicrobiota bacterium | reverse complement strand
CCCTTTTCCATACCCTTTTCCATACCCTTTTCCATACCCTTTTCCATACCCTTTTCCATACCCTTTTGTTCAGCCCTATATAATCTTGTAGCTTCTTCGTGACGTCCCCTTTCTCTCATTTCAAGTATTTCTCTCACCAGGTCATCATTAGAGGCTTTTATCATTTCCTGTAGTGCCATAACAATTTCCTCCTCTTCTTTTAAGACTGCAGGAAGATTATTTAAATTTGTTGCATAAATTTCTCCGAATTTTAAGGCATGAAGCCATTTTTCGAGTTTTGTTAAATTCTTTCGTGGTTTATCTTCTGTGTATTTAGGAAGTTCTATAAAATGGAGCTCTTTTAAGTCTGTTAACTGATTTTTAGATTTTATATTTAAATATCGGTAAATATTATGTAAATCAGTTTCATTTTCAAAAAGAATAAAGTTTAAGATTGATATGCTTATAGCTCGTAATAATGCATCATATGGTTCAGCCTGTTTTAGCTGTCCTGTATAGAGTTTATCATGATAATAAATTATACGGCTTATATATGATGTGTCAGGAGCGAGTTGCATTTCAACATTATATCTGACTCCTGTGCCATCTTCTACTTTAACATCAAGACTTGTCAATTTATCATTAAGATATTCTTTTATATTGAAGGCATTCAAAAAGGTTAATTTAACAATCTTCTCATTCCCTGTAAGATTCAGTATAGCATTTAATAGAGAAATAAGAAGTTTTTCATTTTTTTCATATCCAAAAACTACCTTGAATATTACATCATTTCTGAGATTTATCAAACTATCTACAGGCATATAATCACCTACCGCATAATTTAAGTCTTTTATTTTATTATATCATGTTCTACTGAGAGTGGTATGGAAAAAATGAAAAATGACTGTATAAAATGATTATATTTTTAGAAACCATTCCCTTAAAACCATATAAACAAACCTGCTGTTCCCGTAAAGGTACCTCTTCCACAGCCTCCCCGGCTCGCACCATAATCGAAAAATCCATTCCAGTCCATTTTTCTGCATCCACAGAGGAGCCTGTCTCACTGACCCGGCATAAAAATTAAAAGCAGCACCCACTCCTGCCATAAGTATTCCATCGAGAGAGGGTGAAATCTTTGCCATCCACTTTTCCTGTTTCGGAGAACCGATGCCGACCCATACCATATGAGGTTCAGATTTTTTTATACCGGCTATAACCTCTACTTCTTCCTGTTCCGTAAGAGGCCGGAATGGCGGTGCATAAATACCGCATATCTGCAGGGCAGGGAATTTTTTAAGGATATTTTCTTTTAATTTCGAAAGTATTTCCTCTGTTCCTCCATAGAAATAATGTCTGTACCCTCTTACTTCCGATATATAGAAAACCTCTCTCATCAGATCAGGGCCATAGACCCTTGTTGTGTTTTTTTCGCCTTTTGATTTCAAATACCATACCACAGGCATCCCGTCAGGTGTTGCAAGATAAGCATTGTTTATTATATCCAGGAATTCTCTGTCTTCTGTGGCAGTAACTATGAATGATACGGGACAGAAACAGATATAGGAAGAACTCTTCTCTTTAATCTTTTCTTCAACAAGTGATACTTCCTGAGATAGGGAAATTGCGCTTATTAAAGAGCCGAATATGTTTATTTTCCTGTGAGAGGCACTTTTTACAATTTTTTTCATTTATTTTCTTTTATCTCTGTCCCTGTCTTTAATTTTTACCTCTCACTTAAAGTTTTTACATAAGTTATCTCTTTCTTTATAGGATATATTGTTTTCAGAACTTATATAAATTTTTCTTTTGTTTTTATCAAGATCTGTTTCTAAATTTTTTTAAATCTTGAAATTATTATTTACTAATTGAACCTGTTTATTTATCCATTCATAGGTCTTAAAAAGACCATCTCTCAGTTTACATGAAGGACTCCAGCCGAGTTTTTCTTTTATGAGTCTGTTGTCAGAATTTCTGCCTCTCACACCAAGAGGCCCTTCTATGTGCTTTATACTCAATTTCTTTCCTGCAATATCCATAACCATTTCTGTCATCTGATTTATCGTTACCATTTCATCAGAACCTATATTTACAGGACCCATAAAATCAGAATCCATAAATCTTCTAATCCCTTCAAGACATTCGTCAATATAAAGAAAAGATCTTGTCTGTTTCCCGTCTCCCCATATTTCAATCTCTCCTCCGTCATGTGCTTCTGCCACTTTCCTGCATATGGCGGCAGGGGCTTTTTCTTTACCGCCTGTCCATGTGCCTTCAGGGCCGAAGATATTATGAAATCTTGCTATATGGACTTTAAGCCCGTAATTTCTGTTAAAAGCCATATACATTCTTTCACTGAATAGTTTTTCCCATCCGTACTCACTGTCAGGTGCTGCCGGATAGGCAGAAGATTCGGAACATTCAGGATTGTCAGGATCTAACTGGTTATATTCAGGATATATACATGCAGAAGAAGAATAAAATATGTTTTTAATTCCCATTTTCTGCCCGTAATAAGTTATATTCAGATTGATTGTAGCAGAATTATGCATGACATCTGCATCATGATGTCCGGTAAAGATATATCCTGCTCCTCCCATATCTGCAGCAAGCTGATATACTTCATCAAAGGGATAATCCAGAATATTTTTACATACAACAGGATCTCTCAGATCTCCTGTTATAAATTCATCTGCTTCGGTTTTTGAAAATTCAGGGTATTTAAGATCAACTCCCCTTACATAAAACCCTTCTTTTTTTAATCTTTTTACAAGATGACTGCCTATAAATCCTCCGGCACCGCAGACAAGAGCTTTTTTCATTTAACAGGTCCTCCTTAAATAATTAGCCTGACCGATAAGTTCATGCATAATTCTTATATTATTATTTAAATTCACCTTTAAAATATTCGATCATATTATAGTAAATAAAATAAGGAACTATTTTACTGTATCTTCCATAGAGTCTTTTTGGTTCCATACACAGACGGAAAAACCATTCAAGACCGGCTTTCTGAAGTGTTTTCGGCGCCTGTGTTACTCTGCCTGTATGGAAATCAAAAGCAGCACCTACCGATATGAGAAAATGAACTTTTGTAAAGGCAGAAAGCCTTCTGGCAAATATCTCCTGTTTTGGCGTGCTTATTCCTATCCATGCAATATCGGTATGTCTGGAATTTATATCGTCTCCCAGCTTTTCAAGTTCTTCATCATCCATTTCCCTGAAGGGCGGTGTAAATGTTCCTCCTATATTAAAATTATTAAATTTCTTCCCGCACGCAGTTTTCAGCTCTTCTGCCACACCTTCTTTTCCTCCGCAGAAATAATGTCTTATTCCGGTGGAAGCGGAAGCAATAAGGAGATCTCTGAAAAAGTCAGGACCATAACATCTTTCCATTTGATTGGCACCCTTGAGGCGCCCAACCCATACACCGGGCATTCCATCAGGAAGGTTCCAGTGAAATTCTTTTAATAAGCATGCAAACTCTTCATTCTCTTTTGAAAAAACAAGGCCATGAGCACCTGTAGTGCTTACACATCTATTCTGTTTTTCTTCATTAAGACATATTTGTATTACTTTTTTTACTGCAGATTCAAGTGTATTATCATATAAAGGAATACTTAATACATTAATCATTTGATATAGCCTTTAAAGAGACTGCTTGAAGAGAAATAGTAATTAATGAAATATAATAATATATTTCATTGTTTAAGTCAATAAGGATTTTGAGTCTTTTTATATAATTGATGGAAACTAGTATGTGGAAAAGTGAAGAGTAGTGAAAAGTGAGAATCTTTACAGGAAAATCAACTGATTCAGGATGTATATTTTTATCGTGTAAAAGAAAAAGTCAATTTTCTTTACAAGAGCGTCCGGGGAATTGGGATAGGTCAGGCTGTGCCTGATAGTCTTCCAGTATGGAATTTAAAAAAGGGACGTCTTTTTAAAACGCCCCTTGTGAATATGTCTCTGATCGTTAAGAATTGGGCTGGACCTTCGATACAGGCGGCCTTATTACAGTTGTAGTGCTGTCTCCTGATGCAACTACAGGAATCAATATTCCTGCCAGTATACCCAGGGGAACTATTACTGCTACAGTACTGCTGGTGCCTGTTACAAGTCCTGTAAGAACTGTTCCTTTGCCAAGACTCGATACAAGTACTCCTCCCACTCTTAGATTTGCAAGATAGGCAGGGAGTACTGCATGGTTTGTTATAAGAGGAGTAAGGATATATACTATATGAACTCCTCCTGGCACTCTGACTTTAAGTTTGTGTCCGCAGAATTCAATTTCCCTTATTTCCTCATTGCCATCACTGGCAACTGTAACAGAACCTGCACTTCCGACGCCTTCCGGAGTATTTCCCTCTGCTTTCCCTGTTTTTATAAGTTCAATAGGAGCTTCTCCGAATACTACAACTTCTTCTCCTTCACTCAGATCCTCTACATCTCCAAGATCCTTTGTTTCACCGGAATCTCTGTATTTTACATATCCGTCATAACTTCTTGTTTTCACAATCGTATGGGGATGAAAAGCCACTATTGCCATATTGTCTTTGTCTATTTCAAGAGTAAACATCTGAACCTGAGGGAATATTTCCTTTACGGTTCCCGATACATTGTACCCGGGATTGACGTTAATCTCTTCCGGCACTTCTCCTGTGGTGGCAACTACTTCAAGAGACATATCGCTTTTCAGTTCTGCCATATATTCTACCTTTGAATGAACCAGTACGGCAGGGGAATCATTTAAGAATACAGAAGGATTTTCTTTGTCTACCTTCGGACTCGTCATGACCTGGCCGATAAATCTGACATTGTAGTTTTTTGTGCCTTCCACATCACTTACACTGATAACTTCAACCATAGACTTTTCAAACAATCTGGCAGTGCTTCCGTCAGGATAATGGAGTAATGCAGAACCACCGGTACCTACATGGATATTATAGTCAACCTGAAGATCAAGACTTCCTGTTGCTACATTCCACGGTACATCCCTTGAGGTTTTATAAAATACAGGCCCTTCTATTACTTCCATAGTCAGTGACTGGCCTCCTGCAAAAGCAGGTGAGATTGCACTGAAGGGAGAAAGAGTATTGATGAGTGATATAATAAGAAGACAGGTAAAAATTTTCTTTTTCATAATTCACCTCCTTTCATTTTTTAGATAATATCCGAAATTATTATACTATGGAGAGTATTTTTTTGCAAATTTTCTGAATTATTTCTTCATGATTTCTTCTATTACTTTTTTTACTTTTTTGTCATTCGGCTTTATGGTGAGATATTTTTCATATAGTTCCAGAGCTTTTTTGCTTTCTCCCTCTGTCTGATAATAAAAAGCATATGTCAGGAGATAGATTGGATTATAGGGATCCAGTTCCACCATTTTATTAAAGTAATATACTGTTTTTTTCTTATCTCCAAGTTCTATGTAAAGATTTCCAAGATAATAGTATATGGAATTCTCGTATGGATGGATTGATAAAGCTTTTTCATAATATTCTATAGACTTTTTTATCCAGAATTCTTTTTTCTTTTTTTCTAAAAGAGTCATTTTATTTGATATATAACCTGAATGAATATAATAATAAGGATTAAAGGGATTAAGCTTCTGGCATAAATTATATTTAATAAGAGCTTTTTCAAAGAGGAGTTTTCTTTCATATTTTTTCCCTTCTTTCAGATAATATTCTGCAAGTAATGGACATACTGTTATAAAGGTAATTATTGACAGAAGGAGAGAAAGAAATACTGTGAGTATTAAAAGTTTTTTCTTTGAAGTTTCTTCTATATCTCCGGATTTTTTTCTGAGATTTATTGTGGAAATTCCAAGAGCCATGATTATATAGAAGTAAATAGTATTTGCAGGTATCTGAAAATTGAAGTCTCCTGCACCGTGGAGAATAAGAGATGTAATTGAACCTGTATAGCCTATAAGAAGGAGTTGATCCTTTTTTAGAAGTTCTAAACTGAAAGGAGACAGATCTTTTCCTCTGTAAATTAAGTATCTTATGACAGTAATATAAAAAATTAATATGATAATGAAAAAGGCAATCAATCCCGTAAGACCTGCTTCTATAGCCATCTGGAGATAATCACTGTGAGCCGCATTCATGAGATATTCAGGATATTCTTTATTATATCTGAAATATAGATATGTAAAAGATGCAAGACCTTTACCTTTATAGTTCTGATCCTCTATCATCTTCAGGCAGTTTTCCCATACAGGTATACGGAATTCAAGGGCTTCGCTTCCGAATTTATTTTCTTCTGCTTTAAAAATGGTTTCTGCCCTTTCTTTTACCAGTAAAGGTACAGAGAGGGCTACAAGCACTATAACCCATGTTATAATATTGGTAAGGAGTATTTTTCTTTCTTTTTCTTCCGAATAGAAATTCTCTCTTTTACAGATAAAGAGTATTACCATAATGATAAATGATATGGCAAAAGAAATCCAGCCTCCCCGGGACATGCTGTACATAAGGCCAAAGGCCATAACTGCAGAGGCTATGCCTGATAATATACCGAAGAGTTTATCTTCTGTAAATATAAAGGCAATACTTAAAGGAATACACAGTTCCATAAGACCTGCATAATGATTGTGGCATACATAGGAAGGACTTAACATTTTACTCAGACCGGAGTAATATTGATTGAAACCGTAAAGAGTAAGACAGAAACCTGTTATTACCATAATAGCTGTAAAAATTTTAATTCTCTTCCTGTCTCTTACATGATTTACCGTAATATAGTAAAGAGCTATATAATTGAGTGTTTTAAGTAATTCCTGGAAACTTCCGTAAAAGTATATCGTATTTATTGTATGATATAAAGAAAGTGAAATAAAAAGAAAAAAAGGAATATCCAGGACTGTTATTCGCCATGTCAGGTTTTTTCCCAGATATCCTTTTAAAAGTAAGAGAAAGAGTATAATAACAGTAATGAGGCGAATGGAAAGGATAACATATTCCTCTACCGCTCCGTACAGAAGGGGAGGTACTGCAAGGAGAAGGGCTAAAAGAATATCTGTTATTATATTAATAATTCTGCAGTAATCAATCTTTTTCACATTATTTAAATAAATTAATAAGTGTTGTGAGAGGCCACATAATACTTGATATACTCTGAAATGTTGAAGGATCAAATTTCCCCGCTTCAGGAACGTAAACAACATCGCCTTTCATAAGCTGTATGTTTATTTTTGAATCAGGATTCGGATTATCAAAGAGTTTATCTGCATCTATTTCTATTACCTGAGATATGCCGTTTACATTTCTGAATACTCCGACCTGGGAAAGTTTCGGTTTTTTATAGGCTCCTGCTATGGCAAGGGCATCAAGGAGTGTTCCGTTTTCTTCAAGTGTATATACACCCGGTTCTTTTATGTCTCCTGCTACAACAATTCTTTTCCCCGGTTTTGTTACAAGCACCGTGTCTCCCGGTTCTACTTTTATATTTACTTCCTGATTTCCGTTTTCCATGAGCTCTTCATAATCTACAGTCTTTACTTCACCACTTCTTTTTATAACAGTTACCTGTTCTATTATTGCTGTTTTTGTAACTCCTCCTGCCATAAGGATTGTATCAAGGACTCTGTCTCCTTCCTGTATCTCATATATGCCCGGCTTTTCAAGCTGTCCTGCCACCGATACAAGGAATTTTACCTTTTCTTCCGAAGCATAGACTATATCTCCATCGACAAGTTCCATATTTGCGGAAACATTGCCTTCTTTATAGATTTCATTTAAATCTTCAGAAAGTACTGTCTGGCCGTTACGTACAAGAGTCAGTTTCCTTACAATCTGCCCTCCTCCGGAGTTATTTACATTCAGATTTAAAAGCCCTCCTGCCGCATTTATTGCTTCTATAACTGTATGCATCTTTTCACTTATTACATAGGAACCTGGGTTCTTTACAAAACCTGTAACAGTAACCTTTTTATTTATTTCAGGTATGTAAATAATATCCCTTGAATCCAGTTTTATATTTTTACTCATATCCTTTTCTTCTCCAAGGAGGAGTTTTTTTACATTTACTGTAAACTGTTTGTCTCCTTTTACAACACTTACCCTTTCCAGATCGGACTTTTCTGTAATACCTGCAGTTACAAGAGCCTCCAGAATTTTGGAGTTTCTTTTTACTTCATATTTCCCTGCAGTTTTTATCTCTCCCGATATATAGACTTCCATTTTTGCAAAGTTTGTTACATCTACATTGACTATGGGATTTTTTATGATTTTTTTAAGCCCTTCTGTTATTATTTCTTTGAGTTTTGCCGGTGTCAGGTTCCTTACATCTATGGCACCTACAATGAAAGGATAGGATATTCTGAAATCATCTCTTACTATTATGGATTTACTGTAATCAGGAAACTGGACTACTGTAATATCAATAGTATCTCCAGGCTGAAGGGTAAAGGCATCATCTGTTTTCTGTGCCATAGAGGAACAGAAGGTAAAACCTGTAAATAATATTATGAAAAATAATATTTTAAAATCTTTATTTATTGAAAAATTCATTGAAAATCCTCCTTAATCCTGTCCTTTAAAAACCAGTTCAACGTCGCTCTTTTCCTTATCACTCTTTTCCTTATCTTCAAGCTCTGGAACGCTTTCTTTCTTCTCTTCAAGTATTTCATCCAGTTTTGCTTCAGAAGCCTTTTTGTCTCTTGAATAATAATAGCCGTATTTGTATTTATAGGAATAATAAGAGCCTCTGCTTGTATCCATTTTGTTGAGTACAACTCCTATAATATCTGCCTGAGCACTGTTCAGGAGTTTTATAGACTGTCTTACAGTACGGGCATTCATACCTGTAGATACTACGAGCAGTACTTTATCTACGAGAGAAGAGAGTATGACGCCATCACTTACTGCCTGACAGGGAGGAGAGTCGAATATAACCAGATCCGTATCTTCATCTGACTGGAGATTTCTTATGAAGTCTTTCATACTGTCTGATTCAAATAATTCTGATGTGAATTTTATATTTTTCCCCGATGTAAGAACCTTTAAGTTTGGTATAAAGGTTTCATGGGCAAGATCGCTTAATTTGAATTCTTTACCTGAAAGCAATTCAGTCATACCTTTACCGTTATTATGTGTTTCAATATTAAAGTATTTTCTTATTGTAGGACGGAGCAGATCTGCTTCTATGAGAAGAACTTTTTTACCCATCTGGGCATAAGATATGGCAAGATTGCCTGCTATGGTAGATTTGCCTTCTCCGGGAACAGAACTTGTTACAAGGAGTATTTTAACATTTCTCCCTCCGGGAAGCACTTCGTCTTTCATTGAGAAATTAAGGACTGTTCTTAAAGTCCGGAAAGCTTCCAGGAAAAATACATATCTTCTGTCTTTTTCATCTACATTTATAAGACTTGGCTTTTCTGCAGATTTCTTTGAAAATTTTATCTTCGGTATTACTTCTAAAACAGGAAGATGTAAATGGCTTCCTATATCTTCTTCATTTGAAAGAGGAACATCTAACTGTTCCATTGCAAGAGCGGCACATATGCCAATACAGAGCCCCAGAAGAAGGGCTATAGCCATATTTTTCTTTACATCAGGCATATAGGGACTTTCAGGGAGAAGGGCATAACTTCCCACTTCTACATTGCCCTGTCGGTCTGCTTCCATGATTTTTGCCTGCTGGGATTTCTCAAGGAGTGCTCTGTATTTTTCTTCTGTTATTTCTACCTGTCTTTTAAGACGCTTCATTTCGATAATCTTTTCAGGCATGTTTTTCATGGCAGAACTTTCCTTTTCATACATCTGGGAAAGACCTGATGTTTTTGCCTGTGCTCCCGTATATTCTACGGAATTATTGATAAGCATCTGGTTTTTATTTGCCGCTCCCTGGGCAGCAAGGGCCTCACGGAGTTTTCTTCTTGTTTCTTCAATCTTTGCCTTTGTATTTAAAATCTCAGGATAATCATCTGCCCATTTTTCTTTAAGACCTGCCAGCTCTACTTCAAGATTGGCTAACTGTCCTTCAAGGGCCGAAACAGTAGGATCCTTCTCGTCTATTCTCATGCTTCCCAGGTTTGCCTGGGCTTCTTTATATTTTGCTTCTGCCACATTTTTTTCCACTTCTGCCTCTGCCTTTGATGCTTCAAGTTCTATTACCTTTGTAAGCTTTGCCTGAACCTCTGTCTGTTCATCAATGAGTCCTTCTTTCTGCTGAAAGATCTTTAATTTCTCTTCCGCACTTTTCAGATCCTTTTCTACCATGGCAAGCTGTTCCTGTACCATGTCTCTGCTCTGTTTTAATTTTACAGAATCAAACTGCTTGTTCCTCTCTCTGAACTGTTCTGCTCCATAATTGGCTATAAGTTTTGCAATTTCAGGATCTTTATGGATAGATACAATCTCTACCATTTCTGTGTCTTTTATCTTTTTTACCGAAAGAGTATCCATAATCTCTCCGGGAGTCATATTGATTTTATTTTTTTCCTTCAGAGATTTTGAAATGGATTCTCCTGTTTCTCCAGAGTTTTTTATCATCTGAATCTGAGATTCTATGGAAATCGAAGGGATAAATACCGTTGTTTCTTCCTGTCCCTGTCTCTGGACTGAAACAGGTCTGGGAAGTATTATTACATTACTGGTAGCTTTATATAAAGGTGTCATCATTTTCGTAACTATAAAGCCGAGGAGAAGGACTATAAGAGTACATTGAATAATTAAAAGTTTTCTCCTTCTTATAATATTGAAATAAACTAACAGTTTTTTCCAGTCAAATTCTTCATCATCATTTGTTTCTGCAGGTTTTACTGTCTGCAGTGCAGGTGGTCTGTAAGGTTCTACTGTAGCAGAATGCTTTTTGTTTTTTAATGGCTCAACCTCCGGCGGCGGCTTGTAAGGTTCTATATTCATATGCTGCACCTCTTTAAATATAATAACTGGTAAGAGTGGAATCTAAAATAGCGCCTATTATAACTCTCAATTGTATCATTATATATAACTAGTATATTTCTGTCAATACAAGTTGACTCTTTACCTAAAATTGTTGTATATTATTAATGTAAAAAGCAAAGAAGAAGGGTGAACATTGTTTGGTAAAGTTTAAGATTTTTTTTGCAATTTCTTTTTTATTCCTCATCTTTATTAATTTTTCCTGCAGTGAATCTAAAAAAATTCGTAAAGAAGCAGATGAATTATATACTCTCGGAAAATATAAAGAAGCTCTTCTTTTATATGACAGGGTAACAGAACTTGATAGAAAGGACTGGCAGTCATGGTTTAAAAAGGGAGAAGCTTTAAGTGCCCTTGAGAGATATGAAGAGTCTCTCCTCTGTTATGATAAAGCAATAGAGCTGAGACCGAAAGATAATATGCTCTGGTTCGGTAAAGGTGAAGCTCTCAGAAATCTGAAAAGATATTATGAATCTATCGGATGTTATGATAAATCTATTGAAATAGAAAGTAAATACGGTTCTGCCTGGTACGGCAGGGGAGAAGCATTCTTTTGCCTGGAAAATTACGAAGAAGCTATAAAATCTTATAATAAAGCTATTGAAATTAATTACAGAGACCTTGATGCCTGGTACGGTAAGGGACAGGCTTTTTTCAGGCTTTCGGAATATAAAGAAGCAGTAAGTGCTTACGAAAGAGTCCTTGAGATTGATGATAAACATATTGACGCCTGGTACTGTAAAGGTGAAGCTCTGAATAATCTGGGAAATTATGGAGAAGCTATTTTATGTTATGATAAAGCAATAGAAATCAACCCTCTTGATGTAAAATCATGGCATCATAAAGGACAGGCTCTGGCCTTTCAGGGGAAATCGGTAGAAGCTCTTAAATGTGCCGACAGAGCAATAGAAACAGGTAAAAATGATGTTAAATCCTGGTACAGTAAAGGACTTATTCTGGTAATACTTAAAAGATACGGAGAAGCTCTCTCATGCTGGGATAAAGCTCTTTCTATAGATCCGAAAGATATAGATACATGGCAGAGCAGAGGATGGGCTTTTGAAAAACTTAACAGATACGAAGATGCAGTAAAGTGTTATGACAGAGTTATAGAAATTGACAGACAGAATTTAAAAGCATGGCACAGCAGGGGAAGTGCTCTTTTTTATATGAAAAATTTTAAAGCTTCTCTTATATGCTGGGATAAATCCATAGAAATTGACGGAAAAGATGTACATGCCTTCTATAACAGGGGAATAACACTGGAAGAATTAAATAAAATTGATGATGCCCTCATGGCCTACAATAAAGCTCTTGAAATAAATCCTTTTTATGGAGAGGCATGGTACGGAAAAGCTGTTGTTCTTTACAATAAAGAGGAATATGAAGAAGCTTTTAAATGTTATGACAGAGTCCTTGAAACCAGAAACAGTAAGGTTTCCTCTGCATGGAGCGGGAAAGGGAATATTTTATATGAAAAAAATGAATATGATAAGGCTCTTTTCTGTTATGAAAACAGTATAAAGATTGATAGAAAAAATATTCCTGCGATTCTCGGAAAAGGCAATGTTTTATATAAAAAGAAATTTTTTAAAGAAGCTCTTAATTTATATAATTCTGTTATTCAGATGGATTCTGTAAATGATAAAGCCTGGACAGGTAAAGGCAATGTTTTATATATGGAGAAAAAATATGACGATTCCTTCAGAAGTTATACTGTAGCACTGGGGTATAATGAAGAAAACGGAGATGCATGGGCAGGAAAAGGCAATGTTTTTTATGATGAAAAGAAATATGATGATGCCCTTTTATGTTTCGATAAAGCCATGGAATTTAAATGTAAAGATGAAAATCTGTGGCTTAAAAAAGGTTATATTTTGAAAGGAAAGAAAGATTATAAAGAAGCCCTTTCCTGTTATGATAAATTGCTTGAAATAGAACCTGAAAATATAAATGCCTGGACAGGTAAAGGAGAAGTTTTCTATCATATGAAAAAATATGATGATTCTATCTTCTGTTTCAATAAAGCTCTTGAAATTTCACCTGTATGTTCTGCAGCCTGGTCCGGTAAGGGAGATGTTTTTTACTCCAGAAAAGAATATGATGATGCAATTAAATGTTACGAGAAATCCTCGGCCCTTGAACCTCATGATTTTTATCCTTTCCTTTGTAAAGGTAACAGTTTCTACTCTGAGAAAAAATATGATGATGCAGTCAGGGCATATGATAAAGCTACTGCACTTAACCCTCTCTGTAAAGAAGGATGGTGTAAAAAAGCTATGTCTCTGAAAAATCTCAAAAGATATGATGAAGCACTTGTTTCTTTCAATAAAGCTGTAGAACTTGACGGAACTTCGTCAGAAATGTGGTTTAACAGAGGCCTTATTTTAAGCCTTAAAGAAAAATATAAGGAAGCAGTTAAATCTTTTGATGCTTATCTTTCCCTTAAACCTTATTCCGGAGATGGATGGACCTGGAGAGCCAGAGCTTTAAGGGAACTTGGCAGATATGATGAAGCCCTCCTCTCTTATGATAAAGCTATAGAAATTCACCCGGAAAAGATAGAACTCTGGAACGGAAGAGGACTTGTATTACTTAAAGAGAAAAAATATAAAGATGCCATTTCTTCCTATGATATGGTTTTGAAGTATAATGAGAAAGATGTAAGCGCCCTTTATTATAGAGGAGAAGCACTATGTGGACTCGGTAAATATGAAGAAGCAGTTAAATCTTATGATATGGTACTGGAAATTGAACCTCAGAATAAAGAAGCACTGGAACATAAAGATCTTGCTCTGAAAGAATTGAAAAAGTCTGAAAAAACTCCCTCTGTGGCACTTAAACCTTCACCCATTCCTTCTCCGTCACCGGCAGATGGAATGCTCTCCAGAGGCCTTTCTCTGAGCAGAGATGGAAAATATAAGGAAGCTATTAAGTATTATGATATGGCTCTGGAAAAAAATCCCTCTGACGTAGAAGCCCTCTTTAACAGAGGTTTTGCCCTTGAAAACCTGAGAAGATATGAAGAAGCCCTTTCATGTTATAACAGACTTCTGGATATGGAACCGGAAAATGTAAAAGCATTGTTCAAAAAGGGTATTACACTGGGAAATCTGAGTAAATATGAAGAAGCACTCCTTACTTATAATAAAATCCTGGAGATTAATCCGAAAAACAGAGATGTATGGTTTAACAGAGCAGTTATCCTCGGAAATGAAGAGAAATATGATGAAGCACTGAAATCTTATGACATGGTTTTAGAAAGTGACCCTGCCAGTACTGACACATGGTTTAATAAGGCAAAAATACTGGAAAAACAGGGAAAATATGAAGAAAGTATTCTGTGTTACGAGAAAATACTTGCCCTGAACCCTGATGATATAGAAGCAAAAACATATAGAGAAAATGCTTTGAATAAACTCAAAGGAAGCAGACCACCGGGAGATTGAAAGAAGAGGTAAAAAATCCCATGTATTTATAAATATTGAAAAATTAAGCTATATATGTTATATTTTAATAATATAGATTAAATAAAGCTTTAGATAAAATTTTATCTACAGACATTATCTAAATAATTTATAGAAATTTTAAGAGGCAGGACCTGTAAATTTATGAATATAAAGGATTATTATGGCATTCTCTGTGTAAGTTTTAAGGCAGGGCCGGAAGAGATTAAAAAATCATATAAGAAACTCATATTTAAATATCATCCTGATAAATTTCAAAATAACCCCCTCTGGAAAGAAGCAGAAGAAAAATTAAAGGAAATAAACGAAGCATACGAAGTACTCACAAACCCTCTTAAAAGAAAAGCCTATGATAAAATCTTCTTTGAACATAAAAAAATCGAAATGAATCAGATTGTTTCTTCCTTTTCCAGAGCTATGGCTTTATTTGAGAAAAATGATTATAAAAATGCAATTGCAGAATTTGAAAAAATCCTGGATGTAGAACATTACAGGGAAAAAGCACATTATTTTACAGGTCTTTCCTATGTAAATCAGAATAATTTTGAAAGGGCCGCTCCTTTTCTGCAGAAGGTTATAGAAGTAAACCCTGAAAACCACCAGGCTCTGAACCTTTCAGGTATGTGCCACTTCCGGGCAAAGAATCTGTCTAAAGCCCTTTATTATCATAAAAAAGCTTCTGAACTTGCACCTTATGAACCTCTTTATATGGAAAATATTGCCCATGTACTCTGGAAAGAGAAAAAACTCGAAGAAGCACTTCTGTATTTTCATAAAGCTCTGGAACTTAATTCTGAAAGCCCGGAAATAGCAATGTATATATGTTATATCTATAATGAAAGAGGAGACCTGAAAAAATCCGATGAATATTTCAGAAAAGCTCTGAAAAGAGATGCCTCTCATCCTATGGTGGAAGAATGGCACGAAGAACATGAACTTTTTAAAGAAAATATATATGAAAGATTTATGGATTATTTAAATAATCTAAATCTTTCTCTTAAGAAAAATTATATGATTATTCATGACGGTGTTATAAATCTTCATAAAGATATAACCTTTTTATACAGGAAAAATAGAGATTTTCTGGCTTCTCTCTTTTTTTATTCTCTCAATAATGTTAAAAAAGACAGAAAAATACTCCCTCTTTTTACATTTCTCATTATACTCTTATCTTTATCAATCCTTTTTTATAATATAGCAGATAAACAGACACATCTTTCAAAAAGTCCTGTCAGAACTGTTCTCAGTGAAAAATTTTCTCCTGAAAATGAGATATTAACCTATATAGAAAAACATCTGAAACTGTTTGAAGAAGCTATGGTTTGCAAAAATTATAAAGCTGCAGAAGAAGAACTTTATAAACTTGCAGAAAAGGGTTTTAAAAAATCGGATAGATATGTTGAACTTGGAGAAAAGTTTTTCAACAGCAAAGATTATGCTAATTCTGCAGAGTGTTTTGAAGAAGTTTTAACCATGGAACCTGAACATTTAAAAGCTCTGAAGATTCTTGATTTATCTTACAGAGAAATGAAAAAATATGACAGGGTGATTTCTGTAAATAAAAAAATCCTTTCTCTTTTACCTTCAGACAGTGATGCTTCTTTAAATATTGCCCTTGCTTTTAACAGAAAAAATGATTATCTTTCTTCTGTTAAATGGTTTAAAAAGGCTTTATGTGCAGAAAAAACTGAGAAGAAAAAGAATTATATAACTTCTATGATAGGTGCTTCCCTGTTAAAAGAAGGAAATATTATGATAGAAAAGAAAAAATATAAAGAAGGAGCAAAATTATTTAAAGAATCTCTGAGTTTTAAAAAGAATGATCCTTCTGCAAAAAAAGGACTTGCTATCTGTTATCTTTATAGTTCAATAGAACTTATAAATCAGAAAAAATATAAAGAAGGAAAGGATTTTTTAAATAAAGTTATTGCCCTTGAGCCAGGGGAAAAATTAAGAAGAGAAGCAGAAAGTTACTTGAATATTATTAAAGTAAATACTCAAATCGTTTATAAACAGAGTATTCCTGAAAAGGAAATTACTGTAGCTTCTACTGATTATATAGAAAATAACAAAATTCAGGAGAACATCTCCGAAACATCTGTTAATGTGAAAAAGGTGAAGCCTCAGGAGATAAAGGAACATGTCGATAACAACTATGATGATATTAAACTGAAAGATAACTGGGAAGAAAGTAAACTGTGATGGTGATTTACATATGAAGAAAATATTCTTTTTTATTCCACTCATACTGTTTTTATCAGTATTTTTTGCTTTTTCCGAAGAAATAAACTGGAACAGTAAGGGCCTTGAATTATATAAAGAAGGCAAATATAAAGAAGCAATAGAATGTTTTGAGAAGGTCTTAAAAAGTGATCAGAAAGCCTTTAAAGTCTGGAACAATAAAGGTAATGCCCTTTATAAACTGGGGAATTATGAGAATTCTATTATATGTTATGATAAAGCCCTGGAAATCAATCCTGAATACAGTAATGCCTGGTACGGAAAAGGCTGTGCTCTTGTAAAAATAAAAAGATATGAAGAAGCAGTTAATGCTTTTAATAAGACTCTGGAAATAAATCCTAAAGACAGAGATGCAAAAAAGAAAAAAGAAGAAATAGTTTCTCTTTTAAGTCTTACAGACTCCCATAATGCCATAGAGTGGTTTAACAGAGGAAATGTTTTATTTATTCAGGAAAAATATAAGGAAGCCCTTTCCTGTTATGATAAAGCACTGGAATATAATAATAAATGTGCGGATTTTTTCTATGCTAAAGGCTGTGCACTTAACTGTATGAAACATTTTGATGAAGCCCTTTCGTGTTTTGATACTGTAATTGCTGTTGATCCTGGTTATGAAAATATAAAGAATAAAAGGGCTGAAGTGATGAAAGCCATAGAAAAAGAAAGTTATATTCCTCCTGAAATGGTCTTTATTTCAGGAGGAGAGATTGCTGTAATCAATGATAAATACTGTCCTGACCGTGTAATTTTAAAAAGTTTTTATATAGGTAAATATGAAGTTACGGGAAGAGAGTTTACTAAATTTAAGAATAATAATGTAACGGGGAATGAATATTTACCTGCAGTAAATATAACATGGGTTGAAGCAGCAGATTACTGTAACTGGCTGAGTAAAAAAGAAGGTCTTGAACCATGTTATGGAAGTAAAAGTTCTGACGGTGAATATAAGAGTATATATCTTAAGAAAAACGGTTATCGTCTTCCTTCTGAAGCGGAATGGGAATATGCCTGCAGAGCAGGAAGCAAAACAGATTACTACTGGGGAAATAATATGAACGGTGATTTCTGCTGGTACTATAATAATTCAGGTTCAATTTCTCACCCTGTGGGACAGAAGAAACCGAATATTTTCGGACTTTATGATATGAGCGGAAATATCTGGGAGTTATGTAATAATTTTTATCCTTCCAGTACAGGCATTTCATTTATGATAAAAGGCGGAGGCTTTCTTGAGAGGGAAGATAAATGTAAATCTTCCGCAAGAATTGAGCTTTTTATAAGTAAGAGTTCTGATATAGGCTTCAGAATGGTAAGAAGCGGATGGTAGAACTGACTTATTTTTCTATTTCTTCAAGGTTTAAATAATGCTTAAAATCTTCGTTTTTTCCGAGCAGTTCCTCACAGGTTCCTTCATCAATTCTTTCAGAGTCCATAAGGAAATATACAAGATCAACCTTTTTTATTGTAGATAGTCTGTGAGAGATAATTATAACAGTACTGTTTTTAAGGTAATTTCTTATATTATTTATTATTTTATTTTCCGTTTCTCCGTCTACAGAAGAAAGGCCTTCATCAAGTATCAATATGGCAGGTTTTTTTATAACTGCCCTTGCAATTGAAATCCTCTGTCTCTGTCCTTCTGAAATTTTACAGGCATTTTCCCCTATAAGTGTTCTGTATCCTTCAGGTAGACTGTCTATAAAATCATCGATACAGGCCACTTCTGCCGCTTCTTTTATTTCTTCTTCCGTAGCATTGCTTTTTCCATATCTTATATTGTTTTCCAGTGTATCATTCCAGAGATAGGAATTTTGAAGAGCCACTCCAATCTGATTGTAAAAGGATTTTTTTTCTATTTTATTTATATCGGAGCCATTCAGTGTAATTTCTCCTTCTTCCGGTTTATAGAGTTTTAATAAGAGGTTTATAATGGTTGTTTTTCCACATCCTGAAGGGCCTGAAAGACCTGCAAAAATTCCATGTTTTATGGAAAAACTAAGATTTTTTATTATCCGTTTTTCTTCTGTATAAGAGAAGGATATGTTTTTAAAGTGAATATCTCCTCCCGTATTTTTCATCACTATAGCTTCTTTTCTCTTTTCTTCATCACTTTCAGAGTTTAATATAGTGTCAAGTCTTTCACAGGATATAAGAGTCATTGCAACCTGCTGGCTCAGGCCGGAAAAAGATCCATGAAGACCTGATGCCTGTCCGAGATACATGCCTATAGCTATAAGACTTCCTAAAGGTATTTCCCCCTTTATTACCTGATAGCCTCCGTAGAAGAGTATAAGACCTGTAAATATACGGGAACTTAACTGCTGGATATTGGATATAAGAGACTGCAATTTCTGGATAGATAAAGTAAATCTCAAATTTTCTATGAGTATTTTTATATAGCGGTTTTTTTCTACTCTTTCTTTTCCGAAGGCTTTTATAAGATGTATATGAGTAAGTATTTCCTGAAGAATTGAAAAAGATTTCTGCCCTATTTCTATTGTTTCTTCCCATTTTTTTCTCATTTTTTTATTACAGTAATCTGATATATAATACTGAAGAGGTATTAATAAGAGACAGAAGAAAGCTATTTTCCAGTTCAGTGCAAAGAGTATAACCATAACAGTAACTGTTCTGAATATGAGCTGTATTAACTGTGGCAGGAAATCTGAAACAAGAGATGATACTGTGTCTATATCATAATTAAATCGGTACATATTCTGTCCTGTAGAACTGTTCTGAAAATAACTGTACGGAAGGCTCTGAAGTTTACTGAATACTTTAACTGTAAGATTGAATTTTATTTTTGTCCTTATGGCACTTTTCATATAGGATACAATTGCCGATATGAGATTATTCAATACAAAAAGTATACCTCCTGTAATGACAAGTGTTATAAAGAGTTTAAAATCTTTATTCCCATAGGCTTTATCAACAAGGAGCTTGGTAAGATAGGGATTTACAAGGCCTAAGAACATGGTGGCACTGTTCAGGATTAATATAAGAACTTCTCTTTTCCAGAAGGGAAGAATATAAAGATGATAGTTGAAATGTTTCGGAATGGTGAGAAATTTTTTAATTTTCATGGGTTTCCTCGGCTAAAGGCAGGGATTTTTCATCTATAAAGAGTCTGAAAGGTACTTTTATATGCCATCTTTTATATCCCGGTCTGAGCCTCCCTATTACATATGAACCTGCCATCAGTTGCTTTTCTGTTCCTTCAGGTTTTTTAAAGGATAATACTCTGAATGTTTTTTTTCCGGAAAATAAGATCTTTAAAAAGGAAAACTGCAATATGAGCCGGTAAAAAGGGCGGAATATATTCAGAATTTTTCTGTTTGCCCTTCTCATAAGCCTTATGAAATTTGCCTTGATAAGCCCTGTTTGTCCTCCACTGACAGGATATTTCTTTCCCTGTCTTTCAAAATTAAGAACCTTTCCTTGAATATCCTTTTGAGTGAGGACGGAATTATCTATATTACTGTTATTATCTCCTCTTGTTCTTATGCCTGAATTGTCAATACTTACTACCCTGTGAACAATATTTTTTTCATTTTCCCCTGTTTTGAAAACTATTATATCACCTTTTTTTATCTCTTTTTCTTTACATTCTTTTATATAAAGGACATCTCCAGGTATAAAGGTGGGATACATACTGAAGCCCATATAAAACATTTGATTTTTCTGCATTTTACAAGCTTTTCCTCCGTCCCATCTTTATATCAGTTTTTTATTTTTTCAATTATAATATCCAGATACATATTTGTAAATGAATTTTATATCATATTTCTTTTTCTTGAGTATAAATAAGGCATAAATCAATCTTTCTACTGGAGTTTCAGAAGCCATAGAACTTGCTCAGAAGGTTTCAAACCGTGATGAACAATTATTTCTGTTAGGCTGTCTTGACTGCAGAATCTCTGGAACAGGCAGAATTAACCATTGAAGAAGCCCTTGAATTGCAGGAAAAAATTAAGATTAAATAAAAGAATGAGGTGTCTTGCCATAGAGATGCAAAAGCAGGGATTAAGTTTTGTCAGGGTGAAATTATTTTAGAAGAGAAATTAGAAATTACAAGACCGATAAAAGTTATAGTTACATTTTTAGATAATATTAGTAATATATCTGAAGCAGAATCAATTGATTTAAATAGTTTTTCATTAAAGAAGAAAATCTCAATTAAAATTTTGGATTTAAAATATCCATAGTATCTTCTTTTATACCCATAGCATAAATCTTATTTTTAGACAGTTTCTTCAGGACATTCTCCGGGATATGGAAAGACGCAAAAATCGGAATCAATTCTTTCTCTTTATACTCCGGGAAATACTCAAAGAACTCTCCACTTTTAATTAATTCAATAAACCCTTTAGCCTCTTCAGGTTTCGGATTCGACTTGGCTTCTACAAGAACTATCTTTTCAGGGTAAATGGCTATAACATCAAACTCTCTCTGTTTCGCTTTATCTATAGGATTATACTTTTTAATCCTTGTAAATATATCACCGTTCTTTAAATCGAAGTGTTTATCAGCAATAAACTCTATATTTGGAATTATCATATCCTCAACCAGGGTACCAAGTTTTTTAACAACTTTTTCCCACTGATTGTTTATTTCTTTTTTCATCTCTCTCGTGTCTCTTCGTAACTCTTCTTTGAACTCTTTTAAATCCTCTTTCATGTCTTTACTTATATTGCTTACTATTATCTGTGTTCTGCTTACCTCAAAAGGCAGACTTTGAAGCATTGACTGTGTCTGTGCAACAAGTTCTTCTAATCTGTCAACTCTTTCTTCTACAAGTGGCATACCGTTCACCTACCCTTCTTGTATAACTTCGGAGGCTGGCTTTAATATTGTTTTTGTGCTCAGCATCCTCTTTTTATATTCCCGGACTTTGTTGTCTTTACCTTTGACTTTGTTGGAATATTCCCTGATCTCATCTATCCTCACAGGGATAAGATTTAGTGTTTTACATAAAATGTAGTCTCCCATACTCAGTTTTTCTTGCTTTGCACGAGTTTTTATTTCTTTATAATAGTCTTCGGAGCATCGTACCCAGAATTTTTTATCTTTTTCCATGAAAAACGATGCTGTTCCGCTAGTACTTTGAATATGAATTATCCTTGTAATATCTGGTTTTGTTCAATTTTAAAAACTCAATAAATTAGCCATTTTTTCTAAATCAAAGTATTAGCGGAAGACTATCAAAATCTCCTTATAAAAGATAAAGAGTTAACTTCTGAGCAAATTTTATCACAGAGAAACAATAATGACAATAACATGCGTATGTATGTCTTCCTGACAAAATCAATTTTTTTCTTTAATTTTTTATGGTATAATCAAAATAGATTAAGTTTACGAAAGGAAAGTGACAGAAACATGTTCTTTAAATAATATCCACCTGTAAATTTTCCTGTGATAAAGGCTGAAAAAATAATAATGAGATGGATAGATGAATTAAGATCTATAGATTTTATAGCCTTTCCTTGATTATACTGCAAATTATGTTATGCTATATTATCACAGAATTATTTACAGTAAGAAAATTATTGAAAGGAGATTTTTACATGGGAACCTATTTATGCACAGGAATTTGTACCAAAATTCAAATATCCAAAAATGATATAGAAACAAAAAAATTGACTCTGAAAGAAATTATAAAAGAGTTACACAAAGAGATAGATTTGGAATTATTTGATGAAAAAGAAGATGAAAAGACTATATACTGGTCAATAAAAAAGGAATATATAGAACATGGTTTAATAGATTTTCTGAAATCTCAATATGAAATATATGACAAAAAAGAAGATTATTCTGAATATTATAGAGAAATAGAAAAAGCGAAAACTTATGGGAAAATTTTAGAACTGGCTCAAAAACCACTTGGCCAAAATTTTCAGACTTCATACCACCCGGGTTATTTAAGGATTGATAGAAGTTGGAAAAACATAAATGTTTACTATTAGATATTCCTGATGACAAATTATCTATTTTTTTGGAGATTATACAAAATTTCAAGAAAAATATTGAAAATGAAAATGATGTGATAGCTTCAGAAACTTTGTAAGTAAAAAATATGAGGAAGTGATAAAATGATTACTAAAAAGTTAATTAAAGATGAAATAGAAAAGTTACGTGATGATCATTTAGAAATACTGTATAAAATTATTAAAGCTTTTGAAGCATTATCACATATAGATACCGTCCAGTCTGAAGCCAGTATGGAGTCTGTAGAAATGCACAGGGAATTGAAATGGCTTGAATTTATTGAAGAAACATATGGTTCTATGGCAGAGAGCCCTGTTGAAAGAGCAGAGCAGGGTTTATATGAGATACGAGAGGTAATAAAATGAGATATTTGCTTGATACTAATACATGTATAAAATATTTAAATGGCACTTCGGAAAGTATAAAAAAACAGTTAGAAGTAAAACAACGTGAAGATATTTTATTGTGTTCAATGGTTAAGGCAGAATTGTTCTATGGTGTAATCAAGAGTGCAAGACCTGAAAAAAACTTTGATAGATTACAGAAATTTATAAAAAATTTTGTCTCTCTTTCTTTTGATGATAAAGCATCAGAATTATATGGAGTGATTCGTAGTAACCTTGAGAAAAAAGGGACTCCAATAGGCCCAAATGATTTAATTATTGCCTCTATATCAGTTGCAAATGATATAACACTTATAACACATAATGTAAGGGAATTTAGCCGGGTTGAAAATTTAAGATTAGAAGATTGGGAAAGCCTTTAAATAGAAGAGTGTTAAACGCCGCATTAAGTTATCTCGAATATGTTAAAAAAGTTGCCAGCCAGATAAAGGAAAATAGCAGGTAATTCAGTGACTGAATATCGAAAAAATTGAGTTGTTAAAGGGGGCTTTTATATGCAATTAATTCCGGGAATTATAGAAAACGGTTGTGTTAGACCATTACAGGTTATTCCTGCTGAAGATAACACTCCTGTTCTGGTTTTTATCCTTCCGAAATTAAAGAAGAATATAGAAAAGAAAAAAGAGCATAGTTTATTCGGCAAGTGGACATGGTTTACAGATGATATGGAAGGAGAAATCAAAAATGCCTGGAAGAGCTGGCAGGAAAAAACAGTCTCTTTATGATACCAGGCTCCGAAATTAATCAACAGACCAGTTTTTAATTTAAAAGCTTCCAGGTAATTCAATGCCTGTGCCAGATGCACTTCTTCAAGATGGGTAAGTGCTTTTAGTTCTACAAGTATTTTTTCTTCCACCAGAAAATCCACTCTTCTTGTACCTACCTGAATTTCCTTGTAATATAAAGGCATTTCCTGTTCTCTTATAAAATTGAGCCATTCATCTGACATTTCTATTGCAAGACATCTTTGATAGATAACTTCTTGAAATCCGACCAGGATTTACAGGATTTGAGAGATTGCCAGGATAAGAAATTGTGAAATCCAGTTTTCAGGCTAATGTGTCCTTTTATAGTACATCCGATAATTTTATGTGTTAAATCATCATTAAATGTTTTTTTCATAGATAAGATGTCAGAACCTGGATTTATGAGATTATCAGGATTGCCGGGATTTTTGTGAATGTTTTTTCTGGCATTGAATTAATATTACAGAGAAAGGTCTTTATAGCTGTATATTAATTTGAAAAATTCAGGTAATTCTTTTAATATTCTTTTCTTAGCTGAAATATTCCTGCAGATGTCAGAACCTGGATTTATGAGATTATCAGGAGAGCCAGGATTTCTGTAGCTGTCTTTCCTCACATTAAATTAATGTTACAGAGAAAATTCTTTACTACCAGTAATTAATTATTAAAAATCCTGGTAATCTCTTAATCCTGCGCATCCCGGTTCAGACAACCTTCTCTATCTCTTTGGAAGAATTCGCCGTGGAGGGAGTGCCGGAGGATGTAACAAAAAATCTCACCTTCAATTCTATAGATATTTATTGCTCTCCATGATATAATTTAATTATGAAACATATACCTAAAGAAGTAAAAATTCAGTGGCATTCTTATTTTGCTCAGATAATAGAAAGGATCTGTACGAAACGGAACTTTCTAATAGAAATGCAAAAAGAAGTAGCTAAAATGCCTTTGAGAATAGATATAATAGTAATAAAGAAACAGGCTATAGTTTACACAGGATTGACTAAACCCTATTCATATTTTAATGATATAAATGTAATAGAATTTAAATCTAAGACTGATTGTTTTGACTGGTGTGATTTATATCAGCTGGACGTATATGGAAAATTGTATGGAATAAATAAAAAAATAGAAGAGAGAAAAAAAATATCTCTGTGGGCGGTATCAAGTCATTTTACTGAAAAATATAGAAATAGCCTGATAGAGGCAGGAGTAATACTTGAGAAAGTTGATGATGGATTTTATAGAGGAGTAACAGGAGGTTTTCCATATTATGAAATGGATCTGGTAGATTTACCATTTATAAAAGAGTATTATCCATTTCATTTATTCAGTAATAATGAAGAAAATGTAAGGAAATTGGTAGAGAAATCTTTTGAGAACCCTGAAGAAGCGAAGGATTATCATGATGAGATGATTTACCTATATAATGAATTATACAGGGAGGTGTTATTAATGAAACTATTAGATCCCTTTGAGGCCGGATGTGATGAAGAAGGATTAAAGGAACTTCTTTTTGGTGAACCTCTTGGTGGCTTATTAAGTAAGTATAAGGAGGAGGTTATTAATCAGATTGGTAAAGAGGAGATTATTAATCAGATTGGAGAAGATGAGATTATCAAGGAACTGGGAGAAGATAAGATAGCAAAACTGCTGATAAAGAAAATGGGTAAAGATAAGCTGATGGAACTGGTGGATAAAATCAGTAGAGAGTAGATAGTGTAATATCTGTATCATCAAATATTGCTGGAGTATTGTTATTTTTCTGTTATTTTCTTATTTATTAATCTCTTAAATTGCAGGCTTTTGGCGCCAAAATTAATCAACAGGCCTGTTTTTAGTTTAAAAGCTTCCAGATAATTCAGTGCCTGTGCCAGATGTACTTCTTCAAGATGGGTAATGGCTTTTAGTTCTACGAGTATTTTTTCTTCCACCAAAAAATCCACTCTTCCTGTACCTACCTGAATTTCTTTGTAATATAAAGGCATTTCCTGCTCTCTTATAAAATTGAGTCCCCATTCCCGCCATTTCTATGGCAGGGCATCTCTGGTAGATAACTTCCTGAAAGCCGACCAGGATTTACAGGATTTGAGAGATTGCCAGGATAAGAAATTATGAAATCCAGTTTTCAGGCTAATGTGTTCTTGCACCTTCTCTATCTCTTTGGAAGAATTCGCCGTGAGTGCCAGAGGATGTAGCAGGAAAATTTTTATGACCAATCTATATAAAGACCTTTTATAATGATATAATATTAATACAGAGGTGAAAATGTGAGGTGAAATTTATGGAACGATTATTAGAAAGAATAATATGTGATCCTGCCATATGCAGTGGTAAACCCTGTATCAAAGGAACCAGAATTCCTGTCCATATGATATTAGGCCTTATGGCTGCCGGTGAGAATAAGGAAGGTATTAGAAAGGCATATCCAAATATTACAGACGATGATATAACAGGCTGTTTACACTATGCAGTAATGCTTGCAGATGAAGAAGCAGGTGTTTTGGTTTGAAATTTTTAGGAGATGAAAATTTATTTGATCCTATTATTGATTACCTTAAATATTGTGGTCATGATGTTCTCAGTGTAAGAAAAACAGGTCTTTAAGGATATCGTATAAAAAGACATTAATAATATATCATTTGGAAATAAAAGAAGAAATAACATATCCACGCCGGAAGAAAAATAAAAAAGGCGAAGATTATGGATATACTCAGACGGTAGTTAAAAAAAAAGAAAATCTTAAAATCCGCATCTGAAGTCATATCCATAGAATAAAGGAGCGTGCCATTATGGAAGATAGAATAATAAGACTTGAAGAAGGTCAGAAAAGACTTGAAGAAGGTCAAAAGAAGTTAGAAGGTGATATTTCTTTTCTTCGGGAGGAAACAAGAATAGGTTTCCATACTTTAAATGATAAATTCGATAAACTTAACGAAACAATAACAGGTATGTTTGACCTGACTGCTAAAAGTATAAGAGCCAACAAAAAAGTCGCTGTAATTATGGAAAATGCTTACAGTGAAGCGACAGAGGAATATACAAAGATAAAAACCAGGTCGAAACGATAATGAATATAACAGCCTGTTTACACTATGCAGCATTACTTGCAGATGAAGAAGCAGGTGTTGCAGTTTGAAATTTTTAGGAGATGAAAAGTTATTATATTCAATTGTTAAGTCCGAGTTGTTTATCTAACAAAGGTAATATGATAGATGGTTTCATAAGTTCAACATTTTTTAAAATCTGAAAAAGTATAGCAAAAATAAAAAATGAAAAGCCTGTAGAATAAAGAGGTGTTATTAATGAAACTATTAGATCCCTTTGAAGCCGGATGTGATGAAGAAGGATTAAAGGAACTTCTTTTTTGTGAACCTCTTGGTGGGTTATTAAGTAAGTATAAAGATGAGGTTATTAATCAGATTGGAGAAGATGAGATAACAAAACTGTTGATAAAAAAAATGAGTAAAGATAAGCTGATGGAACTGGTGGATAAAATTGGTAGAGAGTAGTAATGTCTGACGGGGATTGGGGGGGATTTCTGAAATTTTTAGGAGATGAAAATTTATGACTGAAGAAGATCTGGAAAGAACAGAAATATTAGTAAAAGAAGAATTCCCGGAAGATCCGGCTTTGCAACAGGTTCATATAGCAAGAAAGATCCTGGCTAAAGAAGCAGAGGATGCCGGATTAAACTATCTCGAATATGTTAAAAAAGTTGCCGGCCAGGTAAAGGAAAAGAGCTGGTAATTCAGTGACTGAATATCGAAAAAATTGAGTTGTTAAAGGGGGCTTTTATATGCAATTAATTCCGGGAATTATAGAAAACGGTTGTGTCAGACTATTACAGATTATTCCTGCTAAAGATAACACTCCTGTTCTGGTTTTTATCCTTCCGAAATTAGAGGATAATATAGAAGAGAAAAAAGAGCATAATTTATTCGGCAAGTGGGGAAAGTATGACCAGGATTGTCTCAATCCAGGATATATGTGATAAACTTTATGAAAAAAGAAATACAGGATGAAGTTACACATAAAATAATCGGTTCTGCAATGAGAGTGCATTCTGCTATGGGTAATGGTTTTCAGGAAGTTATTTATCAAAGATGTCTTGCCATAGAGATGCAAAAGCAGGGGTTAAGCTTTGTCAGAGAACAGGAGATGCCTGTATATTATGATGGAATACAGGTAAGTACCAGAAGAGTAGATTTTCTGGTTGAAGAAAAAGTTTTGATAGAAATAAAAGCCCTTATAAAATTAGAACCAGTGCATCTTGCACAGGCTCTGAATTACCTGGAGGCTTTTAAATTAAAAACAGGACTACTTATTAATTTCGGAGCAAAAAGCCTGGATTTCAGAAGGCTGGAGAACAAAAAAATAACATCTAAATAATCCTGCCCATCCCGAAAATCCCCCCAAATTCCCGTTCAGACATCTTCGGAGCAAAAAGTCTGGAATTCAGGAGGCTGGAGAACAAGAAAATAGCAGATATAAAATCCTCTTAATCCCCCAAAATGCTAATTCTCCCTGCCGGGCCATGAATGTAAAATACTGAAGAACAAGAAAATAACGTCTATAAAATCCCATTAATCCCCAAAATCCCCCCAAATCCCTGTCTCAGAGCACCTTCTCTATCTCTTTCCAGAATTCGCCGTGGAGGGAGTGGCGGAGGATGTAGCAGGGAATTTTACTGGCCAGTTCATATGAATTCTCAAATAACTTTGCTTTTATTTCTATTGCTTCTTCTTTTTTTATATTACTTAAAAATAAAGTTGTTACTTGAAGAGATAATTGAGTTAACTTAAATGCAGCTTCTCTCTGTCTTATTGGTATAATTTTATCTTCGTTACTTTTTTCTAGAAAAAAAATTGCTTTTATTGGAATAAAATATTCAATACTGGTATTAAATAAGGGTTCATTTTTTTTTAGTATATAATTACTCCATGTTGGTAAAGGATGACCGTAATAATTCTTGTTCTTTACTATTAATGTCAAGTCATCACAGAGAGGTACCCAGGGGGATACTATACGCATGCAGCAACTGCTTTTCCCATTTCCCCCCGGCCCTCCTATTATTATACCATCTCTCTTATATTCAAGTAAGGCACTGTGAACTAAAAGTCCTCCTTCATTAATTATTTCTCTGTATAAAGGAAATAAGGCTAATTGCATTTTGGTAAATTCTATTTCTTCCTGTATTTTCCCTATATCACAAATAATATAATTAATTTCAGGATGATATAAAAATCTTAAGTATGCTAATCTGGAAATATTCCAACCTTCTAAAGGAAGTTCAGGTAATATATCCACATTCTTTAAAATATCTTCTGCATTCTTCTCTTTTGCTCTAATATAAACCAGATTTGTGGCTTTTGATGAACTGAAGGATTCAGGCTTTATAATATTGAAAAAATTGCTAATCCATTCTTTACAGGAAGCAAGTCCGATAATATTCCAATTTTTTCTGTTGGATAAAGTTAAATTCATACTTATAATGTTTTTATCTGAAAGTTCTAGCAAAGAAATCCCTCTATATTTTAGATTAATTTTATAAACTCTGATGTATTTACTTTAATTATTTAAGAACCACCTCCACCAGATGAACATGTTGTTGTTGCGGCAATTCCATTACTGGTACAAGGACCTCCTGTTGCAGTTTCACCGACAGCATTACAACTAACAGTTCCTGTCGGCCCCACTCCATTTGTATAACAGGTTGTAGCTGTCCATCCATTAGGATCGCAGACACTTGTACCTGTAGCAGACTGTCCTGCAGCACCACAACGACCTGCTGCAGTTATTCCAGTAGGATTACAATATGCATCACCAGAACCATTTGCTTCACAGGCTCCCAGAGCAGTATTTGTAGCATTCATACAGATTAAAACCGGTTTTTTATATTTCATAAACATACCTCCTTAAATTTTATTAAAATTATACATCATTTCAACATATACTATCTATTTTTTTATACATCCATCTGGAAATAGTCTATCTTCAGGAAAAAGATTTAAATTATAAGCATCATTACAGTACCAGTAGGATTTCCATAGATTTTTATATTTAAAATAATTCTGAGCAAGACAGTAACCCAGGCAAAAATTCTTCATCAAACATCTTGAACATATTCCTTCAAATTTTCCAGGAATACCTTCTCTTATCTCTTTTAATATTATATTATTATACCATATATTGTAAAGAGAGTCTTCATCTATTTTTCCAAAAACTAATTCCGGAATTGATTCACCAATACCACATAATGCATAAGAACCATCTGCAAGTACTCCCAGAATCCCAAAAATTCCACAACTACTGCATCCATCTCCATCCTCATTAAAAACTTTTCCTAAAGGTCTGAATGCCTGAGGATGACTGTGATGAATTTTTATATTTATTCTTTCAGAAAGATCTCTTTCTATCCATTCACCAATTTCTAAAAGCTCTTTGATATTCAAATTTTCTTCTGTATTATGCAGAAATTCTCCTCTTCCTGTTGGTTGCATTATATTAAATTTTATTGAACCTGCCATATGTTTTTCTGCCAGTCTGGCCACAGCTTCTATCTGATTTTTATTTTTGTTCATAATAGTCATAATTACCTGAGGTCTGAACCCGGCTTTAACAAGATTATCTATTCCATTAAGAGCTGCTTTAAAACTTCCCGGTACTCCTCTCACCCACTCATGGGTATCTGCATCTGCTCCGTCAAGACTTACAGAAACAAAAGGATTCTTACAGGTTGCCATAAGTTGTGCCAGTTCTTCTGTACATAGAACACCATTTGTTTCTACAGTAAGTCTGAGTTCTTCAGTTTTTATAAATTTTAAAATGTCATTAATTTGTGAATGTAGTAATGGTTCCCCTCCTGTAAGTTTTATACCTGTCAGTCCAATAGATTTTGCCTGAGTTATGACTGATTTAAAGAGATCAATTTTCAGTTCAGGATATTTGCTCTCTTCTGTTTGATATTTTGGAGTAATCCAGCAGTGTCTGCAAAAAAGATTACACCCTTTTGTTAAATAGAAATATATTGTATTTAGTTTCGGAACTTTTTTTTCTTCTTTTCTTTCTATATATTCTTTCTCTTCTTTAATTATTTTATCTTCCATAATTTACCTCTGTTATAAGTTAAGAAATTTTTTTCATAATATATGATTGTATAATAAAACACTGAACTATTATATTACTGATAAAATTATATCAAATTAGTTTTTTAAAAATATTAATAATCTGGTAATTTTCCTCCTTCTGCTAAAAATCTTTTTATACAGGCATCAGGACTCGGATGTTCGTCTGTACCAAATATTGTATAGGCAAGAGCAGGGCAGCTTCCAGCACAATAGTTTATATAATCACAGTTATGACAATATTCAAAATTATTTAAAGCTATATTTCGCCTTTCTCTAAATTTATTCAGAACAGGATTGTTCTGCCAGACTTCAATAAAATTATCTTTATTTATTCTACCAATTTTCATGTGTGGAAGTTGATTACAGGGTGTCATTATTCCATCTGATCTTACAGATATTTTACTCATTGGCCCACCACAACTTGTAAGATATCCTCTGTCAGGTAAACATTCTTTACCATTTATTCTTGCATTTTCCATTTCAGTCCATGCCCTTGCTTCTGCAAGTGGCCCTGATGTTGCACTTATACGGCCATTATATTTTTTTGTTAGCTTAAGGAGTGTTTTCATTGCAAATGTTCTTTCTTCTGTAGAAAGCATTATTTCATCATTATACTGTCTGCAGAGTCCCATATATCCAGCTGAATTTGTTGAAAATGAATCAAGTTTTATATCTTCAAGTAGTAATTTTGCTATATCTTCCAGCTCATAAACATTATGTTTATGTATTGTTACCCTTACTGCTACATAAACATTATGTTTCTGTAAATTATTTATTCCATCTATAGCTTTTTTAAAATTTCCTTCTCCTCGAAAGGAATCATGACTTATGGGAATAGAACCATCTATGGAAACCTGAACATAATTACATCTTTTTGTAGAATGAAGAAACTTTGCCCATTCTTCTGTGATAAGAGTTCCATTACTTAATATGTTGAACCTCATGCGATTTTTTACTATACCTTCTATTATTTCTTTTAAATCTTTACGACAGAAAGGTTCTCCTCCTGTAAGACATAGGTCCATAACAGCACAGGTATTTAATTCTTTGAAAAAAGTAAGCCATTCTTCTAAAGATAAGTCTTTCCCTGTATCTCCTTCACTTGTAAAGTGAAAACAATATTTACAGCGAAGATTACATTTATTTGTTATGGATATCTCCACTGATCTTGGTGTATACATAACTTCCATTGATAAAATCTCCTTGTAAATCAAACTTTACGTTTTTATCATGCTATGATCTGATCTACATCCTTTATAATCTGAAGTATCTCCCTGATCTGAGAATGCATAAGAGGTTCTCCCCCTGTAAGTTTCACACCTGTAAGCCCCAGAGGTTTTGCCTGTTCTATAACAGACCTGAACTGGTCAAGAGAAAGTTCCGGATATTTCGTCTCTTCGGTCTGGTGTTTCGGTGCCACCCAGCAGTGCCGGCAGCATAGATTACACCCCTTTGTAAGATAAAAATATATCGTATTCAAAGGGGGAACTTTTTTTCTTCTTTTACTTCTTCTGTTGTCTCAGAAATTTCTTCTGTAATTATTTTCTCGTCCATTTATTCCTTCTCTTTACTCCTTCTCTTTACTTTCTTCCTCAAATATTTTCTTTATGTTTTCCAGTGTAAGTCCTGTATATTTAGCTATAAGCTCTATGTCAACTTTATCTTCCATCATTTTTATGGCTGTATGTCTGAGGCCTTTTTCCATGCCTTTTTCCATAGCTTTCTGCTCAAACTTTGCAAGGAGCATAACGTTATTCTAAATCCTTTATTTCTTTTATCAGATTCCTTATCATATCTATGGTTAACCCTGTACATTCAGCTATTGTATCTAAATCAATTTTTTTTCTTAACAGGTTCTTTGCCGTTTCTATCATTTTTCCCAGACCTTCCATCCTGCCTGCTTCCAGACCTTCCATCCTGCCTGCTTCCAGACCTTCCATTCTGCCTGCTTCCAGACCTTCCATCCTGCCTTGTTCCAGCCCCTGTTCCATAGCCTTCCGTTCAAAGTTTGCAAGAAACATAAGACCACCTTCTTTTTTATAAAGTTCATAAATATCTTCATAAATTAACCTGTTTAATTTTTCATCTTCAACTTCCAGCAGGACATCTATAAATCTTATCAGATTTGCAATGTCTTCTTTGTTATATCCCCGATTTATCATAAGCTTTATGAGTTTTCTTATGAATTTAGCTCTCATTTCTTCATCTGTTTTACTCTTAAGACTGTACTTTACTGCAAGTGTTACAAGGGCAAAGAGGTTTTTATTTTCAAGCAGATGTTTTTCTTTATAATCTACCAGCTTAACATGTCTGTATTCGTATAACAATTTTGTTTTATAAAAATTATAGTCGTATTTTAATTGATATGTTCTGCTTGTCCCTGTAAACAAGGCAAGACTTACTATCTTTTTATTATATTTATCAAATATTCTATAGAAATACCTGAACATTCTTCCGGCAAAATCATCTTTACTTTCTTCCTGTACATCGATGTGAACCAGTATCCATGTTTCTTCATCATTTTTCAGGTATACCCTGATAAGCTTATCCAGTATTCTTGATGTATCTTCCGATTGGCCTGCTATAGTCTGGAATTCTTTGTCCAGAAAGGTAAAGCCTTTAGTGAAATCTATATCTTCTGCCAGGTCTGGCATATAAAAGTACATAAATTGTTCAAAAAGATTTTCTATTATTTCCTTCCACGCCTCGTCGTATTTACCCATAATTTAAAAATCTTCTTCCTTCAGTTCCAGTATTCTTGCAATATCGGTTCTTTTCATGCCCTCTTTAAGAAATTTTCTTGCTGCTTCTATTTTGCCTTCTATTTTGCCTTCTATTTTGCCTTCTTCTCTGCCTTTTTCCATGCCTTCAGCCATGCCTTCTTCTCTTGCCTCAAAAAGTCTTGTAGCTTCATCGTGAAGTGCTTTCTCTCTGTGTTCACGTAATTCTATTGCTACCTTTTCAGAGTAGGTCATTTCTTTTCGTGACATACTAAAAATTCGTTTTCTCCTTTAAAAATCTTCTTCTTTAAGTTCCAGTATTCTTGCAATATCGGTTCTTTTCATTCCCTCTTTAAGTAGTTTTCTTGCTGCTTCTATTTTGCCTTCTTCTCTGCCTTTTTCCATGCCTTCAGCCATGCCTTCTTCTCTTGCCTCAAAAAGTCTTGTAGCTTCATCGTGAAGTGCTTTATCTCTGTATTCAAGTAATTCTCTTACCACGTCATCAGATGAAGCCCTTATCATTTCCCTGAGTGCCATAATAATCTCCTCCTCAT